>JAQGMV010000049.1 GCA_028292225.1 Betaproteobacteria bacterium
CAGCTCGTGTCGGCCGGCGCGGACCATACCCACTATCGTCCGGCGATGACACGCGGCGTGCGCCTCACGTCGTCGTCGGGCACGAACGCAGCGCCGGTCGCACTGACCGCGGTGACGGGATTGTTGATGCTTGCGCGCGGCTTCCCGCACTGGACACGCGCACAGCACAGACGCGAGTGGGCGCCGCAAGCGCCCGCTGAGCACCCTCGCGATCTGTCGGGCCAGGTGGCGGTGATCGTCGGCGTGGGACAGATCGGGAAGATCATTGCGCGAGCGCTGCAGGCCATGGACGTACGCACGATCGGCGTGCGCCGCCAGGCGAGCCCGCTCGAGCATTTCGACGAGATGCGCCCGATAGCCGAGCTCGACGTTTTATTGCCGCATTGCGACTGGCTCGTGCTCGCGTGCCCGCTGACGCCGGAGACGCGGGGGCTGATCGATGCGCGGCGCCTCGCGCTGATGCCGGGTCACGCCGGCCTGGTCAATGTCTCGCGGGGTGAAGTCGTCGACGAGCCCGCGCTGATCGATGCGCTTGCCTGCAATCGCATCAGGGGCGCTTACCTGGACGTGTTCGCTACCGAGCCGCTGCCGCCCCACTCGCCGCTGTGGTCGCTGCCGAACGCCATCGTCACGCCGCACGATTCCACTGCGTCGTCGGGCAACTACAGTCGGGGAGTCGAGCTCTTCCTGCGTAACCTCGAGGCATACCTCAACGGCGGTGCGCTTGAGAATGAAGTGGGGCAGCGCTCGCGGTAGGACCCGCGGCCCCAGCAGCGGGCGCCAGTCCGGCTCAATGCGACGTATAGCCGCCGTCGATGCAGATGTCCTCCCCCTGGAGGAAGGTGGCCTTCGTCGAAGCGAGAAAAACCGCAACATCTGCGATTTCTTCGGGCTCCCCGAGCCGCCCTATCGGCACGTAGCTCTTGACCCGCCGCTGCCACTCTCCGGGGTCTTTCGCCTCCCGGTCGATGGTGAACTGCGTCCGGATCGGCCCCGGGCTGATTGAGTTGACCATGATGTTTTCATGGCCGACTTCATAGGCGATGGACTTCGTCAGATGAACGAGTGCGGCCTTGGTCAGTCCGTAAAGCCCGCGCTGTGAATAGGTGACCTTGGCCATCTGGCTGGCGATGTTTATGATGCGTCCGCCGCCCTGCTTGCGCATGATCGGAAGCACCGCCTGACTCGCGAAAAAAGGCGCCGCGAGATTGACCGCGATCATCTTGTCGAACACGTCGCGCGTGTAGTCGCCGAAATCGTACGCGGCGCGTATGGCGGCATTGTTCACGAGCACGTCGATGCGGCCAAACAGCCGGGCCGCCTCCTCAATCATGCGCTCCGCAGCGCCGCGCTGCGCGAGGTCGAACACGCGGTATTCGATGCGGCCCGCACCGGGCAGGCTCGCACATTCACGCTGCACCTGCTCGAGACGCTCCACCGTTCCCTCTGCGACGAGAAGTATCGAGGCACCCTCCTGCGCATAACGCGTCGCGATCGCGCTGCCGATGCCCTTTTCGCTGGAGGCCCCCGTGATAACTGCGACTTTCCCGGCTAGCTGTCCGATGATGCTCACTCCCTTAATCGACTTTGAGTCCGGCACTGCGTACCACCTTCTCCCACTTCGTGATCTCCGATCTGATCAGCGCCTCGAACGCGTCCGGCGTACTGCCGACCGGGTCTGCTGCGAGAGTGGCGAGCCGCTCCCTGACGTCAGGCATCTTGAGAACGCCTGAGACGTCCCGCTGGATCTTCGAGACCAGCGCCGCGGGCATGCCTGCGGGGCCCAGCATGCCGAACCACAGCGAGATTTCATAGCCCGGTACGCCGGACTCCGCGACGGTCGGCACCTCGGGCATCGATGCCGATCGTTTGGCGCTGCCGACGGCGAGCACCTTCAGCTTGCCCGTTTTTACGTGTGCGCCGACGGAAATGAGGTTCTCGAAGATCATCGCCGTCTCGCCGCGCAGGAGGCCGATGACAGATTCGGTTCCCTTGTACGGTACATGAACAATATTGACGTTGGTCATGCTCTTGAACAATTCCATGGCCATGTGAGGCGAGCTGCCGTTGCCCCCGGACGCATAATTGAGCACGCCGGGCTGCGCCCGCGCCAGAGCGATCAGCTCTTTCACGTTGCGGACCGGGACCGACGGGTGCGCGACGAGAAAGGTATCGATAGCCACGACCTGCGTGATCGGCGCGAAGCTTCGCAGCGGATGGTAGCTGAGCTTGGGAAACAGGCTCAGGTTTGCCGCGTGCCATAAGCCGACCATGATCAAAGTGTGCCCGTCGGGCGGCGTGTGGGCCACGATGTCCGCCGCGATGTTGCCGCCCGCGCCCGGGCGGTTGTCTATGACCATCTGCTGGCCCCATGCCCCGGTCAGCTTCTGGCCGAGTATGCGCGCCAGTCCGTCCGTCGCTCCGCCCGGCGGGACGGGAATCACGAACCGCACCGGCCGTTGCGGATAATCCTGACCGGCAGCGACGCCGGCGAAAGCAGTGAGCGCGGAGAGTGCGAGCAAACGAAGAACGGTTACCGTCGAGCGAGTCATTGCCCTTCCTGTCTTGTGCGTTGGGGTCGGGCGAGTCGCCCGTCGTGCAAAGTCTGGGGCGAGCGTGCGCGAAGAGCGCAGCGTCGCGTGTCCAAAGGCCCGCGGCTCAGGCAAGAACCGCACCAACCTGCGCCGATCGTCTCACACCTTCGGCCCGCGCTCACGCGCATCGGGATGCGGCTTCGCATTGGTGCGCGCGATCACTGTTTTGGCGCAATTTGGCGGGTCGCACCACACTTCAAATAGAGCATTGTCCGGATGCGAAGGATCGGAGGCGCCCCGCGCGGCGAGTTGCGATAACCCGCGCGCAAGTTATTTCTGCCAAGGCCGCGACCTCCCACACGCTACCGTCGCAACCGGAACATCACGACGCTCCACTTGGGCAGATTCATGTACAAAAAGCCGTCGCCCTGAGTCCAGGGCTCGTAAAACGCGTTGGAGGCGCCGTCCCATCCGCCGAACTCGGCGTCCTGCGTGCATAGAATCTGTGTCCATTGCCCGCTACGGCCGCCGGTGTGCACGCCGTAACCATGCCCCGTGAAATTCTGCTCGCCGAGGTTCACGATCGTCAGGACGATATTGTCATCGGACTGCCTGACGAAGCCGAGCACCTGGTTCGTGTGATCTTCGTGCGTGATGCTCAGCGACTCGGATCGCATTGCGGGGTTTTGCCAGCGGACTGCATTGCAGGCGGCGACGGCGCGGCGCATGCCGATGCCGATCGGATCGCCCGCAATGCTCCAGTCGAAGCGGTGATCGCCGCGTTGATCCTCGCCGTCATGCCAGTAGCCCCACGCCACGTGCGGTGAGGCCATGTGGCACTCGGAGCCCATGAACATCATCGGGGTGCCGGGCATCGCGACATTGAGCGCCCACGCCAGCCGGCACTTTGCCCGTGCGTGCCAATCCTCACGACCGCCGAGCTGATCGACGAAATAGCGGTGCCGTTTGTCCCAGTCGCTAAGCCCGGCTTCGGCGTTGCCGTTGTCCTGGTCGCCCACGTCATCGTGCGAGCCCAGCGTGTATTTGACGAGGTTCCAGCTCCGCTCGTAGCTGTCCCAGCCGAGGAACGCCTTCACCTTGTTCAACGGGTCCTGTCCGGCGAGCGCCCGCTGACATTCGTGGTGTGAGTCGGCATGCCAGGTCGCGCAGAATCGGCCCGTATTCACGATCCATGGGTCGTCCGGCAGGTGCTCGGCGATCAGGTACTTGTCAGGGAAATCGCGCCGAACTCGATCGATGGCCAGTCTCAGATGCTCGCCGTTGATCTGCGTCGTTACGTCGAAGCGCAGCCCGTCGGCACGGTAGTCCTCGAAGAACATCCGGGCGTTCTGATAGAAGAAGTCCTGCACTTCGCGCTTCCACCAGGCGGGCCCGCGCCCCCAATCGGTCGACATACCGCCTTCGAAGTAGATGCCGCCCTCGTTCGTGTAGCCGTCATATTCCCAGAGGACGTTGTCGCCCGGGCCTGCGTGGTTGTAAACGACGTCGAAGATAACGGCCAGACCAGCCCGATGGGCGGCGTCGGCAAGATGGGCCAGGTCATCCGGTGAGCCGTAGGACGACTCGGGTGCGAAGAACGAAGCCGGGTTGTAGCCCCACGATCGGTCCATCGCAAACTCGTGGACCGGCAGCGGCTGGATGCAGTTGAAGCCCATTTCCCGGATGTAGGAAAGCTTGCTCTCGACGTCCTGGAAGGTCGACCACGACTTGTTCAGATCGTCGCCGCGACCGGCAAAGCTGCCGATATGGAACTGATAGATGATGAAGTTCTCGAACCGCGGCGTCGTGAACGGAGTCCATGAAGTTGCCTCGGGCCCGACCACGACCGAGGCGTTGTAGCTGCCCGGATCCGATCGCGTCAGGTCCGAGCTGAGTACGTCCCGTGCTGCCGGATCGAGCGCCTGTTTGACCCCTCCGGGATGCCTGATCCGGACGCGGTATAGCGCCTGTGCCCGCACGCCCGGCACGGTTCCGGTCCAGAAATCCCCGCTCTTCACGAGCGCCTGCTCGACTTCAGCATCGCCGACGTCCCACGCCGGACCATCCTGAATCAGTACCGACACCTGCTCCGCATGCGGAGCCCACACTCGGAACAAGCAGCCGTCCGGCGTCAGCCGGGCTCCGATGCGTTCGTCGGTTTGCATGGGATCTGTACGAGAGTAGATCGTGAAACAGCTTACTCCGGTGCTGTTGCAGAGTCCTCCGATTCGTACTCGCTGTGGAGCGGGTCATCCGCGGTGACCTCCCGCGGATTGCAGTCTCCTTTTCGAAGTCGCCGGTGGCGCGCGCGTACACCGCCTGCGCGTGCGTGATGTTCGGAAAGTGGCCAAGGCGCAAGGCGGGACCGTCGGCAGCGCCTGCCCGCAACGGCATGAGTGCGCAGGCCAGCGCACAAACGAAGCTGCCCCTTAGGCGACGAGTCGCGGCGGCGTATCCGTCAGGTGATCGTCATCGCGTGCGGCCGGCTGCAGGTGCCTCTTCAGCACCTGCGTGCATTCATCCGCGGGCATCGGCCTGGCGAAGTAATAGCCCTGCATCTCGTCGCAGCCGTGGGCTGCCAGAAATTCGGCCTGCTGCTCGTTCTCGACGCCTTCGGCCACTACGTTCAGTCCGAGCGCGTGGGCGAGCGTGATCACCGCCTGCGCGATGGAGGCATACTCGAGATCTTCGATGATGTCGGCGATGAACGATCGGTCGATCTTCAGGCAGTCGATCGGAAAGCGTTTGAGATAGCTCAGGCTCGAATATCCGGTGCCGAAGTCATCGATGGCGATTCGCACGCCGAGCGACTTGAGCATGCTCAGCGCCGTCGATGCCGCTTCGGCGTTGTGCATGGCCGCGCTCTCGGTGATCTCGAGCTCGATCAGGTGCGGCGGCACGTCGTAGTCGGCGAGCGCACGGCGGACGACCTCCGCGATGTCCTGCTGCTGAAACTGCCGCGCAGACAGGTTGACTGCGATCGGCACGTCCGCGACGCCGTCAGCAGCCCAGGCGCGAATCTGGACGCATGCGGCGCGCAGCACCCATTCGCCGACAGGCACGATCAATCCCGATTCTTCGAGCAGCGGGATGAACTCCGCGGGCGGCACGAGCTCCCCTGACGGACGATTCCAGCGCAGCAGGGCTTCGACCCCGGCGATCGCGCCGGTGCGCAGGTTTGCCTTCGGCTGGAAGTACAGCACAAACTCCCCGCGGTCGACCGCGTGGCGCAGGCTGTTTTCCATCTGCAATCGTTCGCCCGCCTGCTCGTTCATCGCGGCGGCGTAGAGCTGGTAGTTATTCTTGCCCTGTGCCTTGGCCCGGTACATGGCGGCGTCGGCGTTCATGATCAGCGTATCCGCGCTGGCGCCGTCCTGAGGATAGATCGCGATTCCGATGCTCGCACTGACGAAAGCCTCGTGCCCGTCGAGGTCGAGCGGAGCACCGAGCGCGTCCAGGATCTTCTGCGCGACGAGCTCGGCGTCGTGTACGTTCGCGAGCTCGGTCAGGACGATGGCGAACTCGTCTCCGCCCAGCCGGCCGACGGTATCGTCGATGCGCACGCAATCGCGCAGGCGTGCCGCGACGAGCTGGAGCAGGCGATCGCCCATCGTATGGCCGAGCGTGTCGTTGACCATCTTGAAGCGGTCCAGGTCGATGAACATGACGCCCACGATCCAGTTTCTGCGCGCCGCCTGATCGACGGCGTGCTTCAAACGGTCGTGGATGAGCCCCCGGTTCGGCAGACCGGTCAGCCGGTCGTGATCGGCGAGGTGCTGGAGCGCGTGTTCGAGACTTTTGCGTCCGGTGATGTCCTCCATCACCCGGATGAAGTAGGCGGGCTCGCCCGTGGGCTCGCGCACCATCGAGATGGTACGGTTCAGCCATATGACGCTTCCGTCCTTGCACACGCACCGCCGCTCGATGGCGATGGTCGATATCTCTCCGGCGATCAGTCGATGCCGGTTCGCCCGGCCCCGGCCCCTGTCGTCCGGATGGGACAGATCGTGGATCGTCATGGTCAGAAGCTCCTCGCGCGTGTAGCCGACCATCTGGCAGAGCTTCTCGTTCACGCGCAGGAAACGCTCTGACGGCGCGGTGTGCGTGATGCCGATCGCGGCCTGCTCGAAGGTCGCGCGAAACTGCGTCTCGCTGGCGGAGAGCGCCTCGAGCGCGCGATTCTGGCGGCGCAGGACGACAATGAGCAGAACGCTGAACAGCGCAACAATGACGCTGAAGATCGTCGCTGCCGAGTAATAGTGGATGCGGTTTCTCGAAAACTCCGCAAGCACCTCCTCTTTCGAGACGCCGACCGCGACCGCGAGAGGGTACAGGGACAGCGTGCGAAAGCTCTGATAGCGGGGTACCCCCTCCATGTGGCCGAGGCTGAGAAAGTTGCCGTTCGCCGCCGTTGCCATCGCGTCGAGCAGCGCCGACTGCGACATGTCGGCGCCCATCGTCGCGACATTCCCGGCGCGGCGCGCGCGCACGACGCCGTCGCGCCCGACGAGGAGGACGACTCCGTGATCCCCAAGGTCTGTCTTTTCATAAAACCGGAGGAAATAATTCGGGTCGATCAGTGCGAGGACGATGCCGCCGAAGCTGCCGTCAGGCCTGGTGATACGGCGCGACATGGGAATCGCCCAGTTGCCGTAAGTACGGCTCAGGACGGGCTTGCCGATGAGGAACTCGCCCGAGCGCTCGAGCGCGTGGGCCTTGAAGTAGTCGCGGTCGGCGATATTCAGCGGACGCAGCGCCTGGCTGCTGCTCACGAGGTTGCCGCGCTCGTCGACGATGACGAGGTTGGTGAACAGGCTGCCGTCGATGAGCCCATCCTCGACGAATTTACCGATGTCGACGCGGGTGCCGGACCGCTCGAACTCGTGCGCGATGAACAGCACGGCGGCATCGACACCCCTCAGGGTTCGAACCGTGTGTTCCTCGAAAGCGATGGCGAGATTGGAATTCTGGCGGTTCGTCGTGTCGATCGCACTCTGCCGTTCGCGCTGCGCCTGCATGGCGGCCGCGCCCCAGATCGCACCGATCAGCACGAGGCTGACTGCAATGATTGCGTAGTGCATGCCGAGGCCCCGCCCTGCGCCGGCAGGCAGACCCGCGCCAACGCCGTCGCCGAACCGGGTTACGGCGGAGTCATGGGGTGCCGGCGCCGGCACTGGGTGCGATGTGGGTTCCATTTCCTGCGCGTGGGGTCTGTCTGCGCCCGTCATCAAGCGACGGCGGAGAGGCTCCTGTGAGAGTGCTCGACAATGCGATACCAGAATAGCGTGTCGGAGACGCGCGCCAGCGACGTATCAGGCCCACAAAGCCCGTGCTTTTCCCGCCTTAGGCGCGCGGTATCAGCTCAAGGCGGGGGATGTTGGTCAGCTGAAAGCCATCTCAGGCATCACGAGCACTGCGGGCGGCTCGACCGTCTCGACGCGGTTGCGCCCCTGTTTCTTGGCGAGATACAGCGCCTTGTCGGCGCGCTCCATGACATGCGAGAGCTGGTGGTCCGCCGCGGTGAATGTCGCCATGCCGATGCTCACCGTCACGCCGAACTCCGCATACTCGCCCGCGAAACGAAGCTTGGCGGTCACCTGACGCAGGCGGTCCGCGACGTGCCACGCGCCTTCGAGGCCGGTCTCGGGAAGGATGGCGCAGAATTCCTCGCCGCCCAGGCGTCCGAGATAATCCTGTTCGCGCAGCACCGTGAGCCACGCGGCGCAACACTCGCGCAACACCGCGTCGCCTTTGCCGTGGCCGTAGGTATCGTTCACCTTCTTGAAGAGGTCGATGTCGAGCGCGAGAACGACCGTCGGGCGCTCGTAACGGTGGGCGCGGCTGAATTCGCGCGATCCGATCTCGAGAAAGGTCCGGCGGCTCAAAGTCCCCGTGAGGCTGTCTATCCGCGCGGCGTGTTCGAGATCCTTCTGGGCGGCATTCAGCGCGCGCAGGAACCGCTGCAGGAAAAACGCGAGGAGAAGCAGCGCCACCGTGACCCCGGCGCTGACCGTCAGCGTGACATTGCGCCGTCCGTAATACGGCGCGAGCACATCCTGCACGTCTTCGGTGACGAGCACGGTCACCGGATACTCGTCGAGACGCTCGTAACTGACCACGCGTTTGACGCCGTCGCTCAAGCTACCGTCGGATATGAATGCGTCGTGCGCCTTGGCGCCGTATTCCTTCGCGAAACCGGCCTTGGTCAGGATGTTCTTGCCGATCAGCGCCGGGTCCGGCGGCGTGCGTGAGAGCACGATGCCTTTGTCGTTGATGAGTGTGATCGTGCCCGCGGGCTTCAGCCTCAGCTTCTCGTACATCACGAACAGGCGCTCGAGCTCTATGCCGGCGAACATGACGAGCATTCCGGACACAGGCGCCTCGAGGCGCCACGATATCGGTATGCCCCACCTGCCGGTGACGCGGCTTTGCACCGGGTCGCCGATGTAGAGATTCTGGCCTGAAGGCGCGAGCTGCGCCTTGAAGTACGCCTTGTCGCTGACGTCGCCGGATGATCTGCCTTCGGGCGGCGGGATGTAGAAGAGCTTGCCGTCGACCGACACCATGCGAAGCTCGATGAGGCCGTTGGAGGACTTGCGCAGCATGTCCGCCAGGGCGACGAAATGCGGATCCGTCCGCGGATTGGTCCTCGGGTTGGCCTGCAAGAACCGGTCGAGCGTTCGCAGATGGGTTTCCGCGAGCTTCAGCAGCCCCGAGCTCTGCAATGTGACCGCGCTGTTGAGCTGTGCGAGCTCGCGCTGGCGCTCTGCGAGCAGGTGCTGCTTCTGTTCGGTGAACGCTACGGTGAGGTAGGCCCACGCGCCGCAAAGCAGCACACCCGCGATCAGCAGGATTCCCCAGCGCTGTACGAACCGGCCCGCTCTGTGGCCGCTTTCCCTGTTTATCCGCGTATACACTTTTCGTGCTCGCTTTTTCTTTGTTCAAAGAACGCCGGCAAGTGCACTCTGCGGTGCGGGTTGTCTGCCGGTCCCGGTCCTCGATGTGAGGCGTATTCTCGGCCCGGCTTGCACGACGCGGTGCCCGGAGATGAAGAGGTAATTTGCCCTTATTCGCGATTTCGGCGTGCCCCGCCGGCGATGGCCGCCCGCGGCCCCCTATGCTAAAAGGAGCCATAAGCTGTAGTGCGTTAACCGTCGGACTCAAGGAGGGGACCATGTCTCATCGTCTGGGAATGGCAATGGCGGCGGCAACGCTGCTCGCGGCGCCTGTCCACGCAGCGGACAAGGCGCTCGACTACGAATTTTTCAAGACTCGCGTCGAGCCGGTCTTCCTGAAGAAGCGGCCCGACCACGTGCGCTGCTACGTCTGCCACTCCGACAGCAACAGCGCGTTCAAGCTCGAGAAGCTCGCGCCGGGCAGCACGTTCTGGACCGAAGAGCAGTCGCGCAAGAACTTCCAGGTCGTCTCGCACCTCGTCGTCCCGGGCAACACCGACGCGAGCCTGCTGCTGACGCGGCCGCTCGCACCGCAGGCCGGCGGTCACGCCTACCATTCAGGCGGCCGGCAATTCCCGAGCAGGGACGACCCTGAGTGGAAGATCCTGGCGCAGTGGGTGAACGGCGGGCGCTGACCGCTCCGTCATCGCGAGGCTGGCAAAATGACCGTCGCCGTCAGCGCATGACGAGCGTATTCATCCGCTTGGGCACCTGCCCGACCGGGATCGTAGCCACCGCTTTCCTCGTCGCGACGTCGATCGCCGTCACCGAGTTGAACGTCGAATTGCCGACGTAGACGGTCTTGCTGTCCGGCGAGAAAGTGAGCCAATCGGGAATCGCCCCGATCGGATCGCGCCCGGCCAGCCGCAGGTCGGGAAGCGCAGCGTGTCCCAGCAGCTTCAGGTCCGGCAGCGCATAGACGAACACGCCGTTCGCGACGTGGCTGTTGGCCCACAGGGTCTTGCCATCCGGCGCGATGCCGATGCCGTGCGAAGGCACGCCCGCACCGACGCGGCCTTCCACGGCGCCGTAGCCGTTCGGCTCATCGGGAAATTTGATCCGCATGACTTCCTTGTGTGTATCGAAATCCACCACCGCGAAACCGTGGAGATTGGAAAGCTGCGCGAAGATCCGGGCGGTGGAGCCGTCGGGCTTCGCTTCGATCGCCATCGGGCGCACACCGCCGTCGAACGGGATTTCCCACGCAGTCTGCTCGGTCTTCAGATCGACCACGTTCAGGAATTTGCCGCGAACCGAGCCCGACACCGCGTACTTGCCGTCGGGCGTGACGTAGGTGTTATGCATGCGGCTGTTCATCGGGACGGTCTTGCTGCGCTTCTGCGCGGTCACGTCGATGATGTCGAGCCCGCCGGGCTCGGTGATCGCGACCACCACGCGCCTGCCGTCGTTCGTCACCGCAAGATTGTTGGGCCGGCCGCTGAGGGGAATCTTCTTCAGGACCCTGCCGCTCGACTGTTCGATCACGTCGAGCGTCGCATCCGCTTCGTTGCTCAGATAGACGCGCTTGCCGTCGGGTGAGAAACCGACCCCGTGCGCCGCTTCGACCCCTTTGATGACCTGGACGACTTTGTTCGTCGCCGGATCGATCACGTGAACGTTGTCGCCCGCGCTGTTGGTCACGTAGACGCGTGCCGTACCTGCACAGACCGGAAGCGCGAGAAGCGCGAGCAGCAGGCCGAGAAACCTCGAGCAGCCTTTCATACGGTGTGACGTCATGACGGATCTCCTCACGAGTGGGAAGGGCCAGTCTAGGCGCCCCGGCCGGCCGGGGCAAATGGAGCGACGCCCCGCACGCTTTGTCACTGCTCCGGTTTGTCGTATTCTCCGCTAACGGCTTTGCCGTCTCTCAAGAAGGAGAATTCCAAATGGCATTACAACCAGGCACCACAGCGCCTGACTTCTCGCTCGCGTCGCACAACGGCGAGAAAGTCTCGCTCTCCAGCTTCCGCGGCCGTCCCACGGTCGTGTCGTTTCTTCCTTTCGCTTTCACCGGTGGCTGAAAGAATCAAGTCCAGGGGTTCCGTGCGAACCTCGAAGAATTCAAGAAGCTGAATGTCGAGATCCTCCAGATCAGCGCCGACACCGTTCCCAGCCTGAAGGTCTGGGCCGAGCAACTCGGCGGCATTCCTTTCCCCCTGCTTTCCGACTACTGGCCTCACGGCGCGGTCGGTCAGGCCTACGGCGTGTTCAATGACGAGCGCGGCATGGACAAGCGCTCCGCGTTCATCGTCGACGGTGAAGGCAAGATCCGCTGGTCGAAGGAATACGCGCAGGGCACCATCCCGGAAAGCCCCGAGCTCCTCGCAGAGCTGAAAAAGCTTTAAAGCGTCCTCGAGGGACGCTTTGAAGCGGGCGGTGAACGACTCCGGGGGAAACCCATGGTTTCCCTCCCGGGCGTTCACCGAGCCGCGGCTGCGGGCGTTTTGTGCCCGCCTGGCTTCATCGCCCCGGCAGTTTCCCTCCTTGGCGTACAACGGCATGACGCGTGCTTAGCACGCGTCATGCATGCTGCGGCCGAGATCAATGCCATCCTCAATGCGATCGAGATCGGCGTCTATGGTGTAGACGCGACCGGTCGCTGCACCTTCATCAACAAGGCCGCGCTCGAGATGCTCGGCTACACGCACGACGAGGTGCTGGGCGAGAACATGCACACGCTCATCCACCACACCTATCCCGACGGCACGCCTTACCCGGAGCCTGCGTGCCCGCTCCTGCAGACGCTGGAGACGGGGCGCCCGGTGCAGCTCGACAACGAGATGCTCTGGCGCAAGGACGGCACTTTCTTCAACGCGGAGTATTCGGCGTTCCCGGTGTTCGACCAGAAAGTGGTCACCGGCAGCGTCATCACTTTTCAGGACACCGCCAATCGCGGACAGGCGCGTAAGCGTCTCGGCGTGCAGATCAGCGTCAGCCGCATCCTCGCGGGTTCATCCGACCTGCATACGGCGCTCTCACAGGTGCTCGGCGCGATCGGTTCGGCGCTCGGCTGGCACGTCGCGATGTTCTGGGAAGTCGATGAAATCGCCGGCATGCTGCGCTATTCGGCGTCGTGGCTCGGCCCTGAAGTGGGTCAACCTTTCCTCGACAGCTTGCGCGAGCTCACTTTCGAGCGCGGCACCGGCCTTCCCGGCCGCGTGTGGAACACCGAAGCGCCGGCCCACGTCGCAAACGCCGCGGCCGACGAAACCTTCGTACGGCGTGATGCCGTAGCGGCAGCGGGGCTGCGTTCCGCGTTCGCGTTTCCGCTGAAGAGCGGCACGCGCACCGTCGGGGTGATGGAATTCTTCAGCCGGCGCTGGCAGCACTTCGACGACGATTTTCTCGAAAGCATCGCAACGCTCGGCCAGCAGATCGGCCAGTTCCTGCGGCGCAAGCGCGCAGAAGAAGAGCTGCGCGAAAGCGAATCGCTCAAGGGCGCGATCCTCGAGACCGCGATCGACTGCATCATCTCGATCACCGCCGACAGCCGCATCATCGAATGGAACGCCGCCGCGGAGCGCACCTTCGGCTACATGCGCGACGAAGTCCTCGGCAAGGCGCTTCCCGAGCTCATCATTCCGGAGGAGCATCGGGCGCGGCATTATGCGGGTATCACGCGGTTCCTCGAGACCGGCCAGGGACGCCTCCTCGGCAGGCGCATCGAGATCGACGCGGTGCGCCGCGACGGCACGCGCTTTCCGGTCGAGCTCGCGATCACCTCGACCTCCATCCACAGCGCGCCTTACTTCACCGCTTACGTTCGCGACATCACGCAGCGCAAGCAGTACGAGCGCGATCTCGCCGCGGCGAAGGACGACGCCGAAGAAGCGAATCGGGCAAAAAGCCAGTTCATCGCGAACATGAGCCACGAGCTGCGCACTCCGCTCACCGCGGTCATCGGCTACGGCGAGATGCTCGAAGAGGAAGCCGAGGACAAGGGCCTCACCGAGATGCTGGATGACCTGCGCAAGATCAACAGCAATGCGCGGCACCTGCTTACGCTCATCAACGACGTGCTCGACATCTCCAAGATCGAAGCCGGCAAGATGGAGGTGCATTTCGAGGACTTCGACGTCGCGCAGCTCGTCGGCGAGCTCGCCGCCACGGTCGAAGCGCTCGTCGCGAAAAAGGAAAACAAGCTCGTGGTGAAATGCGCCCCCGACGTCGGGCGCATGCATTCGGACCCGGTGAAAGTGCGCCAGTGTCTCATCAACCTGCTGAGCAATGCCGCGAAGTTCACCGAGGGCGGAACGGTGCGGCTCGAAGTCGTCCGTGTAGGGGCCGACGATGCCGCGACGCTCGTCTTTCGCGTCGCCGACAGCGGTATCGGGATGTCCGCCGAGCAGGTCGCGAAGCTCTTCCAGCGCTTCACCCAGGCCGACGCGTCGACCACGCGGCGCTTCGGCGGCACCGGGCTCGGGCTTTCCATCACGCGCGCCTTCGCTTCGATGCTGGGGGGAAAAATCGGCGTCGAAAGCGAGCCCGGAAAAGGCACGGTGTTCGAGCTTCGGCTGCCGGCGGATCCCGCTCACCCGTTCGAAGCTGAAGCCGCCGTGGACCCTGCGATCGACGCGGCTGCGCGCACCGGCGCCAACGTCGTGCTCGTCATCGACGACGACCCGAATGCGCGGGCACTGCTTTCCCGGTTCCTCACGCGCGAGGGTTACGCGGTGCAGACTGCGGGCGACGGCCCATCCGGCATCACGCTGGCGCGTACACTCAAGCCGCGTGCGATCCTGCTCGACGTGATGATGCCGCACATGGACGGCTGGGCGGTGCTCTCGACGCTCAAGGCCGACGCCGACGTCGCCGACATTCCGGTGATCATGACCACGATCGTGCAGGAGAAGGGGCTCGCGTTCTCGCTCGGCGCGGCAGACTACCTCACCAAGCCCATACAGTGGCAGCGGCTGAAGAAAGTGCTCGAGCGTTACCGCGCCGCGAGCGCCGCGCCGCTCGCACTGGTGCTCGTCGACGATGCGGGCACTTCGGCGGCGTTGTGCGAGCTCCTCCAGCGCGAAGGCTGGGCAGTGGCGCAGGCGCGCGACGCCGAGAGCTTCTTCGAGCAGCTCGCGCCCAACTGCCCTTCACTCGTCCTGGTCGATCTCGAGATGCCGGATACCGATGCGCTCGCGGTCATCCGCGAGCTTCGCAGGCGCACCGAATGCCAGGAAGTGCCCGTCGTCGCATTCGGCGGCCAGAATCTCACACCAGAAGAGTGCAGGCGCCTCGAAGGCCGCGTGCAGCAGATCATCAATACCGAGCACGACCCCGCCCAGGCGCTCCTGTCCGTACTGCGCAAGCTGCCCGTGCAGCAGCGTGGCCCTTCGAGCGCCGAAAACGGGTAAAGGAGAACGACGCGCTCCGTCCGACGCACGCTGCCGCGTGGCGCGTGCGTCCGGAGAGCGTCGAGAACGGGTAAAGGAGAAAGACGAATGGCCACGATATTGCTCGTTGAAGACCACCAGGAGATCTGGGATTTCCTGTCGCGGCGGTTGAAGCGACGCGGTTACGAAGTCGCGATCGCGCAGGACGGACAGGACGGGCTGGACAAAGCGCGCTCCGGAAAGCCCGACCTCATGCTGCTCGACATGAACCTGCCCGTGATGGACGGTTGGACGGTGGCGCAGACCTTGAAAGCGGACGAAGCGACGAAGGACATCAGGATCATCGCCCTGACCGCTCACGCCATGGCCGGCGACCGCGAGAAAGCGCTCGCGGCCGGATGCGACGATTACCACGCGAAACCGATCGATTTCTCACAGCTTCTGAACCAGATCGAAGCGGTGCTCGCGCCCCGCTCCGCCCGATCCCAATGACCGAAAACGCACCCACAGCGGAAGCACAAGCCGAGCAAGCCGCGCGTCCGGCGGGCCCGGACGACCACGACGAAAGCATCGTCGAAATCCTCGCCGCTAAAGTGCTGATCGACTGGCTGCGCAACCGCCAGCAGTTGCTCGTGCCTTTCAAAATCGACCTGCAGAAGCTCGACGCTGCGCAGGTGAGCCTGCTGCTGCACGCGCTCATCGCGGCCGCGCAGGCGGACGGCACTGCCGACGGCAAGCGCCGCGTCGAGGCCGCGCTGGTCGCGCTCAACGCCGCTGGAGCCCATCGCGCGCTGCTCGACGCCGCATTCGCGCGGCCCGCGCCCCTCGCACAAACGCTCGCCGGAGCGAAGGACGTCCAGACGGGTGCGCTGGTCTACGCCGCGTCACTGCTCGCCGTAGACCGGCGCAAGCTCGTCAACCGGCAGTACCTGAAGTATCTCGCTGCGAGGCTTCAGCTGCCGAAAGACCTCACCCGCTCTCTGGAGCAGCGGTTCTACCTGGCAGTGGAATAAGACAATCGATAATCGGGGACAGACCCCGATTTCGGGCCTGCGAAATCGGGGTCTGTCCCCGATTTACTGCTTCGCGGCGACGTCGACGGTGTCGGTCAGCGCCTTCAACGCCCCCTGCATCACCTCGCTCTCCACCAGGAGGTGCCGTGACAGATCGGACAGCGTGATCCAGCCGATCACGCGCTGCGCGTCATCGAGCACCGGCAGGCGGCGCACGTTCTGTGAAGCCATCAGGTCCATCGCAGCAGCGATCGGATCTTCGGGCTTTACGCTGAAGATGGTCTTCGTGGCGACCTGAAGCACCTGGGTTCGCCGCGGGTCTTTGCCTTCCGCGACGACGCGGTACAGGATGTCACGGTCGGTGATGACGCCCTTGAGCTCGTCCGCGGTCCCGATCGGCAGCGCGCTGACGTCGAGCTCGCCCATGAGCGATGCCGCGTCCTGCAC
>JAQGMV010000085.1 GCA_028292225.1 Betaproteobacteria bacterium
TGTGCCCGGGGATGTACCACGAGCTCGGCACCTCGTGACGTTTCAGGAGATCGAGGATGCGCGGAACGCCGACGTGAGGTCCGAACTCCCCGCGCGAGATCGGGCCCGGCGAAGTCATCCCGCGCGCAATCCATCCGGAGATCGCGTCGAAATCGAAGGTGAGACAGACGAGGGCGCGTGGCATGTTCCTGGGACTCTGCGGGCTTCAGACGGTGGCCGAATATAGCACCCGTCGCGCGCGATTGCCCTGCGTGCAGTGGCCGCGACCGCGCACCGCTGGCACAATACTCGTTTCCCAGTCTGGACTCCCGAATGAATCCCGAAGACGACGCGCCCGCCCCGTTCTGGATGCCTTTCACGGCAAACCGGCAGTTCAAGAAAGCGCCTCGCATGCTCGTCTCCGCACGCGACATGCACTTCATCGCCGATGACGGACGCAAGGTGCTCGACGGGACTTCAGGCCTGTGGTGCACCAACGCCGGTCACTGCAGGCCGAAGATCGTCGAAGCGATTCAGCGCCAGGCCGCCGAGCTCGATTACGCCCCTCCATTCCAGATGGGGCACCCGGGGCCCTTCAAAGTCGCCGAGCGCCTGAAAAACCTCATGCCCGGCGACCTCGATTATTCCTTCTTCACGAATTCCGGATCGGAAGCGGTCGATACTGCGCTGAAGATCGCGCTCGCCTACCATCGCGCCCGCGGCGAACCGTCACGCCGCTGGCTCATCGGACGCGAGCGCGGCTACCACGGCGTCAACTTCGGCGGCATGTCGGTCGGCGGCATTCCCGGCAACCGCAAGACTTTCGGCAACCTGCTGCCGCACATCGACCATCTTCCGCACACTCACGACCTCGAGCACAACTCGTACTCGCGCGGCCAGCCTGCGTGGGGCGCGCATTTCGCGGACGAGCTCGAGACGCGGATCGTGGCGCTGCACGACGCGTCTAACATCGCTGCGGTGATCGTCGAGCCGCTGGCGGGATCGACCGGCGTTCTGGTGCCGCCCAAAGGTTACCTGGAGCGCCTGCGCGCCATCTGCGACAAATACGGCATCCTGCTCATATTCGACGAGGTGATCACCGGTTTCGGACGTGTCGGCGCGCCTTTCGCGACGAGTCTTTTCGGGGTCGTGCCCGACATGGTGTGCATCGCGAAAGGTCTCACCAACGGCGCGGTGCCGATGGGCGCCGTGGTCGTGCGCAAAGGGATATACGACGGGATCGTGAACGCCGCGCCGGAGAATGCAATCGAGTTCTTCCACGGCTACACCTATTCGGGGCATCCGCTCGCGTGCGCGGCAGCGCTCGCGAGCCTCGACGTCTTCGAGGAAGAAAAGCTTTTCGAGCGCAGCCGCGAGCTCGCGCCGTATTTCGAGAATGCGGTGCATTCCTTACGCGAGCTGCCGCACGTGGCCGACGTGCGCAACCTGGGCCTGGTCGCAGGCATCGAGCTCGAACCCCTCGCAGGCAAACCCGGCTCGCGCGCGTTCGACGCCTTCCTGCGCTGCTTCGACAAGAACGTGCTCGTCCGCACCACCGGCGACGTCATCGCGCTGTCGCCGCCGCTCATCATCAGCAAGCAGCAGATCGACGAGCTGGTGGGAACGATCGCGGATGTGCTGCGCGAAGCCGGGCGAGCTTAGGATTTAAAGCAGAAAAGGAAGGACGCGAAGTAAAAGAAGGACGCCAGGGAAAACATTATTGATTCCTTTGCGTCCTTTTTCTTTCCTTCGCGTCCTTTGCGTTGAAAGCTGTGCTCCGAGGAGGAGGCCGACGCTTAAATCCGCTGCATCTCCCGATCCCCGAGCTTCACCAGGCAGTGGTCGATCCACTCGGCGGTGAGCTTCTCCTGCGCGCCGTTCTGTTTCAACCGCGCTTCGAGCGCCCGCCAGTCGACCGCGTCCAGAGGTTGGTCCTGGTTGAAGCACGAGAAGACGTAAGTCGTCTTGCCGGTCTGCGGATCGATCTGCGGCTGGAGACACTGTGCGCAGATCTCTTTCATCATGCACTGCATCGGCGAGTTGATCGAGCCGATCGCGAAGTGATGCGGCTTCATGAAAGGTTTCAATACGTCGTGCCGCGCCCGGGCCACCGCAGCCATCATGCGATCGGAACCGATGGCGATGATGCGATCGGCCTCATTGAAGGCGATCGGCTGTTCCCCGAGGTCGCCGCTCGCATACGCATGCATCGCCTGGACGATGTTGCCGACGAAAGTCTTGTCGCGCGCTCGATCCGGCGTAAAACCGGGTTCTTCGTCGCAGCACCAGACGACCGCGTCCGATGCGGCTTCGATCTCGGACACCTTGTAGCGGTCGTGCATGTGTTTGTATGCCGCGAAATACAGGACCCGGCTGCCTGCGGCGCGCATCGCCTGGCCGATCGAAAACAGCACTGCATTGCCCAGGCCGCCGCCGGCCAGAATGACCGTTTCATCGGAAGGAATCTCGGTCGGTGCGCCGGTCGGCCCCATCAGGACGACGGGCTCGCCGGGCTTCAGCGTCGAGCACAGGTCCGACGAGCCCCCCATCTCGAGCACGATGGTGGAAATGAGACCCTGCCCGCAATCGACCCACGCGCCGGTGAGCGCGAGCCCTTCCATCGCGAGCCGGGTATCTTCAGAGCGCGCCGAAAGCACTTCGAAGTTCTGCAGGCGGTAGAACTGACCCGGCT
This sequence comes from Betaproteobacteria bacterium, assembly GCA_028292225.1. Classification (GTDB taxonomy): domain Bacteria; phylum Pseudomonadota; class Gammaproteobacteria; order Burkholderiales; family SG8-41; genus JAQGMV01. The sequence continues at coordinate 2,672 of JAQGMV010000085.1, forward strand.
GGAAGCGCCTCGCCGCGAGCGGCGCGCGCACCACCACTTCGATGATCGTGGGCGTGAGGCGCTCGACCTTGTGAACCGTCGCGCGCAGCATCTCGTTCAACTGCCCGAGAAAAAGCGCGTCGCTCTCGCCTGAGGCGGGATCGACGTGAGAGAGCATGTGGCTCACGACCGGGTAGCCCTGCTTCGCCGAACCGATCGCTTTCACCACGTTCCCGAAGAACGACGGATGCACATCGCCGAAGAAGCTCATGCAGCGGCCGTCGGGACGGCGGCTCAGCAGCACCCTGACTTCGTTCGGCTTGGAGATCGCTTTCTCGGGGCGGACGGTGTTGCCCTCCTCGTCGACGGCCTGGAAGTAGCGGCCGTCGAGCGCGAAGTGCTCGGCGTCTTCGCGCGCAAGCACCGTATTCGGCTGCGTTCCCGCGGCGACGAGGATCGTTTTCGCCGGCAGCTCGACCTCACCCGCGTCGCCCCATTTACCGTCATCAGCACGTTTCTGGACCGCGAGCCTCAACGCGCGCGCGTGGCCGTAGCCGTCGAGCTCGACGCTCAGCGGCGTCAGACCTTCGGAGAAGGCGATGCCTTCCGCGAGCGCGTACTGCACTTCCTCGTGGTTGAGGGTGTACGACGGGCTGTCGACGAGCCGCTTGCGGTACGCGATGCCTACACCGCCCCAGGACTTCACCAGGTCGAGGATGCGGGGCTTGCGCCGCTCGGTTGCGGCAGCGGCGCGCTCGGCCCGAAGCGCGCGGGCATGGGCGAGAAACTCGTCGGCGACTTCGCGCTCTTCCTGCGTCCACGCGATCCGCGCCGCCGCCTCGCCGTGCTCGCGCGCGAGCCGCTCGTAGCGCGACAGGAACTTCTCGACCTGCAGCGGGTAATACGCTAGGGCTTCGGTCGCGGTGTCGATCGCAGTCAGGCCGCCGCCGATGACGACCACGGGCAGCCGGACCTGCATGTTTGCGATCGATTCGGTCTTCGCCGCGCCTGTGAGCTGCAACGCCATCAGGAAGTCCGACGCGGTGCGAACGCCTCGTGCGAGACCGTTAGGCATGTCGAGTATGGTCGGGCGGCCCGCGCCGATCGCGAGCGCCACATGGTCGAAGCCGAGCGCGAAGGCTTCTTCGGCGGTCACCGTACCGCCGAAGCGCACGCCGCCGATCAGGGCGAACTGGCTGCGGCGCTCGATCAGGAGACGCACGATCTTGAGGAAGTTCTTGTCCCAGCGCACCGTGATCCCGTACTCGGCGACGCCGCCGAAACCGGCCATGACGCGCGAGTCGAGCGGCTCGTGGAGCTCAGCGATATCGCGTATCGGCCTGAACGGCACGCGCACGCCGCCCGGCCCCACGCCGGACACCTCGGGTGCGAGCGGCTCGATCTTCAGACCGTCGACCCCGACGACGGTGTGGCCGTCGTTCATGAGGTAGTGCGCCAGCGAAAAGCCGGCCGGACCCATGCCCGCGATGAGCACGCGCTTGCCCGTGGGCGCTTTGGCATAGGGCGCGCGCAGGTTGAGCGGATTCCACCGCGTGAGCAGCCCGTAGATCTCGAAACCCCACGGCAGCTCGAGCACGTCCTTCAGCGTGCGGGTCTCGGCCTGCGGGATATCGACCGGCTCCTGCTTCTGGTAGATGCACGCTTTCATGCAGTCGTTACAGATGCGGTGCCCGGTGGCGGCGCACATCGGATTGTCGATCGTGATGATCGCGAGCGCGCCGATCGCGTGACCCTGCGTCTTGGTCTTGTGGAACTCGGAAATCTTCTCGTCGAGCGGACAGCCGGCGAGCGTTACACCGAAGACGCTCTTCTTGAACGAGGCTTCGCCGCGGCCGGTCGCGCCTTTTTCGAGCAGCCCCTTGGAGCATGAATCCTTGCCCTGCTCGTGGCACCAGATGCAGTAATGCGCCTGGTCCAGAGCACCGGTGAGATCGGTACCATGATCGGTCAGCTTGAAGCCGTCGCGCCGGCGCAGTTGCGCGGGCGCCGCGGTAAATCCGGTATAGCCCGCCGCGCTGTCGGCGACCATGGGGACCAAATGCTGGTAGTTGAGTTTATGCGGCGCTTTGAACAGCACGCCGGAGTGGTGCATCGTGCGGCCCGCCGCGGTCTGCGTTGCCCATGCCGCGTACTGCAGCGCGAGATCGAGCTCTGCCGCGTGCGCGGTTTCGTCCGCCTGCCAGCGCGCGACCTGTTGCGCGAACGCGAGCTCGGTGAACTCGCCGCCGAACAGCGCCGCCAGCCTTGCGTGCAGCGAAGGCCCATCGATGCCCGCCGCAGCGTCGGCCTTGTACTTATGGAGCGCCTTGCGTTGTACGAAAAGACGCTTGCAGCTGAAAAGCGGCGCAAGCTCGGTGTGACGCGCCGACAGCTTGCCCACTTCGGCTTCGATGCCGAATAACTGCGCGATGAAATCGTCGAGGTGCGGTGCGAGCGCGATCAGCAGTTCGGATTCCTGCTTGTTGGTAAGCACGGCGGACTGCTCGCGCGCAGTGCGCAATTGCGTGCACAACACTTCGTCGGCGGCGGTGAGCGCAGCCAGGAACGCCGCGTCGACGCGCAGCAAGCCGTCGCGAGCGTAAAGGTCGGGAAATGACAACCCGTGAGACAGTTTCAACATGGAGATCGACTGCGGAGGTGCGGCGCAAGGCCGGCGAACATAGCACATAAGTTCATCAATGTCAGGACATCGCCATCGGGAAATCGGTGCTTAACCTTTGTGCGATAATAAATTTATACCAGCTGGTTATAACAGCGGTTGCGTCGAGGAGAAGTCGCCATCAGCGGTTCATCGAACATGCGGGCTGCAAGCTGGCGCACACCTGCCGTCGTACTCGCGTGC
>JAQGMV010000211.1 GCA_028292225.1 Betaproteobacteria bacterium
TTCATCAACGGCTCCTACGTGTACGACAGCAACGGACCGACCGACGCCTCCAACCCCAAGAACCCCTATGCGGGATTCATGCAGCTCGTCTTCGACGGCGTCTACGGCACCGGCGTCGCAGGAACCCCGTTGGCTTCGCGCCATAACCTGAAGACCGGCCCCCAGGTTCCGGTGGAGATCGTCGCCGAGCTCGATCGCAAAGTCGACGACGGCGCCCCCTACACCGGGAGCTTCCAGTTCTCGACCTACGACGGCAAGACCGGGACCTCGCCGACGGCGGCCAACTGTATCGACACAACGGCCACGCCGAACGCCTGGAACATCAAAGGCGCGAATTCGAACTGCGGCGGGACAAGCCTCTACTAAACCCCGCTCGTCGGCTTGTCGAGGGCCACCCCCGGGTGGCCCTTTTTCATTGGTGGGCCGAGCGATCGCGAACAGTCGTAGCGCAGGCGCCCCGCCTGCAGCGGGTTGCCGCGCTGCGGCGCCTGCTGCAGGCGAGCGCGCCCGCGCTACGCAAGCGGGAACTCGAAAGTCGCGAATTTGTCCGCCCGCACAACGGGTTGCGAGTGAGCGCCCGAACCCCGTCTGCTATACTCCGCGCGATCATGAAAGTGCTTTCCAACCCGCCAGAAGCCGACTCGATCGCGATCGCCCGCGACGTGCTGGAAATCGAGGCCCGGGCGATCACCGAGCTCGTCGCTCGCCTCGACCAGAGCTTCGACGACGCGGTTCACATCGTTCTCGAATGCCGCGGCCGCGTCGTAGTGAGCGGCATGGGCAAATCCGGGCACATCGCGCGCAAGATCGCCTCGACCCTCGCGAGCACCGGCACCCCCGCTTTTTTCGTGCACCCGGCCGAAGCGAGCCACGGCGACCTGGGGATGATCACCCGCGACGACGCGCTGATAGGCCTGTCGAATTCCGGCGAAAGCGCCGAACTGCTCGCGATCGTCCCGCTGCTCAAGCGCCAGGGCGCCAAGCTGATCGCGATGACCGGCAACGCGCAATCGAGCCTCGCGAAGGAAGCCGACGTGCACCTCTACGCCGGCGCCGAGAAGGAAGCGTGTCCCCTCGACCTGGCGCCGACCGCGAGCACCACCGCCGCGCTCGCGCTCGGCGACGCGCTCGCGGTCGCGCTGATGCACGCCAAAGGTTTCACGCGCGACGATTTCGCGCGCTCGCATCCGGGGGGCGCGCTCGGCCGCCGCCTCCTCACCCACGTTCGCGACGTGATGCGCGTGGGCGCGGATGCGCCTCGCGTGGGGCCTCGCGCCACGGTGATGGACGCCGTGCTCGAGATGTCGCGCGGGCGCATGGGCATGACCGCGGTGGTCGACGACGCCGAGCGCGTGATCGGCATCTATACCGACGGCGACCTGAGGCGCACGCTCGAGCGCGGGCTCGATCTGCGCGCGACCGCCATCGCCGGCGCGATGGCCGCCGCACCCCGCACGATAGCGCCCGAGCGACTCGCGGCGGAAGCCGTGGAGATCATGGAGACCCACAAGGTGAACCAGATCCTCGTCGTCGACGAGTCCAAGCGCCTCCTGGGCGCGCTCAACATGCACGATCTCTTCCGTGCAAAAGTGATCTGAGCCGCACGACACGCCGATGGAAGACGTTTATTCCAGGGCCCGCGGGGTGCGGGTCGCCATCTTCGACGTCGACGGCGTGCTCACCGACGGCGGGCTGTATTACAGCGACAGCGGCGAGGAGACCAAGGTCTTCGACGTGCGCGACGGCCACGGGATGAAAGTGCTCCAGTCGACCGGCGTCGAGCTCGCGATCATCACCAGCCGCAAATCGGGCTGTGTCGCGCGCCGCGCCGCGAACCTCGGTATCGAGCTCCTGTTCCAGGGTGTGGAGAACAAGCTGGAAACCTTCGTCGCGCTCGCGGCCAGGCTCGGCCTCGAGCCCGCCCAGTGCGCGTACATGGGCGACGACTGGATCGACCTGCCGGTGCTCACGCGCTGCGGTTTCGCGGTGTCGGTTCCGGAAGCCCCGGCGGTCGTGCGCAGCCGCGTGCACTACGTGACGGCCGCAGGCGGCGGGCGCGGCGCAGTACGCGAAGCGTGCGAGCTCATCATGCACGCGCAAGGCACCTTCGACGCGCGCCTGGCGGCTTTCCTCGCCTGATCGGGGCACCCCATGAGCGACCGCTTCGGGAGCTTGTTCCCTCTCGTTCTGCTGGCGTTTCTCGCCGGCCTGACTTTCTGGCTCGACCAGGTGGTCCAGCCGCCGGGCAGGCCCGGCTCGAGCACGGTCAAGCACGACCCGGATTACATCGTCGACGGCCTGGCGGCGGTCCGCATGGATCAGGAGGGCCGCATCAAGCACACGCTGAACGCGCAGAAGATGACCCACTTTCCCGACGACGACGTGACGATGCTGGTGCAACCCAAGTTCGTCACGTACGACGAAAAACGCGCACCGGTCACGATCACCTCGCGCGAAGCGCACATGTCCGGCAACGGCGAAAACGTGTACTTCGAGCAGGACGTGCGGGTGGTGCGCGCGCCGGCCGGCGGGCAGAGCGAGCTGGTGCTCGAAACCGAGTACCTGCACGTGATTCCGGACGACAACATCGCCAAGACCGACCGGCCTGTAACCATTCGTAACGCCGCGGCTGTGGTGAACGCATCTGGCTTAGAATTGAACAGTGAAACACGCGTCCTCAAGCTGCAGGGCCGGGTCAAGGGCATCTACAACCAACCCGGCTCCCGCAATGCGCGCTGAGCGCCTGTGGCGTCTGATCTGCGGTCTCGCCGCCGCCGTGCTGATCGCGGCGGCGCCGGCCCATGCCGAGAAAGCCGACCGCAACAAGCCGATCCAGCTCGAAGCCGACCGCGTGACGGTCGACGACGCGAAGCAGATTTCGACGTTCACAGGCAACGTCGTGCTCACGCAGGGCTCGATGGTCCTGCGCGGCGACAAGATGGAAGTGCGTCAGGACAAGGACGGCTTCAGGCAGGGCACGGTCTGGGGCAACCTCGCCTATTTCAAGCAGAAGCGCGAGGCCGCCGACGACCTCATCGAAGGCTGGTCCGAGCGCATCGAATACGACAGCCGCGCCGACAAGGTGCAGATGTTCACCCGCGCGATGCTGAAGCGCGGCCAGGACGAAGTGCGGGGGAATTACATTTCGTACGACGCTAACAGCGAGTTCTTCCAGGTCGTGGGCGGCACCAAGTCGGCCGGCGCGAAGCCCGGCGAAGGCCGGGTGCGCGCGATCATGCAGCCGAAACCCAAAGACGCCGCCGCGCCGCCCTCCGCGGGCGTTCCGCTGAAATCCGACGACGGTCCGAAGTGACGAGGATCAAAGGTGCCCGGAAGTAACCCTCGCGACGCCTTCGAATTCGCCGCAGCGGCCGAGCCCGTCGCGCCGGAGAATCGCATCGAGCTGCGAGCGCAGAGCCTGAAGAAGCGCTATCGCAAGCGCGTCGTGGTCAAGGACGTGTCGCTCGAAGTCCACAGCGGCGAAGTCATCGGGCTGCTGGGGCCGAACGGCGCGGGCAAGACCACGTGTTTTTACATGATGGTCGGGCTCGTCGCGATGGACGGCGGCGAGCTCTACCTCGACGGCGAGCGCCTCACCCACATGCCGATCCACGAACGCGCGCGCAGGGGCCTGTCCTACCTGCCGCAGGAGGCGTCGATCTTCAGGCGGCTTTCGGTCGGCGACAACATCCGCGCGGTGCTCGAGTTGCACGAGGACGACCAGAGCACGCTCGAGCTGAAGCTCGACGACCTGATGCGCGAGCTCCACATCGGGCATTTGCGGGACAACCCGGCGATCAGCCTCTCGGGCGGGGAGCGCCGCCGGGTAGAGATCGCCCGCGCTCTCGCGACCGAGCCGCGCTTCATCCTGCTCGACGAGCCTTTCGCCGGGGTAGACCCGATCGCGGTGCTCGAAATCCAGAAAATCATCGGATTTCTGAAAGCTCGCGGCATCGGCGTCGTAATCACCGATCACAATGTGAGAGAAACGCTGGGCATCTGCGACCGTGCCTACATCATCAACGACGGCACGGTCCTCGCCGACGGCAAGCCCGAAGAAATCGTTTATAATGAGAGTGTAAGAAAGGTCTACTTGGGAGAGCACTTTCGTCTGTAAGCCTCCCGTGCGGGACGCCGAGCAGCCAGCCCCGCGGGAATGCAGCGCCGCCCCGCACACTTTCCGAGCGCATGAAGCATTCCCTCCAACTCAGGCTTTCCCAGCACCTCACGCTCACCCCTCAGCTGCAGCAGTCGATCAGGCTGCTTCAGCTTTCGACGCTGGAACTGAACCAGGAGCTCGAGAGGTTTTTGCAGGAGAACCCGCTGCTCGAGCGCGACGAAGGCGTCGCCGAGCAGCCGATCATGCCTGCCGGCGGCTCGACCGCTGCCGAGCAGCCTTCCGAGGGCGGGACTGCGACTGCCGAAGAGCCCCAGGCTTCGGCATCCGACGGCGATATGTTCGGCGGCGCGCAGGACGCGCCGTACGGCAACGGCTCCCGTGACGACGATGACGACGATTATCCCCAGGTCGCCGCCGAGAGCCCGACCCTGCGCGCCCACCTTATCAGCCAGCTCTCGCTCAGGAACCTGCCGGAGCGCGACCGCACCCTCGTCACCCTGCTGATCGAATCGCTCGACGAAGACGGCTACATGACCCAGGAGCTCGCCGAGATCCAGGCGATGCTCCCCGAGGAGCTCGACATCGAGCCCGAAGAGCTGCAGATCGCGTTAAAGCACCTGCAGCACTGCGAGCCCACCGGCGTCGGCGCGCGCAACCTCGGCGAATGTCTCGAGCTCCAGCTCTCGGCGCTTCCCGCCTCCACCCCTTTTCGCGCCGAAGCGCTCGATGTGGTGAAGAATCACCTCGACGCGCTCGCCTCCAGGGATTTCAATCGCCTTAAGAAGGTGCTCCACTGCGACGACACGTGTCTTCGCGGGGCGCAGAAGCTCATCACCGGCCTGAACCCGCGGCCGGGCCGCGGGTATGGAACCGACGACACGCGCTACGTCGTCCCCGACGTCGTGGTACGAAAGGTGAAAGGCGTATGGATGGCCGCGCTCAACCCCGAAGCGATGCCGAAGCTTCGCATCAACCGCCTGTATGCCGACATTCTGTCGCGCGCGCGAAGCTCCGGGTCGCAGCAGCTCGCCAGCCAGTTGCAGGAAGCCAAATGGCTCATCAAGAACGTGCAGCAGCGCTTCGACACCATATTGCGGGTCGCCCAGGCCATCGTCGACCGGCAGCGACATTTCTTCGAGCACGGCGAAGTGGCGATGCGACCGCTCGTGCTGCGCGAGATCGCCGAGGCGCTCGACCTGCACGAATCGACCGTCTCGCGGGTGACGACGCAGAAGTTCATGCACACCGCCCGGGGCATATTCGAGCTCAAGTATTTTTTCGGCAGCCACGTGACGACCGACAGCGGCGGCTCGGCTTCGAGCACCGCGATCCGCGCGCTCATCAAGCAGCTCGTAAGCTCCGAGAATTCCCGCAAGCCGCTTTCCGACAGCCAGATCTCCGAGATCCTCGGGCAGCAAGGGATCGTGGTCGCCCGCCGGACGGTGGCCAAGTATCGCGAATCGATGCAGATCCTGCCCGTCAATTTGCGCAAGACTCTCTAACCTCGAGGAGCGCCGCATGAATCTGCACGTCACTGGGCACCAGCTTGCCGTTACCCCTGCGATACGAGAGTACGTCGCCGGAAAGCTCGAGCGCATCACGCATCACTTCGACCAGGTCATCGACGTCAACGTCATCATGTCGGTGGACAAGCTCCAGCAGAAGGCCGAAGCGACGGTGCATGTTCGCGGCAAGGACATCTTCTGCGAGAGCACCGCGGCTGACATGTATGCGGCGATCGACTCTCTGATCGACAAGCTGGACCGCACGATACTCAAGCACAAGGAAAAGCACCTGGCGCAGCGCCACGACGGCGCGGCAATGAAGCACCAGGACGTCGAATAACCCGGCCGACTCATCGACCCGCCGAGCTCTCCAGAGTCCCTTAATGAATTTGATCGCAAAGCTGCTGCCCGAATCGAACGTCATCATCGACCTCGACGTTTCCAGCAAGAAGCGGGTTTTCGAGCAGGTCGGCCTGCTTTTCGAGAACAACAACAGCATCGCGCGCAGCCAGGTCTTCGAGAGCCTGTTCGCGCGCGAGAAGCTCGGCTCGACCGGCCTCGGCCAGGGCATCGCGATTCCGCACGGCCGCATCAAGGGGCTGAAAGACGCGGTCGGCGCAGTCGTGCGCACGCGCCAGCCGATTCCTTTCGACGCGCCGGACGCCCAGAACGTGAGCATCATCTTCGTCCTGCTCGTTCCGGACCGCGCGACCGACATGCATCTGCAGATATTGTCCGAGCTCGCGCAGATGTTCAGCGACAAGCCTTTCCGCGAGCTGCTCCTCGCGGCGCCGACCACGGCCGAGCTGCATCGACTCATCACGCAATGGCAACCGCATGCCGCGACTCAGCATAGCTCGGTTATTTGAGGATAACCGAGAGAAGCTGAAGCTCACGTGGGTGAGCGGGCGCGCGGGCGGCGCCAAGGATCTGGACAGCGAGATCATCAAAGGCTCTTCCAAGGGTCTCATCGGGCACCTGAACTTCATCCATCCGAACTGGATACAGGTCCTCGGTCCGACCGAGATCGAATACCTCGAGCGTCTGGACGCGGGCGCGTGCGCAGCCACCCTCACCGAAGTCGCCGCGCGAGGTCTCGCGTGCTTCGTCATCGCCGGTCCGCAGGAGACTCCTGCGGCGCTTTCGCGAGTCGCGGAAACGACCGCGACCGCCCTCTTCCAGTCGTCGATGCCGAGCGTCGAGCTCATGTGGATGCTGCGGCCGTATCTCGCGCGCGCGCTGGCCGACTCCACCACCGTGCACGGCGTGTTTCTCGACGTTCTCGGGATGGGGGTGCTCATCACCGGCGCCTCGGGCGTCGGCAAAAGCGAGCTCGCACTCGAGCTGATCAGCCGCGGGAGCGGTCTGGTCGCCGACGACGTGATCGAGTTCTATCGAATCGGCCCCGAAACCGTGGAAGGGCGCTGCCCGGCGCTGCTGAGGGATTTCCTCGAAGTCCGGGGCCTGGGTGTGCTCAACATACGCACCGTGTTCGGCGAAGCGGCGCTGCGCCCGCGCAAGAACCTGAAGCTCATCGTTCACCTCGAGAGGCCCGGGCCCGATCACGCGCCGATCGAACGGCTGCCGCTGCGGCCGGGAACCGAGGACGTGATGGGCGTCAGCGTCGTCAAGGTGACGATCCCGGTCGCGGCGGGCCGCAACCTGGCGGTGCTCACCGAAGCGGCGGTGCGTAATTATGTGCTGCAGCTACGCGGCATCGACAGCACGTCGGAGTTCGTCAGCCGCCAGGCGAACGAGCTTCAGAATAACGGTGACGGGCTGCCGCGCTAGCCCGTCACGTTATCGCGAACAGCGCCACATGGAACCATGCAACTAGTCCTCATCACCGGGCTTTCGGGCTCCGGCAAAAGCGTCGCGCTCAACGCGCTCGAAGATGCCGGCTATTACTGCGTCGACAATCTCCCGGTGAAGCTGCTCCCCGAGCTCGTCGCGTTCCTGGCGCATGCGGGTTATTCGCGGGTGGCGCTCAGCATGGACGTTCGCAGCGGCGAGGCGCTCGACGCGCTGCCCCAGCACCTCGCATCGCTGCGCGGCGCGGGCACCGACGTGAAAATCCTCTTCCTCGACGCGAAGAACGACACCCTCATCCAGCGGTTCTCGGAGACGAGGCGCCGCCATCCGCTCGGCGACGGCCGCCGCACGCTGCCCGAATCAATAGCGAGAGAGCGCGAGTTGCTGGAAGACATCGCCGCGCTTTCGCACCACATCGACACCAGCGACCTGAGCCCGCACGTGCTTCGAGCCTGGGTCCGCGAATTCGTCCAGGTGCCGACCGCCGGTTTGACCCTGCTCTTCCAGTCCTTCGCGTACAAGCACGCGATACCGCTCGATACCGACATGGTGTTCGACGTGCGCTGCCTGCCCAATCCGCACTATGACCCGAAGCTCCGCCCTTACACCGGCCGCGATGCGCCGGTCGTCGCATTCTGCGAGTCCGATCCCGCGGTACAGAAAATGCTCGAAGACATCCGGCGCTTCGTCGCCGACTGGCTGCCGTGCTTCGACCGCGACAGCCGCAGCTATCTCACCGTGGCGATCGGCTGCACCGGCGGGCGTCACCGCTCGGTGTATCTTGCGGAATCGCTCGCTGCGTTCTTCCGTGCGCACCACGCCCGCGTGCTCGTGAGGCACCGTGAGCTTTCCATCTGAATTTGGTGCAATGCGCTTGCGCATTCGCACGTCGAATCTCCCCTCGCCTCCCCGGTAAGGGGGAGAGCATGCGCCAGCAGGCGAGGGGGCCGGACTTGGAGTGAGGGGCGACGCTTTGAATACAACCATGACCGAAGACCACTACATATTTCCCCTGAGCACCGTCCTCTTTCCCGGCGGCGCGCTGCCGTTGAAGATCTTCGAGCAGCGCTACATCGAGATGACCAAGGTGTGCATCCGCGACGACAGGCCTTTCGGGGTGTGTCTGATCAGGGAAGGCGGAGAAGTCGGCGAGCCCGCGGTGCCCGAAACGATAGGCTGCCTCGCGACGATAGAGCGCTGGGACATGCCGCATGTCGGGCTGTTCGAGCTGCTCGCGCGCGGCGGCGAGCGCTTCCGCCTGCTCGAGCGTCGCGTCGCCGCAAACGGGCTCATGTCGGGCTCGATCGAGCGCCTGCCTGCCGACACCCCGGCCCCACGCGTCGATGCGGCGTGCCTCGAAGTCCTGAAGCTGATCATCGATCGCGTCGGACGCGCTCATTTCCCGGAGCCGCTCGCGCTCGACGATGCGACGTGGGTCGGCTGCCGCTTGGCCGAGGTGCTGCCGCTCGACGCTCAGGTCAGGCAGACGCTGCTCGAGGTGCCTGACGCGGCTGAGCGTCTCGATCGCCTGCGGGAGATCCTGATCAGGGAAGGGCTGGTCGTCAAAGACGACAATGTTTAGTGTTTAGTTATGAGTGATGGCATACGCGCATGAGCGCCGTTAACTCAACACTAAACACTCAACACTCATCACTGGGCTTATCACCCGGGAACTGATCGGCGTAACACACCGGAGAGCTCAGCCCGTCCGACGAATAAGCGGCTCGCGGCAGCCGCTTCGCGATCATCAGGCGCGCGAAGCGCCGGCGGGCTTCGGCTGCGTCGAGCAGCTCGAGTGGCTCGCCTCCTCCGCTGTAGACACCCTTCTCGGTCACGATGAAATCCATGGGGACATCGTAAGGCTGGGCTTCGATCGTATCGAGCCGCAGCATCTCGTAGCTCACTCCGATCGCGATCGAGCGCCGCTCCAGCGCAGCGAGTGTCCGGTCGAAGAAGCCGCCGCCGTAGCCGAGGCGGTAGCCGCGCGTGTCGAAACCGTTCATTGGAACGACTGCGGTGTCAGGCAGGACGATTTCGGTGCCGTCCGGCACCGGGATGTCATAGACGCCCGGGCGCATTGCGACGCCGGGCTTCCACAGCCGAAACTGCAGCGGCGTTTTAGGCGCGGTGACTTCGGGAAGGGCGGCGAGCGCGCCCCGCTCACGCCAGCGTCTGACCGCAAAGCGCGCATCGAACTCACCCTTGTAAGGCCAGCAGAAACCCACCACCGCATCAAAGGGCATGTCGAAGGCGTCGACGAGGTACGCAGTGATCCGGTCGTTCCACGCGCTGCGCTGCTCGAGGGGTGTTTCGGCGCGCCGCGCGATGAGCTGCGCGCGCTGCGCTTTGCGCCAGGCTCTCAGCTCGTCCGGAGCTCGGGGTTGCGTTGCGTCGCTCACGGTTTCTTATACACCCGGTAGCGCTCGTGCGTTGACGAGCGCGACGATTCGGCGCACCGGAGCCGGTATGGCCGCATCGGTCACCTCGGCAAGCCGCAGCCACAGCCGCTGCGTCTCGCCGGCGCGCGGCTGAACCGCCCGCACGTTCAGGCGCTGCGGCGAGATCGTCAGTGTGTAATGGGTGAAGCCGTGCTCGACGTCCGCCATGCGCTCGCCGCTGCTCACATCGGCACCAAAGCGCTCCGCGCACAGCGCCGCGAAGTCGTCGCTCGCCTCGGCTTCAGGAAAGCTCCACAAACCACCCCATATGCCGGGAGCCGGACGCTTTTCGAGCAGCACCGCACCCTCGTGCTCGAGTATCAGCATCACGATGCTCTTGTGCGGCAGCGTCTTTCGCGGCCGGGGTGCGGGCAGCGTGTCGACCAGTCCCTCGCGAAGCGCGGCGCAGCCGGATTGAACCGGACACGCGCCGCAATGCGGCCGGCGCCGGACGCATATCGTCGAGCCCAGATCCATGAGGCCCTGCGTATACGCTTCGACGTCATCGTGCGGCAGCAGCCTTTCGGCCGCCGCCCAAAGCTGGGCCGCAGTGCGTGCGTCGCCCGGATAGCCGGGAATCGCGCAGTAGCGTGCGAGCAGGCGTTTCACGTTGCCGTCGAGAATCGCGTGACGTCCGCCGTAGGCAAAGACGACGATCGCCGCCGCAGTCGATCGTCCGATTCCAGCGAGCGATTCGACGGCGTCGACGGTGTCCGGGAAGCTGCCGGCGTGCAGGTCGCGTATCGCAACCGCGGCGCGATGCAGGTGACGGGCGCGCGAGTAATAGCCGAGCCCGCTCCAGTGGGCGAGGACATCGTCCGGCGCTGCGTTCGCCAACGTGACCGCATCGGGGAAGCGTTTCATGAAGCGCTCGTAGTACGGCACGACCGTCGCCACCTGGGTCTGCTGGAGCATGATCTCGGAGACCCAGATCGCGTAAGGGTCTCGCGTGTTCTGCCAGGGAAGCGTGTGTCGCCCGTGCTCGCGCTGCCACGCGACGACCTCGCGGCCGAACGCGCTGTCCGCTACGCGTGGAAGTGAAGCGGACCCCGGGCCCGGAGTATCGTTGCCGGCGCGGCGCACTACGGCGTCACCACGAGCCGCACGTTCCGGGCGGTGACACCGGCGGTCTTCAGCGCGCCGATGCGTAACGTGCCGGTTGCGGGCAGCGTGGAGAGCGAAGCGAGGTCCAAGCCGCCGGCGTTCGAGCTCGACTTGCCGCTCCCGGCATAGCGGTCGGTGTCGAGCGCGTCGATTTCAGCCGCGAAGGTGAATACCGGCGTCGCAAAACCGACTGCGGCGAGCGTTGCCTTCACATTGCTGTCGGAGACTCGACCATCGAGCGTCGCATGCACGCGCTGCGCTGCCAGCTCGACGCTGACGTTTCCGGCGAGCGTGCCTTTCACACCCTGTTTCGGCAGGCGCGATCCGCTACCCGTGAAAGTCGACTCGAGCTGCGCGAGCGTGAGCACGCCCGCCGCGGTATCCGCCTTGAGCGCCCCGTGAGCCGTTGCCCGAATGGTGTACGCCGCCCGTCGCAGGTCGGCTTCGAGCGCAACGGCATCGGCCGTGAACGCGCCGTCACGCCATTCGGTCCGCGGCAGCGTCATCACGACCGTGCTCGTGCCATGAGCACCGTTCGACGTGATTTTCGCCGTTACCGTCTCTCCGATCGACTGGGCCCCGCCGAGGGACAGCGCCGCCGCATCGACACGCGCGTCGAGCTTCTCGCTCCCGAACGAACCGCCCGCTGTGATCGACAGCGGTCGCGCGCGAAGCTCGCCGTCGTCCATGACGAGGCCGCCCTTGAACACCGCGGCCAGATCGGCAACCGGCCCCGTCCTGCCCTTCAACTCGATCGTCGCCTCGTCGAGCGTGTAACGCCGACGCCCCAGATCGAAGGTAAGCCGGCCTTCGATCGAGCTGCGCACGTCGTAGGTGCGCGCACCGTCGGTCGCCCTCGTCGAGAGCTTCACGGGCGTCGGCGTACCGTTGAAAAGTCTGCCGGTGGTGAGATGGATATCGGCGAGCTCGTGACTCGTTCCAGCGCCCAGATCGCGATACGAGACGGTCGAGCGCTCGATTGCGACCCGGCCGATGTCGAATTCGAGCGGCCCGCTGTCGTTCTCGAACAGATCATCGATATTCAGGTGCCCGTCCGCAAATCGCGTGATGCGCACGTGCGCCCCCCGGAGCATGAGCTCGTCGGCAACCAGCTCTTTCGCCAGGAGGGGGCGAAGCTTGACCGTGAAGCGCGCGTCCTCGACATCGGCAAAGGCCTCATTACTGTCGCGCTCGGTGAGGATGACGGGGCCCAGGCGCACGCCCAGGTCGGGCCAGAACGAGAGCCGGGTCTCACCTTTGACCTGCAGCGTGCGTCCGGTCTTCGCCTTCACCATCTCGGCGATGCGTGGCTCGTAGTCGCGCGCGTCGAAAGTGATCACCAGGTAGGCGACGAATGCAGCGGCGGCGAGCGCGAGCGCGCCTGTGACCAGCAGTGCGTACTTCAGTGCTTTCATCGCGAGCGGCCGCGTCAGGCGGGTGAGGCAACGCCCCATTTTACGCGAGCCGCGGTGCGCGAGCTTCAGCGCTGCGCCATGCGTCCCGGCTCGGACAACGCTGCGACGACGTTCGCGAGCTCGCGTCGCTCCTCGGGCACCGGGTGACGGCCCACGTGACGCGCCAGATCGCCCTGCGCGAGTATCCCGACCAGACGTCCGCGATCGTCGACGATGGGCATGCGCCGAACCTGGTGACGCGCCATCTGCCGCATGCATTCGGCGATCGACTCGTTTGCATAGCATGCGAAGACGCGCTCGGTCATGCAATCGGCGACCAGCGCGTTACGCGCATCACGGCCTCGGGCGACGATGCGTATGGCGATGTCCCGGTCGGTGACCATCCCGACGAGCACGCCGTTGTCTCCCACTACGGGAAGCGAGCCGCAGTCGCACTCCTCCATCAATCTCGCCGCACGCTCCACGGATGTCGCAGGATGCACGCTCGCGACGCGTTTCGTCATGAACTCGTGAGCGCGAACGTCGTCGAGGCCGCGGCCGGCGTGTGGCTCTTCGTGTCCGTGCGCCGCGTGGCCGAACGGTTGTTGCTGCGGACTGTGCGAGGTGTGGTTCCATGCCCCGCTGCGGGAGTCGCGTGGCGGCGCATCGTACGCCCAGTCGGCGCGATCCTCAGGCATAGCGCCATGGGCGCCGGGTGGGCTGCCGTAGCGCGGGCGGTCGTACTCGTCTCGTGCAAGCCTTTGCGTCTCGCGCGTCCGCGTCTGGGGGTCATCGGTGCGATCGCGGTCTCTCCACATGGTCCGTTCTCCGTTTGGCGGTATGCGTTTCCCGGTGGTTGCGCGCAATGACGCGCGCCCGGGTATTCGCGGCTGACTCGCGTGCAACGCACATGCCCGCAAAGACGCCGGGCGCGGTGGCCGACCCTAGTGGCGATAAGCGTCGAGACGCTCGAGCATGCCCCCGACCTGCTCGGCCGGCACCGGGCGGCTGTACAGGTAGCCCTGCCCCTCGTCGCACAGCAGGTCGCGCAGCAGTTTCGCTTCGTCGTAAGTCTCGACGCCTTCGGCGACCGCGCGCAGGTTCAGGCAGCGCGCGAGCGAGATGATCGTTTTTACGATCGTCGCTTGCGTCGGGCTCGTCGTCATCGAAGCCACGAATGCGCGGTTGATCTTGAGCGTGTCCGCGGGCAGGTGCGCGGGATAGCTCAGCGACGAGTAGCCCGTGCCGAAATCGTCGAGGGCGATCTTGATTCCCTGCGCCCGGAGGGCTTCGAGCTTTCGGGCATTGCCTTCGATGTCGGCCATCACGACACTTTCAGTCAGCTCGAGATCGATGTTGACGCCGCTGCTGCGGCCTGCGATCGCGGACGCGACGACTTCGACGAAATCGTCGTGACGCAGTTGCACGGCCGAGACGTTCACGCCCACTGACGGCACACTGTAGCCCTTCGAGAGCCAGCTCCCCGCGTCGGCGGCGGCGCGCGTCAGCGCCCACGTGCCGACCTCGCAGATGAGGCCGGAATCCTCGAGTGCCGGAATGAACTCGTCGGCGAGCAGCAGACCGAGCTCGGGATGGCTCCAGCGCATCAGCGCTTCGAGCCCGCACACTTCCCCGGTCTCCAGCGAGAGCCGCGGCTGGTAGTGCAGGATGAAGCGCTCGTCGGCGTATGCGTCGCGAAGCTGGTCGTCCAGGGCCGAGAACCCCGTATGTTTCTGCAGGTCGATGCGGCGGCGCGCCGCTTCGAGCAGCGCGCGCTTCACCGCCGGAACGAGGCGCCCCAGACGGGCCTTGGACACGCAGTCGGCCGCGCCCCGGCGCATGGCTTCGACCAAGCGGTCCTCGCCGACCATTCCGGCAAGCACTATCAGCGGCGTGCCTGGGCTGAGCTCCTTCGTCAGATCGATCGCAGCGAGACCGTCGAACGCTCCGGGCAGGCTGAAATCGCACAGGATGAGATCAGGCGCGAAGGACTCGAGCGCTCGCTCGAAATCGGGCCTGGTCTCCACGCGGTGCACCGTCACGTCGAGACCGCCGCGCTCGAGCTCGTGCTGCGCGAGGTCGGCATCGGTTTCGATGTCCTCGAGCATCAGGACCTGCAGGCTGGGCGCAGATCCCTGGTTCGCATCCATGGTCGGTCTCCTTCATCAGACCCGACCCTGTAGTTGAAGTCGCGTAGCCGGCACCCTGGTCGGTGCGGCGGTTCGCAGCTCCTTATGAGCCCGTCATCTTCACCGCGGTGCAGCACGTTCGCGCGAACAGGCAACAGCATTGCGAACGCGCACAACAAGCGCGAATTAATGCACTGTACCGGGATCGGGGACGAGGATCGTGACCGGCTGCTCACCGGGCAAGGACTGGGCGCGGCACGCCGGAGGCGCATCGTGTAAACGGCGAAACAGCGTCACGGTTTCGCCGGGCCGCCGGGGTGTCCGGTCGGCGCTGTGGATGCTGCGTTGTAGGGAGCAACGCGTGTACCCGTGGCGGCGCCGGGTCAGTCTCTGTTGACGTTGAGCTTGTTGAGGGTTTCGAGCGCCGTCACGACATCGGCGGAAACCTCGTGTACCCGGCGCCTCTGCGAGCGAGCGCTTACGCGCAACGCTTCGAAAGCAGCGATGCGATCGACTCCGAGGCGCTCCATCAGTATGCCCACCGCCATATTCGTCTCGCGCCCGCTTTCGAGCGCATGACTGAGCTGGTCGCCGGTTGTCTTCAGAGCGCGGATCTGCGCAGCGCGAGCGAGGGCAGCCTCGATCGAAGGCACGAGCTGCGGCGCGTACAACGGCTTGACGAGATAGCCGAGCGCGCCGACCCGGGTGGCGTGCTGTATCGTCTCGGCATCGTCGTAGGCGGACAGGAACATGAAAGGCACGTCGTGGTCCGCGGCGAGGCGTTCGGCCAGATTGACCCCGGGCATGTCGGGCAGGCGAACGTCGAGGAGCGCGAGATCGGGTTTGTCGAGGGCGACAGCGGCGAGGGCACTGGCGCAGTCGCCTGCCTCGCTCACGTGATAGCCCGCGTTGCGCAGACCCTCGGCGAGCATTTCCAGGACGAGGCGGTCATCGTCTACGACCAGTATGTGCTCGCGTTCGCGTGCCCCTGTCATCGACGGTACTTTCTTCAGTTCGTTGTCGAGGCAGTATAGCACCGCGCCCAAAAGCGGCCTGGCGCAAAGATGCTAAGCTTGTCGCGACCCCCAATAGACCCGCGCTGGAGGAGTCCTATGCCCGTAATTGCCATGACACGCGAGATGGGCTCGCTTGGAAAGGACGTCGCGTCGCGATTGTCCGAGCGCCTGGGCAAGCCGCTCGTCCATCACGAGATCATCGGGCTGCTCGCCGACAAGATGCGGCTTCGCAAAAGCCACGTCGTGCGCTTTCTCGAAGGCAAGGCGGGAATCTGGGAGCGCATGACGACCGACCAGACGAGCTTCGCGATCTATACCGCCGACGAGACCCTCAGGCTCATCGAGAACGGCAGCGTCGGCGTGCTGCGGGGCTGGGGCGCGGCGCACCTGTTGAGACCGGTGCCGCACGTGGTTGCGGTGCGCATCTGCGCGCCGCTCAATACGCGCGTCGAGCGCATGATGGAGCGCCTCCAGACCGAGGACCGCGCCTTCGTCGAGTCCGAAATACGCCTGTCCGAGGAAGCTCACGCCGCGATCACCCGGCGGCACTTCGGCGTCGACTGGCAGCAGCCCGAGAACTACGACATCGTGCTCAACACCGAGCGCCTCTCGGTCGATGAATGCGTCGAAGAGATCGCCGCACTGCTGCCGCGTCCGGGTTTCCAGGAAACGCCCGAATCGATGCGCATCTTCGCAAACCTTGCGCTGCAGATGCACGTGCGCGCGGCTTTACGCCACGACCCCCGCACCGCGAAGATGAGCATCGGCATCGACACCAGCGATGGCCGCGTCACGCTCGGCGGAGTGCTCGAGCCGGGTCTCGACCAGGACGACGCCATGGAAGTCGTGCAGAAAGTCAAAGGCGTGACCGAGATCGAAAGCAAGCTGCGCGTATCGGCGCTCCCGCGCTACAAGCTCGATAGCTGACGTCGGCTGCGGTTCGCGGCTGCGCGGATTTCAGCGGGACACGAGGTCCTGCTGGACGCCGGCGAGGAGCAAAAGATTTGAACGCCAGCCCGGCGCCGACGCAACTCATTTGCATTAGCGGAGCGCTTTCGCGGGGGCGACGCTCACAGCCCCGATCGATCATCGTCCTGATCCGGTCAGAGGCCCGGCCTATTTACCAGGTGATTTACTGATACAGATGGTCGGCGGCTCGTTCAAGACTGCCCAGAACGCGCCTACCTGCTTCACCGCTTCGACAAAGGTCTCGAACTGCACAGGCTTGACGATGTAGGCGTTGACGCCAAGCTTGTAACTCTCCACAAGATCTTGCTCCTCGCGTGAAGAGGTCATGAGCACAACGGGAATGACCTTTAGTACTGCGTCAGCTTTAATCTGGCGCAGCACTTCCATGCCATCGACCTTCGGCATCTTCAAGTCCAATAGCACGACTGCCGGCAGCGCTCCTGCTTCGCGCGCAAACTCGCCACGCCGGAACAGGTAATCAAGAGCCTCCGCACCATTTTGTAAGTGCAGGACCTCGTTTGCCAAGTGCGACTCTCCGAGGGCTCTGACGGCAAGCTCCGCATCCAGAGCACTGTCTTCTACCAGGAGTATCCGCGCCAAATCGTTCACGTTGCATCCTTTTATCTGTTCCCGGAAAGTCTATCACTTGGCCGCGGCGTTAAGCGCCGGCTCAGGTCGACAACCAGTCCCGCTCGTCACACGAGCGGGACGCCTGCGCCGCATGATGCTTGAGCGCACATCCTGTGGCATAAGACAACCAGCCCCTGTGCTTCGACTGACTGCTTTCCTGAATACATCCGATAACTCCAGGCCGGAACGTTGCCGCGGCATGCGAGGAGATTACGTACGTATACGCCCGCCGCAGACACAAGCCTTACGTTGTCGACGAAGCGGCACGCGCGCCTGATGCATGGAACTGATCACTAAGGAGGATATGCTCTGGTTTAGGGGCCTTTTTTCCCTGTTAACGCGGTCCTGCCGCGTGTTCCAATGCAGACCGATTCCGGCAGATTGTTCGATCACAAGACCGGAACTGAGACGACAGTTCACACCGAGGCATGGATGAGAGCAGAGCGACCAGCAATTGAAAACGAGAGGCCGCTGCGGGTGCTCGTGGTCGAAGACCAGCCGCATGACGTAGAGCTTACGACCGCCACTTTGCTGAAGGCGGGATTCTCGCTTTCGACGACGGTCGTGCAGGCAGAGTCCGCGTATGCCGCAGCGCTGGAAGGGTGTCCTGACATCATACTTTGCGATCATGTTCTGCCGCAGTTCAGCTCGGTGCGCGCGCTGCAACTGCTCAAGGCGCGCGGCCTCGATACCCCTTTCATCATCGTCTCCGGGCAGATCGGGGAAGAAATAGCAGTCCGGGCGATGCAGCTCGGTGCCGACGACTACGTCCTGAAAGACCGGCCGGCGCGGCTCGGCGCCGCCGTCGCGGCAGCGCTGGATCGCGCGCGCCTGCGGAGGCAGGCGCGCAACGCCGCAGAACAGTTGGCGCGCTCGCAAGAGCGCTTCCGCGCAACGTTCGAACAGGCCGCTGTAGGCATTGCGCACGCATCGATCGACGCGCGATTTCTCATGGTCAATGAGAAGTTCTGCCAGATGGTGGGTTATACCCGGGACGAGTTGCTCGACATGACCAACACGCAGCTCCTTCACCCGCATGAGCGGCGGGCGGGTATTCACAACCAGCGGCTCCTCGACAACGAGGAAAAGACCTACTCGGCAGAGCGGCGATACGTCCACAAGGACGGCAGGACCATCTGGATCAATGCGACAGTCTCTCTGGTGCGGGATTCCGCCGGCGAACCGCTTTATTTTTTGCGGGTGATCGAAGACATCACTGATCGCAAACGTGCTCAGCAACGCGCCGCTTTGCTGCAGGACACGACGCGTGCCATCAGTTCGGCAGAAGACGTCGCGGGCGCGTTGCGCACAGTGCTCCAGACGATATGCGAATCGACTCGCTGGAACTACGGCCTGGCCTGGACAGCCAATTCAGCCGGCGCATGCCTCGAGCTGCGTGCGACGTGGCACGATGGCTCCGTCGGATCCGAAGCGTTCCACCGCAGCCAGGGAACGCATTCGCTGGTGGCCGACGCGGGCATCGCCAATGCTGCATTCAAGAGTCGGCGCCACAGGCTGATTCCGGACATCACTCAAGTCGAGTTCCGGCGCCGTGACAGCGCTCTTTCCGCCGGCTTCGCGGCATGGGTCGGCATCCCCGTCATCGCCGGTGACAAGCCGGTCGCGCTGCTCGAGTTCTTCATCGCCGCATCCCAGATGGCGGACGCAGACCTGGTCGAGCTGGTGGCGGTGGTCGGAACCCAACTGGGGATTCTGTTTCAAAGCAAGGCGGCCCAGGAATCGTTGCGTGAAAGCGAAGAGAAATTCCGTCGGCTCACCAACAATATCCCGCAGGTGTTCTGGACGACCGGCGCCGATCAAACCTCCCTTACTTATGCGAGCGCCGCTTTCGAAAAACTTACCGGGCTGCCGAGCGCCGAGTGTAACCGGTGGTTCGAGACGGTTCATGAAGACGATCGGGAGCGTGTCGCAGGCGAGTGGAGCCGCCTCGGTGAAGGCGGAATGTACGATGTGGAGTTCCGTACACGTCACGTGAACGGAACCGAGCGCTGGGTGCGCGCGCGCGCCTTCCCCGTGAAAGACAGCGAGGGCGGCATCGAGCTGTTTGCCGGCATCACCGAGGACATTACCGAGCACAGGGATGCGCAGGAGCGCCTGCTGCACCTGGCGCATTACGATCATCTGACGGAATTGCCGAATCGCATGTTGTTCTACGACCGGCTGAAGCAGGCCCTCGCACAAGCGAGACGCAATGCACGGCTCGCCGCAGTGCTTTTCGTCGATCTCGATCGATTCAAAAGCGTGAACGATCTGTTGGGACATGCACATGGCGACAAGTTGTTGCGGCAGATCTCCGAACGGCTCTCGCTGCGCCTGCGCAGCGGGGATACCGTAGGACGCTTGGGGGGCGATGAGTTCGCGCTCATGCTTACCGAGCTGGCTACCGCAGAGGATGCGGCACTCGTGGCCCAGAATATCCTTACTGCGCTGGCTGAGCCATTCGATGTTGAGGGCAACGAGACCTACATTACCGCCAGCATAGGTATAGCGCTGTACCCCTCGGACGGCGAAAATGTCGATGCGCTCGTTCGCCACGCCGGTACTGCAAAGGGGTCCGCAAAAGCGGCCGGACGCAACGTCTACCGCTACTACACAGCCGAGATGAACGAGCGGGCACTCGAGAAAACCGATCTCGAAGGCAAATTGCGTCATGCGCTGGAGCGTGAAGAGTTTCTGCTGCACTTCCAGCCCAAAGTCGATCTGGTGACCGGCGATATCGCCGGGTTCGAAGCGCTGTTGCGCTGGCAGCCATCGGATGGGCCATTGATCCCGCCGGCCCGATTCATCCCGCTACTCGAAGAGACGGGTTTGATAGTGGCGGTCGGCGAATGGGTGCTTCGGGCGGCGTGTGCGCAGCTACGGGCGTGGAAGGATGCCCATATGCGGCTTGTGCCCATAGCAATCAATCTCTCGGCGCGTCAGCTGCAACAGAAGGATTTCTGTGCGCTCGTCGCAACGACGCTGCACGAGCACAACGTTTCTCCGCGTTACCTCGAGCTGGAAATCACGGAGAGCGCCGCGATGGAGAACGCGGAGGCATCGATCGCAATACTCCAGGCGCTGAAAGCACTCGGTGTGCACATTGCAATCGACGACTTCGGCACCGGTTACTCCAGCTTGAGCTACCTGAAGCGTCTTCCCGTCGATACGGTGAAGATAGACCGCTCATTTATCACGGACCTTGCCACGAACCCGGATGATGCCTCGCTCGCACAGGCCATCATCAGCATGGCTCACAATCTCAAACTCAATGTGGTGGCAGAAGGTGTCGAAACCGCCTCACAACTGTCCTTCCTCACTTCCCACGGCTGCGATCAGATCCAGGGCTACTATTTTTCGAAGCCGTTGCCGGCCGCAGAGGCGACGGAAATACTCGGTCAGAATCGTCGATTGCAGCGGCCCGCCGCAGATTCCGACAACGGCGGGCGCACATTACTGCTCCTCGACGACGAGGATAACGTGCTGTCCGCCCTGAAACGGCTGCTGCGGACGGATAACTACCGCATCCTTACGGCGACGAACGCCGCCGCGGCTCTCGAGATACTGGCCAATCATAAAGTGGGCGTGATCGTGTCCGATCAGCTCATGCCCGGCAGCATGACGGGCGTCGAATTCCTGCGACGCGTGAAGGAGCTCTATCCCGCCTCGGTTCGTATGGTGCTCAGCGACCACACCGACCTCGACAGCGTCACCGATGCGATCAACCAGGGCGCGATCTACAGGTTTCTGACCAAGCCATGGGAGGATGGCCTGCTGCGCGCCCATATAGCGGAGGGTTTCCGTCGCTTTGCGGCCGTGCAGGAGGACGAACGCACGCGTCTCGAAACAAGTGCCCGGGTGGATGAGCTGACGCGCGCCAACCAGAGGCTGCAGGCGCTGATCGACCAGCACTGCGGTGCGCTTACGATGGCAGTGGTAGAGCACTCGGCATCGTAGTCCGCCGTGGGAGGAACATGAATCGCTTCCTGCCGATAGCGCGGGCTGCTCTTTCGCACCCGAACTCAGCACCGCTAAACTTCGCCTATTACTCGCCGCAGATCAGGAACCATCGTTTGCCACGACGGTTGGTACTCCCCTAAAATCAACGGTTCCGCGGGTGTCTTCCAATGGTAGGAAAGTAGCTTCCCAAGCTAAGAACGCGGGTTCGATTCCCGCCACCCGCTCCAGCACTTGAAAAAGGCCACTCTCGTGGCCTTTTTCGCTGGTGCGCCGCTCTTCGAACCATTGCCGTTCAGGTTCCGCTCGCGGCTCCGGCTCCGCTTCCAGTGCCGCCACTGCTCCCGCTTCCAGCTCCGCTGGCCGTACTGCTTCCGGTTCCGGCTCCGCTATCACTCCCGTCCTTGATGTCGAGGCGTTTGCTCTGCTTGCGTTGCGCGAGCGGAAGCACGATCTTGAGCACGCCGTCTTTCATTTCGGCTTGCGCGTGCTCAGGGTCCACGCCTTCGGGAAGCGGGATCGCTCGGTAGAAGGCGCCGTAGTAGCGCTCGGTGCGGCGGAAGCCCTGCTGATCGTCGCCTTCGCTGCGCTCGTCGACGCGCTCGCCCTGCAGGACGAGAACGCCTTCGTCGATGTCGACCCTGATGCGTTCCTTGCCGACCCCGGGAAGATCGACCGACACACGAAGCTTGTCGCCCTCTTCGCGCATCTCGACCTGGGGCGCCCAGATCGCCGGTGACTGTCCTCCCTGGCCCTGCCCGTGACGCGACGGCGTGCCGTAGAAGAACGATTCGAACAGATGGTCGAGGTCGTGCGAAAGCTCCTGCATCACTGCGAGCGGATTGCGGCTGTAACGCGCTACGCCCGGCATTCCTCTTCGCTGCTGCTGGCTGCCCTGCAACGCCTGGCCGGCGCTTCGCTGCATCGCCTGCGATGTGCCTTGCTGGCTGCCGGCGCCTTGCTGTGCGCCTGCTGCCGCGTTTCCACCGGTACCCGATTGCGTGCCCTTGGTGTTCGTGTCGGTTGCCATGAAGTGCCTCCTGTGGTTACCCCGCCTTGGGGTAACGGCGCTCGCCGCAAACCGCATGCCCTTAACGCGCCCGAGAAACTTTGCGTCAAACTTCGGACAAAGACCGCGCGGTTGCGACACGAACGCACGAACGAGCGCTCTGCGACTACCGCGCGCGCAGGCGATAGCGCACGCCGATCCACCCCGCGCGCGGCGCGCCGGGTCCGACGAATTGCTGATGGGTCCAGTTGTTCGCGTCGGGAATGAAGCTGCCCTGAGCATCGAAGGCGCTGCGCCCGAGCTGGCCTGCGCTCGCGTACTCACGGTCGAAAACGTTGGTGACCTTCGCGAAAACCTGCCACGCGGCCCCGAGGTCGTAGGTGGTGTAGAGGTCGAGCAACGCGTAGCCGCCGAGCTTGCCGGAGCCGTTGAACGCCGCGCCGTCGGGCGCGTGTGCGTTGTTCTCATTGCCGCGCACGTACTGGCTCGAGTACGCGGTCAGAGTCGAGCCGACGGTCCAGCTCGCCGCCGGCCTCGCCACTACGTTGAGCTTGAAGTTGTGCAGCGGGACTCCCGGTATGAGATTGCCGGGCTTGACTTCGATCTGCTGTGCCGCGCATGCGGGCGACGCGCCTGCGGTGCTGTTGCTAAGGGAGACGACGCACGCGCCGGACTCGAAAGTCGCGCGAACGTGGCTGTAGCTCGCGTGCCACTCGAAAAGCGAAGCGCGTCCGCTTAAAGCCAGCTCTGCGCCCTGCCTTCGCGTGCGCCCGAAATTCTGGAAAAAACCCCTGCTCGCGCTCGTCGAGGTTCCCACGAAGAGGATGTCATCGGTGTTCTGGGCGTGAAACAGCGCGGCGTTCCAGCGCATGTCCTGGGGAAGCGTGCCTCTTGCGCCGATCTCCAGCGTGCGCGCGACCACCTGTTTCAGAAACGGATCGGACTGGAGCGCGTTCGGCAGGGTGCAAGGCCGCGCGGGATCGGCGCACCCGAGCTCGATCGGAGACGGCGCCCGGTTACCCTGGCTGTAGCCGGCATACAGCGCGAGCGCAGGCATGGCCTGCCACGTCGCGCCCAGCGCCGGGTTGAGCTTGCGGTAAGTGAAGTCCGCGTTGAGATTCGGCACCGCGTTGCCGTTGAGCTCGTCGACGGTCTCCACGCGCGTGACGTTGTAGCGCGCCGACGCCGTGAGGTGCACGTCGGTCGTAAGCTCGTGGGTATGCGTGAGATACACGCTCGCGTTGCGCGTCGAGCCGCGAAGCTGCGCGTCGACCTGCGGATCCCCCGCCGGAACGACCGCGCGTGTCGCGTCGAACGAACCGTCTGCCTCGGTCTGCGTGAAACGGCTGCGCGAGCGGTCATATGCGGCGCCGAGGACCGACTGCTGGCGCGCCGCCGGACGGCTCCACTGGAGCGTCATGCCGTCGGAGCGCTGGCGCGTCTGCGTTCGGTGCTCGACCCCGTTCGGATCGGGCAGGTCCTGAAAGGCGTCGTTGACGTCGCCGTTGAGCGTGGCCGTACGGTTTCGCCGCTGATACAGCAATCCCGAAATCTTCTGGTCGTCCGTGATCCAGTACGAGGCGTTCAACGCCGCCATTGCCATCTCGTTTCTCGTGATGTCCGGGCGCGTGTAGATCTGCTCGCGCCTCGCGGCAAGCATGGGCTCGGGCAGCAAGCCGTTGCCCACCAGGTTCGACTTGCCGTACGTGAGCGCGAGATCCCACTCCATCTTCGCAGTGCGCTGGCCGAGCTTTCCGAAAAAGTTGTGCACCCGCGAAGGCGAAGCGTCGCGCCAGCCGTTCTCCTCGAAACCGGTCAGCGCGGCGAACGCGTGCAGGCTGCCGGACTTTGCGCCATGCGCGAGCTCGAGCCTGCGCCTGCCGAAAGAGCCTCCGGATAACGACGCTTCGGTGCCGGGGCTGGTGAGGCCGCTCTTGGTCTGGAGCACGAGCGCGCCGCCGAGGGTATTGAGGCCGAACAGGGGATTCGAGCCGGGCACGAGCGTGAGGCCTTCGATCGCGAACAGGGGAATCAGGTCCCAGTTCACCACGTCGCCGAAAGGCTCGTTCACCCGCACCCCGTCCTGATACACCGAAAGCCCTTGCGGGGTGCCGAGCATCGGACTCGCGGTGTAGCCGCGATAGCTCACGTCCATCTGGTACGGGTTGCCCTGCGCCTCGTTCACGTTCACGCTGGGCAGCCGGTTCATCATGAGCTCGGGAAGGCTCAGGCTGTGCGTGCTCCTGATCGTCGAGGCGTCGATCGTCTGGACGTTCGCAGGGATGTACTCGCGCGGCACATCGGCGCCGGGGACGGGCGTCGCGCCGATGACCTCGACGGGCGCAAGCTGCACCGGCTGCGCCGCGTTCGCGCTCGGTGCGACTGCACCGATAGCGGATACGGCAAACAGCAGTGCAGTGGACGCGCGCCGCCGGGTGTCGAGCCGCGTGCCACTGAGCGAATCAGCGACGCGCCGCACGCTCAGCGGCATCGCACCTGCAGGTCAGCGGACTTTGGAATAATCCACGAACCCGTCGCGGTTGGGCATTTTCACCGCGGGCAGCGTCTGCGCGTTGAGCGTGTGGTCTTCGCTGATGATGCCGTTCAGGTGCAGCACGTACGCGGTGACGGCATAGACCTCGTCGTTGCTGAGCGAGCGCGGCGCGGTGAGCGGCATCGCGCGGCGGGTGTAATCGAAAAGGGTCGTGGCATACGGCCAGTAGCTGCCGACCGTCCTGACCGCGTTGCTCGACGCGAGCGTGCCCGTGCCCCCGACCAGGGCATCCGCGGGCTTGCCCGCGCCTTTATCGCCGTGACACGACTGGCACTTCGCCGCATAGACCTTTGCGCCGGCGCGCGCATCGCCGCTTCCGGGAGGCAATCCTGCGCCGCTCGGCGCAATCCCGATGTCGAGGAGCGCGATCTCGGCTGCAGTTGCGGGCTGGCCGAGGCCGGGACCTTTCGAGATCGGAGGCTCGATGCGCTCGGTCGCGCATGCGGCAAGCATGACTGCCGCAAACGCCGTGGACAGTGCAATCCTAGAGATAGACATTGGCGATGCTCCCGTCGGCCTTGACGCTCCACGTCTGGATGGCGTTGTTGTGATAGCGATGCGCCGCGGAGTACGCGGCGGTCCAGGTCTGGCGCGTCGGCTGCACATTGCCTTTCTCGTCGGTCGCGCGGCTTTGCAGCGTCGCAGCCGCGCCGTTCCATTCCCACGGCAGGCGAAAGCGCGTGACGCTCTTCGAAAGCACCGGTCCCTGAAGCCGCGCATCGCTCCACGTGGCGCCGCTGTCGGTCGACACTTCGACTCGCGCGACACGCCCGGAGCCCGACCACGCGACGCCCGAAATCTCGTACAGGCCGGGGCCCTGCATCGTCATTCCGAACGACGGCCGGGTGATGGTCGACTTCACGCCCAGGGGAAAAGTGAACTGCTGCGCCTTGCCATTGGGCATCAGGTCGGTGTACTTCGACGTTTCGTCCTTGGTGTGCATCGGCTCGGCGACGAGCTTCAACTGCCGCAGCCACTTCACGTTCATGTTGCCTTCCCAGCCCGGCAGCAGCAGCCGCATCGGATAACCCTGCTCCGGCCGTATGCGCTCGCCGTTCTGGAAGAGCGCGATCATCGCATCGTCGCGAGCCTTGTCGAGCGGTACGCTGCGGCTCATCGCGGCGGAATCCGCACCTTCCGCGAGCAGCCACGTCGCCGCGGGATCGACACCGGCTTCGTCGAGCAGCAGGGACAGCGGCACGCCGGTCCATTCGGAGCACGAAAGCAGGCCGTGGATCGTGCCGCAGGTGACTTGCAGCGGCTCGGGGCCGGTATTGCGCGAGCTGTTGCCGGAGCACTCGACGAAGTGCGTCCGGCTGACCATCGGATAACGCGACAGCGTCGCGGGCGAGAAGCTGAGCGCGCGCTTGACGAGACCGTGGATGACGAGGCGGTGCTGCGTCGGGTCGATGTCGGGAACGCCGCTGTGATGGCGCTCGAAATGCAGGCCGTTGGGCGTGATCGTGCCTTCGAGCAGCTGCAGCGGCGTGAGCGAGCTTCCGGTGCCCGGCGAGACCGTCGGATAGCCGGAAGTGACGACGCGTTTCACCGGCTCTTCGAATTTCGAAGGCATGCCGTACGCGCGCAGCGGCGCGCCCGGTGCTTTCGACCATGCCGGCAGCCCGGTTGCCGCAGTCTCGGCTGCGCGCACGACAGGGGCTGTCGCCGCACCCGCGACCAGCCCCGCAGTCACCGCGGCGCTGCGCGTGAGAAAGCTGCGCCGATCGCTGCGCTCGACCAACGCGTCGCCGCGTGCGGGGCGAAGACCGCCTTCGCCTTTCGTCAGACTCTTCTTCATACGTTCCTCCAGTGGACAGCGACGCCGCGCACGCGGCGTGAGCTACTTCTTCTGGTTCGTGATGACGTAACCCCAGAGCGACTCGATGTCACCCGTGCTGAGCAGCCCGCCCCACGGGGGCATGCTGTTCTTGCCGTGCGTCACCGAGGTGATGAAGCGCGTTTTCTGGTCGGGCGGGAACGTTCGCAGGTCGAACGCGCCTTCCGGGTCCTGCATGCGGGGGCCGTGACACGCCGCGCAGTGCTGGGCGTAAAGCGCGGTGCCGCGCTTGACCTGCTCGGCGCTCGGCGGCGACATGTCTTCCGCGTCGGCATAAACGAGGTTGGTAACGAGGACTGAACAGCAGAGGATGATGAGATTCTTCATTTCATTTACAGAGTGAAAAAACCCACCGGCGGCACGCCGGTGGGTGGTTGAGGCTGTGCGATTGCCGGGGAGAACGCGCGACGCCGCCGCGTCACGCGTGATTTACCCTCAGTCGATCAGCGCGAACGTCCAGACAGAACCGCCCGGCTGCACCTTGCCGCCGGTCTGCCGCTTTGCCGAAGTTCCACCGCCCAGGCCCGAAAGCACCGTCACGTACTGCTTGCCTTTGTAGGTGTAGGTGATCGGCTGGGAATTGACGCCCGAGCTCGTCTGGAACTGCCACATCGTCTTGCCGGTGTCGGTGTCGAACGCGATGAACTCGCCCGTCATCTTGCCGCTGAACGCGAGTCCGCCGGCGGTGACGAGTGAGCCGGACCACATCGGCAGCTCGGAGCTGGGCACCCTCCACTTCGGCTTGCCCGTCATGGGATCGACTGCGCTGTAAAAGCCCCATGGCTCGCCGGCTTTGGGCGGCGTGCTGGTGTTCTCCACGCCGGTGTAACGCTCGCCAGCCTTGTACGCGGGCATTTCCTTGTTGATCTGGTAGACCGCGGTCTCTTCCTTGACCGGGAAGTAGAGCGCTTGGTTCTCGGGGTTGAACGCCATCGGGAACCAGTTCTTGCCGCCGGTCCAGCGCGGCTGGAGCTCGACCTTCTCTCCGGAACGCAGGCGCTTGGCGACGTCGGTTTCTACCGGACGCCCGGTGGCAAGGTCTATCTTCGAGGCCCAGTTCACTTTCACGTAAGGATTGCCGGCGAGCACCTTGCCGTTAGTACGATCGAGTACGTACAGAAAGCCGTTGCGGTCGGCGTGCATCAGCACTTTGCGTTTCTGGCCGTTGACGTTGATGTCGGCGAGCAGGTTCTCGTTGTTGCCGTCGAAGTCGTAGGTCTCTGCCGGCGTCCACTGGTAATGCCAGACGAGCTCTCCGGTCTTCGGCCGGATCGCGATCACCGACGCGACGTACAGGTTGTCGCCCGGGCGCCAGTTGGCGCCCCACGGCCCGCCGTTGCTCGTGCCCCAGTACGAAAGATCGAGCTCGGGATCGTACGAGCCGGTGATCCAGGTGGAGCCGCCGCCGCGCAAGTACGAATCGTCCTTCGGCCAGGTTTCGCTGCCTTTCTCGCCGGGCGATGCAGTCGTGTGACGCCGCCAGATCTCCTTGCCGGTCTGCGGGTCGTAGCCGGCGACGAAGCCGCGCACGCCGTATTCACCGCCGGTCATGCCTGTCATCAGCACGCCGTTCTGGACCGTGGGCGCGCCCGTGATCGAGTAGCCTTCTTTCCACTCGGCGACTTTGGTTTTCCAGAGCTCCTTGCCTGTTTTCGCATCGAGCGCACGCAGGTGCGCGTCGAGCGAGGCGACATAGACCTTGCCCTCGTAGAGCGCCACCCCGCGGTTCGAAAGCCCGCAGCACACCACCCGCGCGACCTGCGGCTCCCAGTCGATCGCGAATTCCCATAACTGCCTGCCGGTGCCGATATCGATGGCGACGACGCGCTTGACGTTCGCCACGTACATCACGCCGTTGTAGACGACGGGTTGCGCCTGCTCGCCGAACTCGTTCGCGAGCGACAGGCTCCAGACCGGGACCAGTCGCTTAACCGTGTTCTTGTTGACCTGCTTCAACGCGCTGTAGCGCTGCTGGTGGTAACCCATCCCGTAGGTGAGCACGTTGTCGGTGCTGCCGCCGTTGCCGTCACGCAGCAGCTCTTCCCTCGTTTGCCCGTAGGCGGTCGTACCGAATGCGGCAGTCAACGCCGCCGCGATCAAAAGCTTTTTCATAACTCCTCCTGCTGATTGAACACACCACTACTCGTCGAGCCTCAGCTTCAGGTTGTCCGGCAGCCTTGTCCCACATGACTGCCGCAACACGAGTCGCGGTCGGCGACGCTTTCAGATCCGTATTTTTGAATTCTTGGATTCAACGGTTAAGCATTACTTTAGCCACTTTCAGCCGAGGCGCATAGACTTGGCGAGCGTGTCGCCGAATCCGTATCGTGGCAGTGCACGCGCCTACTCAACGCGTTCCCCGCTTGCTAGACTCTGCCGGATAAAAGAGGGGCTCGCAGCGCGGGCTGGAGGGCGAGGATGCGTCGTTCATGCGGTATTTCGAGGCGCGGTTTTCAGCGATCGGGCGCTCGCTGGCGGCGTTTCGCCAGGCTCGAAGCGCAGCGGCCATTCCCATGGACATCAAATGGTGGACGCGATTCACGGCGTTCGCGAAGCCTATAGTCTTCCGATGAAAACCAGCTCGCTCCGACCTTCTATCGCCTTCCCGCTCGCGTACGGCTTCCTTTCGGCGGCACCGGTCGGTGCGCAGGAATCGGCGCCGGCCGCAGTGCTGCCGGGCGTCACCGTCACCGCGACGCGAGTCGAACGCGAGAGCTTCGACCTGCCGGTGTCGATCGACACGGTCAGCGCGAAGACCATCAGTGAAGACCGTCCGGGGGTGAACCTTTCGGAGGCCCTGAACGCGGTTCCGGGGATCGTCGTTCAGAACCGCCAGAACTATGCGCAGGACCTGCAGATCTCCTCGCGGGGCTTCGGTGCGCGATCGGCCTTCGGCGTGCGGGGGCTGCGCCTCATCTCCGACGGCATACCCGCGACGATGCCCGACGGCCAGGGCCAGGCCGCGTCGTTCAATCTCGACACCGCGGAGCGCATCGAAGTGCTGCGCGGACCGTTTTCGTCGATGTATGGCAACGCCGCGGGCGGCGTCATCCAGATCTTCACGGCTGACGGTCCCCCGCAGCCGACGATCACCGGCAAGTACGACCTGGGCAGCTACGCGACGAGCAAGTGGGCGCTCGGGGTCGGGGGCCAGTACGGACCGTTCAACCTCAATGCGATCACCAGCGCTTTTCGCACCGAAGGCTACCGCGACCACAGCGCCGCGCTGCGCGACCAGACGCACGCGAAGCTCAAATACGACGGCGGCAGCGCCGGCACCTTCACGTTCATCGCGGACTCCCTCGACCAGCCCGAAACCCAGGACCCGCTCGGTCTCTCGCGTGCGCAGGTGCAGCAGAACCGGCGCCAGGCGACGCCCGAGGCCTATGCGTTCAACACGCGCAAAAGCATCTCGCAGAACCAGATCGGGCTGATACACGACATCAGGATCGGATCGCACGATACGCTCCAGGCGCGGGCGTATGTCGGCGACCGGCAGGTCACCCAGTACCACGCAATTCCGCTCGCGGTGCAGGCCGCGGCGACGCATTCGGGCGGCGTCGTCGACCTCGACCGCAACTTCGGCGGCGCCGGCGTGCGCTGGAGCCACAACGCGATGCTCGGGCGCACGCCGCTCGATATCAGTGTCGGGCTCGACTTCGAAACCATGCTCGAGAACCGCCGCGGTTTCATCAACAACAACGGCATTGCGGGCGCATTGAAGCGCAACGAAGACGACAGGGTCAGCAGCACCGACGCCTATGCCCAGGCCGAGTGGCATCCGTGGGATCGCGTCCTCCTGATGGCAGGCGTGCGCCACAGCCGCGTCAGCTTCGAATCGAAAGACTTCTTCATCACGGGCGCCGCCAACGCAAACGACAGCGGTTCGCTCAAGTACGTTCGCACTTCACCGGTCGCCGGCGCGACCTTCGACGTCAACCCGCGCCTCAAGGTTTATGCGAACGCCGGAAAAGGCTTCGAAACCCCGACTTTCGCGGAGCTCGCGTATCGCCCCGACGGCACCGCGGGCCTCAATTTCGCGCTGCGCCCGTCGGTGAGCACCCATTACGAGACCGGCGTCAAAGTGAAGGTCACCGAAACCAACCGTCTCACCGCCGCGATCTATCGCATCGACGTCGCGGACGAGATCGTCGTCGCGACCAACAGCGGCGGGCGCACCACGTTCAAGAACGCGTCGCACACCCGGCGCGAAGGCGTCGAGCTCGGCTGGCAGGCGCAGCTCGGCAAAGGCTTCGAAACTGCCGTCGCGTACACCTACCTCAAAGCGCGCTTCACCGAGCCTTTCACCGCCGGCGCTCCGGCGGTCACGGTGCTGGCCGGCAGCCGCCTGCCCGGGGTGCCGGCGAGCACGCTGTACGGCGAGCTCGTGTGGCGGCATCCCGCGTCGGGCTTTCACGCCGGCGTGGAAGTGCGGCACAACAGTAAAGTCTTCGTCGACGACCAGAACAGCGACGCCGCCGAAAGCTATACGATCGGCAACCTCAGGGCGGGTTTCGAGCAGCGCACGCGCCAGTGGCGTTTCACCGAGTTCGTCCGCGTCGACAACGTGACCAACAAGGATTACACCGGGTCGGTCATCGTCGCAGAGGGTAACCGGCGCTTCTTCGAGCCGTCGCCCGGGCGCAACTGGCTCTTCGGACTCTCCGCGCAACTGACGTTTTAACGCGGAAGACGTCATCCTGGCGCAGGCCGGAATCCATCTTGAACCACTCTTGCGCAGCCTCACGTTCGAATAAACTCACGTCAACAGGAATTCCGGCGTGCGCCGGAATGACGAGTCCTCCATTTACGGCTTCAGGCAGATGGTAACGATCACTTTCAACGGCGAGCGTCGC
>JAQGMV010000145.1 GCA_028292225.1 Betaproteobacteria bacterium
GTTTCCGACGGCAAGGACGTGATCATCGGCGGGGTGATGGAGCACATCGAGCAGGCGGGTGTGCATTCGGGCGACTCGGCGTGCTCGCTGCCGCCGTTTTCGCTGTCCGCCGAGATCCAGGACGAGCTGCGCCGTCAGACCGTCGCGATGGCGCGCGCGCTGAAAGTCATCGGGCTCATGAACGTGCAGTTCGCGATCCAGAAAGGCATCGCGTACGTCCTCGAAGTGAACCCGCGCGCGTCGCGAACCGTGCCATTCGTTTCGAAAGCAACGGGATTGCCGCTGGCGAAGATCGCCGCGCGCTGCATGGCGGGCAAGTCGCTCGCCGAGCAGGGCGTCACGGCCGAGATCATCCCGCCTTATTATTCAGTCAAGGAAGCGGTGTTCCCGTTCATCAAGTTCCCCGGCGCAGACACCATACTGGGGCCCGAGATGAAATCCACGGGCGAAGTCATGGGTGTGGGGCGCACGTTCGCCGAAGCGTTTCTGAAATCCCAGATGGCGAGCGGCGAGCGCCTGCCGACCGGCGGCAAGGTTTTCCTGAGCGTCCGTGATTCCGACAAGGAGCCTGCGGTGGAAGTCGCACGCTCGCTGCACAAGCTGGGCTTCGTGCTGCTCGCCACGCGCGGAACCGCAGCCGCGATCGCCGCTGCCGGCCTGCCGGTGACGCCGGTGAACAAGGTCGCGGAAGGGCGCCCGCACATCGTGGACATGATCAAGAACGGCGAGATCGCGCTGATCGTCAACACGGTCGAAGACCGCCGCGCGGCCATCCGTGATTCGTATTCGATCCGCCGCGCAGCCCTTCAGCAGCGCGTGTCTCTTTTCACCACGCTCGCCGGCGCTCGCGCGGGCTGCACAGGCATCGAGCAAGCCCAGGAACTGCGCGCGTACAGCGTCCAGGAGCTCCACGGCAATCTACTGGCGGCCTGACATCCTATGAACAAGGTACCTCTGACCGTGAACGGCGCCGCGAAGCTGCGCGAAGAGCTGCAGGAGCTGAAAAGCGTGCAGCGGCCCGCAATCATCGCCGCGATCTCGGAGGCGCGCGCGCACGGCGACCTGTCTGAAAACGCCGAGTATCACGCGGCCAAGGAGCGGCAAAGCTTCGCCGAAGGGCGCATCGCCGAGCTCGAAAGCAAGCTTTCAAACGCGCAGATCATCAATCCCGCGCTGCTCGACGCCGAAGGGCGCTGCGTTTTCGGTGCGACGGTCGATCTCGAGGATCTCGAGAGCGGCGAAGTCGTGACCTACCAGATCGTCGGCGACGACGAAGCGGACATCAAGGTCGGCAAGATTTCGATCGGCTCTCCGCTCGCGCGGGCGCTGATCGGCAAATCGGCCGGTGACGTCGCCGAGTTCCAGGCGCCGGGGGGCTTACGGGAATACGAGTTACTGGACGTGAAGTACGTCTAGAAGGCCGTGAAGGGTGAATGGTAAATCGTTTGCGGCGTGAGGAAGCGCCCTAAACGCGCGATTCACCATTTACGATTTACGGCCCTCACGACCCCTGAAAACTCCGCTTCGTCCTTCTGGGCGCTTTGCGCAGCCCGCGACGTTTCGGCCCTTTTTTCTCTTCCTCCGGCGGCCGCTGCCGGTAAAACACCAGTATTTTTCCGATCTGCTGCACGGGGTGAGCGCCGGTCGCTTCGGATACGGCTGAGACGAGCGCTCCGCGCGCCTCGCGATCGTCGCCGAGCACCCGGACCTTGATGAGCTCGTGGCTTCTGAGGTTGGCTTCGATTTCGCGGGTGACCTCAGGAGTCAGCCCGGCATCGCCGATCATGACGACCGGCTGCAGGTGGTGGGCGCGGGCGCGAAGGTCGCGGCGCTGGGCAGGGGTAAGCTCTTTCACTTCGGTGCTCGTTCGCTGTAAGGGTGAGTAAAACCGGGGCCCGACTTTAGCACCATAAGCACCAAAAAAGCGGGTCTATTCGGCGCTTAGACGGGCGCCGCGCACATTTAAGATGCAGGCCAGATGGCGAAGACGAGTAAAGCGTGGATGCAGGAGCACGTGACCGACCCGTACGTGAAACGTGCAAATGCGGAAGGTTTCCGTTCACGGGCCGCGTACAAGCTCCAGCAAATCGACGCGAAGGACAAGCTGCTCAGGCCCGGACTGACCGTCGTGGACCTGGGGGCGGCGCCCGGGGGCTGGTCGCAGGTCGCGGCGAAGGCGGTCGGCCGCACCGGGCGCGTCATCGCCGTGGACCTGCTCGAGATGGTGCAAGTGGCCGGGGTCACGGTGATCTGCGGCGATTTCCTGGAAGAGGCCGTGCTGGAGACGGTGGAGAATGCACTCGAAGGTGAGGCCGTGGACCTTGTGCTGTCGGACATGGCGCCCAATATCAGCGGTATCGCCAGCGCCGATCAGGCGCGCGCGATCGGCCTCGCTGAGCTGGCGCTCGAATTTGCTTTGAAACACTTGAAACCGCAGGGAAACTTCCTGGTCAAAACCTTTCACGGCGCCGGTTTCGACGATCTGGTCAGCACCCTCAGGCGCACTTTCCAACAGGTCTACACCCGCAAGCCGGATGCGTCCCGCAGCCGGTCGAGCGAGGTCTATCTGCTCGGAAAAGGCTTGAAGTGACTGCTTTAAATGAAGGTGCGCGGTACCGGCAGCGCAGTGTGGCTGTCGGCATTGGTTTAGAATTGAACGAGGTAGCGCCTACCCGGCGTAAGGAGCCTGCTTGAACAATCTCATCAAGAATGTCGCGATCTGGCTGGTGATCGCCCTGGTCCTCATGACAGTTTTCAACCAGTTCAGCACGCGGCAGAGCACCCAGAAAGCCATGGAGTACTCCCAGTTCATCGAAGAGGTGAAACAGGGGCGCGTGGCCAAGGTCACGATCGAAGGGCGGGTGCTCAAGGGCGTCAAGGCGAGCGGTGAGCGGTTTACCACCTATTCGCCGTCGGACCCGTGGCTCGTCTCGGATCTCCTGAAGAACGGCGTGATCATCGAAGCGAAGCCCGAAGAGGAGCCGTCGCTGCTGATGAACATCTTCGTCTCGTGGTTCCCGATGCTGCTGCTCATCGGCGTGTGGATATTCTTCATGCGTCAGATGCAGGGCGGCGGGCGCGGGGGGGCGTTCTCGTTCGGCAAGAGCCGGGCGCGGATGCTCGACGAGTCCAATAACACCGTCACTTTCGGCGATGTCGCCGGTTGCGAGGAAGCCAAGGAAGAAGTGGCCGAGCTGGTCGAATTCCTGCGCGATCCTTCCAAGTTCCAGAAGCTGGGCGGGCGCATTCCGCGCGGCGTGCTGATGGTCGGCAACCCCGGAACGGGTAAGACGCTGCTCGCGCGGGCGATCGCCGGTGAAGCGAAAGTGCCTTTTTTCAGCATCTCGGGCTCCGACTTCGTCGAGATGTTCGTCGGCGTGGGCGCGGCGCGGGTTCGCGACATGTTCGAGCAGGCCAAGAAACATTCGCCGTGCATCGTGTTCATCGACGAGATCGACGCGGTCGGCCGCCAGCGCGGAGCCGGCCTGGGCGGCGGCAACGACGAGCGCGAGCAGACCCTGAACCAGCTCCTCGTCGAAATGGACGGTTTCGAAGCGAATTCAGGCGTGATCGTGATCGCCGCGACCAATCGTCCCGACGTGCTCGACCCGGCGCTGCTGCGTCCGGGCCGTTTCGACCGCCAGGTCGTCGTGCCGCTTCCGGACATCCGGGGCCGCGAGCAGATCCTGCAGGTGCACATGCGCAAAGTGCCGGTCGGTCCCGATGTGCGCCCTGACATCCTCGCGCGAGGCACCCCGGGCTTCTCGGGCGCCGATCTCGCCAACCTCGTCAACGAAGCGTCGCTGTTTGCCGCTCGCGGCAACAAGCGCCTCGTCGACATGGACGACTTCGAGCGTGCGAAAGACAAGATCATCATGGGTGCGGAACGCCGCTCCATCGTGATGCCGGAGCACGAGCGCAAGAACACCGCGTACCACGAAGCCGGCCATGCGGTCGTGGCGAGGCTGTTGCATCGCACGGATCCCGTGCACAAAGTGACGATCATCCCGCGCGGGCGTGCGCTCGGCGTAACGATGCAGCTCCCGGTCGAAGACCGGTACAGCATGGACCGCGAGCAGATCCTGCAGAACATCGCGGTGCTGTTCGGCGGGCGTATCGCCGAAGAGATCTTCATGCACCAGATGACGACCGGCGCTTCGAACGACTTCGAGCGTGCGACCGAGATGGCCCGCAACATGGTCATGCGCTGGGGCATGAGCGATTCGCTCGGGCCGATGGTCTACGGCGAGAACGAAGGCGAAGTTTTCCTCGGCCGTTCGATCACCACGCACAAGAACGTTTCGGAATCGACGCTGCAGCAGGTCGACGCCGAGATCCGCCGCCTCATCGACCAGCAGTACGCCATCGCGCGCAAGCTGATCGAGGACAACCGCGAGAAAGTCGAGACCATGGCGAACGCCCTGCTCGAGTGGGAGACCCTCGACGCCGAGCAGATCAACGACATCATGGAAGGCCGTCCTCCGCGTCCGCCGAAGCCTGCGGCGACGCCGGCCCAGCAGCCGCCGCGCGACAGCACGCCGACGCCCACGCCGACCACCGCAGCAGCGCCGGAAGCCTGACAGCCGGAACGCAAGACGTGTAACGGAAGGGGTAAGGTCGAAAGCCTTACCCCTTCTTCATTTATGCTTCGCTTTTGTGCCCGGTTCGAGTGATGTCCACGCCTTTCCCTTCTCACTTTCAGTGCGGCCGTTACTCGCTGCCGCTCGCGCGCCCCCTCATCATGGGTGTGGTGAACGTAACTCCGGACTCGTTCTCCGACGGCGGCAGCTTCCTCGCGCATGAATCAGCGATTGCGCACGCGCAATCGCTGATCGAAGAAGGCGCGGACATCCTCGACATCGGCGGCGAGTCGACGCGCCCGGGCGCAGCGGCGGTTGCGCTCGAGGAGGAGCGCCGTCGTGTGCTTCCGGTGGTGGAGGCGCTCAAAGCTTGCGGGGTTCCGGTCTCGATCGATACGCGCAAGCCCGAGCTCATGCGTGAAGCGATCGCAGCCGGCGCGAGCCTCGTCAACGATATCGGCGGCGCTGAAGGCGAGGGCGTGCTCGAGCTCATCGCCGCCTCCGGCGCCGGCGTCTGCCTCATGCACAAGCGGGGCGAGCCGCGGACGATGCAGCAAAGCCCGCACTACGACGACGTGGTCGCCGAAGTCCGGGATTATCTGGCTCAGCGTGTCG
>JAQGMV010000170.1 GCA_028292225.1 Betaproteobacteria bacterium
CGAACAGCACGACTTTGCGGTGCGGCAGCGCCATCGCGAGGCCGAATGCGAAGCCCGCATGGCCGCCCATCGCCGGGTCGCCGAGCGGCACGTCGAGCCTGTCGTTCGTGCTGATGTCGATCCAGTGCCGTCCGCCGCGACCCGGAACGACGATCGCATCGCCGCGGTATTTCTGAAAGATCTTCAGTGCGTCGGCAGTCTTGAACATTGAGTGCTCCGTAAACGGTAAGGGGTAAACGGTGAACGGTGAACGGCTGTGGTGCTGTTACGGTTCACCGTTTGCGATCATTTGTTGAAACCGTGGTACTCGTCTCCGACGAGGATCGCTACCGGCCGCCGCGTCTTCTCCGCTTCCCCGAACGCGACCGAGATGCGCTCCGCATCCGCATCGCTTTCCACGAGGTAGTAGTTGATGTTGAACGCGTTCAGGAAGCGCTCGGTGTAGACCGCAGCCGTGTCCGTCGTGACGCCGTGGCGGGTCCAGCCTCGCAAGCCGACCATGAGCACCACCGGGATGTCGAGCCCGAGCAGCCAGCCGCGGATGGAGTCTCCCGACTCCATGAGACCGGTGTTCTGGATGAGGATGAGCGGTTTCTTGCCGCCCGCGGCGAGCCCTGCCGCAATCGAAGCCGCGGTGCCTTCGCGAGGCACGGCGACCAGCGTGAGCGTCGGCTCCGCTTTCATGAGCAGGTAGAGCCAGTTCGTTTCGCTGTCGGGAAGCCAGACGACGTGCGTGACGCCCTGCTTCTTCATTTGCTCCAGAACGGTCTCTGGACTCAGATGCTGCGGTGTGACCCTGTCGTTCATGTCCGATCTCCCGTTGAGTGGTGCGCCACCGGCAAGTGATGCTCGCCTACGCGAATATCATTTGCCCGCCATCGATGTGCAATGTCCGGCCGGTCATGAACCCGCCGCCAGCTCCGCACAAAAACCGCACCGCTGCGGCGACGTCTTCGCTTTCTCCGCAGCGCCCGAGCGGAATCACGCCTTTGGGATCGGCGCGTGCCGAGCGATGGGCGGGACGCGTCGTGTTGATGTTGCCGGGGACACGCAGTTCACCCGGATGCCGTGCTCCGCGAGCTCCTTCGCGAGCACGCGGGTGAGTCCGACGAGCTCGGTCATGCCGGAATCGCAATCCCCGCCTGCTCGCACGTATTGGCGACGTCGCTGACGGTGGCGCGGTGCATATCGCGCACCCAGCGCAGGTCGTCGTAATCGGTGCCGCGATGCAGGGTGCAGCGGTTGTCCCACATCACGAGGTCCTTTGCGCGCCAGCGATGCGTGTATACGAACTGGCGCTGCGAGGTGTGCGCCAGAAGCTCGTCGATCAGCGC
The DNA here is from genome assembly GCA_028292225.1 of Betaproteobacteria bacterium. GTDB lineage: Bacteria > Pseudomonadota > Gammaproteobacteria > Burkholderiales > SG8-41 > JAQGMV01. The sequence continues at coordinate 1,335 of JAQGMV010000170.1, forward strand.
GCGCCCTTCCGCGTCAGGCATGCCGAAGATGCGGCCGGCGTGCGAAGCCACGTACAGCGATTTCCTGCCATTCTCCGGAATGGTGCGCACGAGGAGCTGAGGCACCGGCGGCAGGCGCTTGCCTTCGTCGGCGGTGAAGTTCGCGAAGCCGCTGCGGCGCCGCGAGGTCGCGATCGAGTGCTCGGCGATGAGCCCTTCGAGCTTGGCCTTGGTTGCCGGGGGCAGGGCGTCGTACGCCGCGCGCTGGTCCGCGAACTCGGTGTGGCCGCCGACCGGGGCGACCGTGCGCGAGTACAGCAGTGAGCACAGCCCCGGCCGATACTTGAAAGAGCTGTCGGTATGCCACAGGCGGTTGCCGGCCTTGTACATGCGCTGACGGCTGTCCTCGCCCCAGATCTTCCCTTCCGGAGTGAGATTGGAAATGTCCGCGAAGCTCATGCTCAAGCGGTGCGGGTTGACCTTTGGATCCAGCACGCGGTCGGCTTCGACCGGTCCGAACTTTTCGGCGAACGCGAGATGCTGGTCGGGCGTCAGGTCCTGCTCGGGAAAGACGAGGACCGCGTACTTCCAGAACGCCTGCTTGATGGCTGCGACGTGGGCGTCGCCGAGCCGGGTGAGGTCGACGTCGCCGATCTCGGCAACGAAATCCGGGGTGACCGGATAGATGGTGATGCTCATCTCGCCCCCTCCTCGAGCATGCGAGCACTGCGCTCTCGGACGATAGTATCAGAGGCCCGCTCGGCCGGAACCGTCGGCGGGCCCCTCCGACCGCGGCAGCGACGCATCCGGATCGGGTGACCTACGCCCAACGCACGGTACTCCCGCGGTGCCGGTTGTAATAGACTAGGCGGCACGGCTGTTTGTCTCTTGCATTCCGATAGTCGCGTGGAAAGGGTTGGTGTGAAGATACTGGTCGTGGATGATCATCCGCTGATACGGGAAGCGATGCGTTCCGTGTTGCAGCAACTCGATGCCAAGAACGAGGTGCTGGAGGCGGGCGACTGCGAAGAGGCACTCGCGATCGCCGATCGCGAGTCCGAGCTTGCGCTCGTGCTGCTCGACATCCGGCTCCCCGGAATCAGCGGGCTCGACGGCCTCGAGGTCCTGCGCGAGCGCCATCCGAGCGTGCCTGTCGTGGTGCTTTCCGCGTCCGAAGACCGTAACGAAGTCATGCGTGCGCTGGATCTCGGCGCGATGGGTTTCATACCCAAGTCGCAGTCGAGCCGCGTCATGATCGGCGCGCTGAAGCTCGTTCTCGCAGGCGGCGTCTACCTGCCGGCCGAAGTGTTGTCATCGCAGCCGAGCGCTGCGCCGGCGGCGAGTGAGCGCGGCATCGTTTACGACCCGAAGACCCAGGCTGCCGATATCGGACTCACGCCGCGCCAGAGTGAAGTGCTGTCGCTGCTGGTGCAGGGCAAGCCGAACAAAGTGATCTGCCGCGATCTCAACCTTGCCGAAGGCACCGTGAAGATCCACGTCGCGGCGATACTGAAAGCGCTCAATGTCACGAACCGCACTCAGGCGGTCGTCGCCGTGAGTCGTCTGGGGCTCAGGCTCGCGCCGCTCGGACACAAGACGTCGGCGCCGGAGGCGCGGCCCTGACACGACCGCGTCACGTCGACGCTGGCTGAGGCGCCGCCGCGGGGCTCCGGCCGGAAAGCCAGTCGAGCACGCCCGTCCCTGCTGCGCGCCCCGTCGCGAAGCACGCGGTGAGCAGGTAGCCGCCGGTCGGCGCTTCCCAGTCGAGCATCTCGCCCGCGCAGAAAATCCCCGGCGCCGCGCGCAGCATCAGGCGCTCGTCGAGCGCATCGAAGCGCACGCCGCCCGCCGTGCTGATCGCCTCATCGAGCGGCCGCGGTCTCGCGAGGGCGAGCGGCAGCGCTTTGATCGCGGCGGCGAGACGCTCCGGCCGCGCGACGTCTTCCGCGCTGAGCACTTCGCGCAGCAGGCCCATCTTCACGCCTTTCAAGCCGGTGCGGCTTTGCACGTGGCTCGAAAGCGAGCGCGAGCCACGGGGACGGGAGAGCTCGCCGACGAGGCGGGAAACCTCCCAGCCCGGCGCCAGGTCGAGCTCCAGCGTCGCCGCGCCGGTCTGCTCCAGGGCCTGGCGCAGCCCCCCAGACAGCGCGTAGACGACGCCGCCTTCGACCCCCGCCTCGGTGACGACGAGCTCGCCGTGACGGCGGTGAACGACGCCGCTTGCTTCCCTGAAAGACGCGACGAGCGATTTGACCGGGCTGCCGCTGAAGCGCGTCCTGAAGTGCTCGCTCCATTCCACGTCGAAACCCGAATTCGCGGGGCGCAACGCTTCGACCGCGACGCCTCGCTGTGCGAGCAGCTCGACCCACGCGCCGTCGGAGCCGAGCTGCGGCCAGCTTCCGCCGCCGAGCGCCAGCACGAGCGCGTCGTGCGGATACGCTCGCTCGCCGTGCGGCGTATCGAATGCGATCAGCCCGTCTTCATTCCATCCGCGCCAGCGATGACGTACGTGGATCTTCACGCCGGATTCGCGCAGGCGGTGCAGCCACGCGCGCAGCAGCGGCGCCGCTTTCATCTCGTGGGGGAACACCCGTCCCGAACTCCCGACGAAGGTGGCTATGCCGAGCCCGTGCGCCCATGCACGCAACGCTTCGGCGTCGAAGCGGTTCAGCATCGGCTCGAGCGCGGCTCGAGCTTCGCGGTATCGCGCGTGAAACGCGTCGTGAGGCTCGGTGTGCGTGATGTTGAGCCCGCCCTTGCCGGCCATCAGGAGCTTGCGGCCGACCGAAGGCATGCGCTCGTACACGTCCACGTGCACGCCTGCGGCTGCGAGGACTTCCGCGGCCATGAGGCCGGCAGGGCCTGCGCCGATGATGCCTACCGAGAGTTGGTGTGATGCGGACATGTGTTCTTTCAAAGCATTGAAACGCTGGGGACACGAGGGAAGTCATTCACCGCGGTCGTCGTTCGGGACGCGCGGGTAAGCGTGGATCCCGGCGTGCGCCGGAATGACGGTTAAAATCCACCAATCCGTCGTCAAGGCCGTCTGCGCACGATAACGCAGCGGCACTTTCCGCATGAGCCCCCGAAATCCGACAGATCTGACGCGCTTCTTCGCGCCCGAAAGCGTCGCTATTGTAGGCGCGACCGACGACACCACGCGCTTCGGCGGTCGCCTGCTGCGCCAGATGCTCAAGTTCGGCTTCGCAGGACGCATCCTGCCGGTGAATCCGAAGCGCGACGAGGTCCAGGGCCTGCCGTGCGTTCACACGGTCGGCGACCTGCCTGCCATTCCCGATCACGTGGGGCTGGTGGTGCCTCCTGCGCAGGTGCTTCCCACGCTGCGGGAATGCCACGCGCTCGGCGTTCCATTCGCGACCGTATTCACTGCGGGCTTCAGCGAAACCGGCACGCCCGAAGGCCGCACGATGCAGGATGAGATCACCGCGTTCGCGCGCGCGAGCGGGATGCGCGTGATGGGGCCGAACTGCTACGGCGTCATCAACTTCAACGACCATTTGGCGATCACCGCGAGCAGCAGCCTCGCGCCGGAGATGGCGAGGCCCGGCAACATCGGCGTGATCAGCCAGAGCGGGGGTCTCGGCACGGTGAACGTGATGTGGCGCGCGATGCAGGCGGGATTGCGAGTCAACTTTTCGGTGAGCACCGGAAACGAAGCCGATCTCGAAGCGATGGATTTCGCGCGCTTCATGATCGAGCACGAGTCGACCGAAGTGCTGATGATGGCGCTCGAAGCGGTGAAGGACGGCGAGCGGTTCGTCGAAGTCGCGGAGCGGGCGGCCGAACTCGGAAAGCCGATCGTGGTGCTCAAGTTCGGACGCACCGAAGCCGGCAGTCGCGCGGCCGCGTCGCATACCGGTGCGATGACCGGCGCCGATGAAGTGTTCGACGCCGCGTGCCGCCAGTTCGGTCTCATCCGCGTCAACGACTCGAAGGACCTGTATGAGACTGCAATCGCCCTCAGGGGCAAGCGGCCGCGGGGGCGGCGCATCGCATCGATGTCGCTGTCGGGAGGCAACGTCGTGCAGATGGCGGACGTCGGCGAAAGCCTCGGCCTGCAATGGGCGCCGTATACGGACGCGACGCAGCGGGAGATGCAGGCGCTCCTGCCCGGCTACGGCACGCTTGCCAATCCGACCGACGTCACTTCGCTCGCGAGTGGCCAGCCGGGGATTTTTCGCCGTGCGCTCGAGACGATCGCGGCGGATGCGAACGTCGACGTGCTCGCACCGGTGTTCACGTTTCCGCGGCGCGCCGAGCTCGAGCAGGCCGTCGAGCTCGCCGGGACAGGCGAGAAGCCGCTGGTCGTGCTGATCACAGGCGCGTGCCTCGAGGATCCTTCATTCACGGTGGAATCCATCGTCGAAGCGGGCGTGCCGGCATACCGCGATGTCGGGACGTGTCTTACGGCGATTCGCGCGGCGGTGGGGTACCAGGAGTTTCTGGAGGGCTTTCGGCGCCGAGACTCATTCGCGCGTCCAAACCACCCCCATCCCGGCCTGCCCCCTGAAGGGGAAGGAGAGTTGTCCGCGGTCGGGAATGGAACAGTTCCCTCCCCTTCAGGAGGAGGAGGGCCACGGAGGGAGTGGTTTCAGCCGGTCTCGACAACTGTATTGACCGAGCGCGAGTCAAAGGAAGTACTCGGCGCCTACGGCATTCCCGCGACCAAGGAGCTGCTGGCCCGGAACGTCGAGGAAGCGGTAGCCCACGCCCGCGCCCTCGGCCTGCCCGTCGCGCTGAAGATCGAATCTCCCGATATCGCGCACAAGACCGAAGCCGGCGGCGTTCGTCTCGGGCTGGCCACGGAAGGCCGCGTCCGCAGCGCATTCGACGAAATTATGAAATCCGCGCGCAGCCACGCCCCCGACGCGGTGATCAACGGCGTCCTGGTGCAGGAGATGGCCCCGCGCGGCGTCGAGATGATGCTCGGCGTGACGACCGATCCGGTCTTCGGGCCGGTCGTGGCGGTCGCCCTCGGCGGCATCCACGTCGAAGTCCTGCACGACATCGCTTACCGTATCGCGCCCCTGGACACTGCCGAGGCCAGGGCCATGCTCCGCGAGCTGCGCGCCTACAGGCTGCTCGAAGGCGTTCGCGGGCAGGCGCCTCGCGATCTGGCGGCGCTCGCCGACTGTATCGTGCGTTTGTCGTGGCTTGCACATGAAAACCGTGATGAAATCGCGGAGATCGATATCAACCCGCTGATGGCGCTCGAGCACGGTGTGCTTGCGGTCGACGCGCTGGTGGTCAGAAAACCGACAGGAGCTTCGCAATGATCGAAATTCACGAGAAACCGGCCGCCGGCTCGGCGATTCGTCTTCACGACAACGACAACATTGTCATCGCCCGCAGCGACCTGCCGCTCGGCGCGAAGCTCGAGCGGGAAGGCATCTCGCTGCGCAGCCAGGTCCAGGCGGGACACAAGATCGCGGCGCGAGCGATCAGACAAGGCGAGCCCATCCTCAAGTACAACGTCGTGATCGGCTTCGCGAACGCCGACATCGCGCCGGGCACATTCGTGCATTCGCACAACATGGAGTTCCGCGAGTTCGACCGCGATTACGCGCACGCGCAGGAGTACAAGCCGGTCGAGATGATTCCTGAAAGTGAGCGCGCGACGTTCATGGGCATCGTGCGCGAGAACGGCCAGGTCGCGACACGCAACTTCGTCGGTGTGCTCTCGACTGTGAACTGTTCCGCGACCGTCGTTCACAAGATCGCCGAATACTTCACCGAAGAGCGGCTTGCCGAGTATCCGAACATCGACGGCGTCGTCGCGTTCGCCCACGGCACCGGCTGCGGCATGGAGATGACCGGCGAGCCGATGGATCTCCTGCGCCGCACGATGGCGGGTTTCATACGCCACGCCAATCTCGCGAGTGCGCTGGTCGTGGGCCTGGGCTGCGAGCGCAACCAGATCAAGGGTCTCATGCAGGAGCAGAAGCTCGACTCGAGCGACCGCCTGCAGATGCTCGTCATGCAGGAGACCGGCGGCACGCGCAAGACGATCGAAGCCGGAATCGCGGCGGTGAAAGCGATGCTGCCGCAAGCGAATCGGGTCACGCGCACGCGCGTTCCGGCGAGCCACATCATGGTCGGGCTCCAGTGCGGCGGCTCCGACGGCTTCTCGGCGATCACGGCGAATCCTGCGCTCGGCGCCGCGGTCGATCTGCTCGCGCGTCACGGCGGTACCGGCATTCTTTCGGAGACACCGGAGATTTACGGCGTCGAGCACACGCTCACGCGACGCGCCCGCTCCCGCGAAGTCGGCGAGAAGCTCGTGGAGCGCATCCGCTGGTGGAAAGACGAGTACACGCCCGGGCGCGACGCGCAGATCAACGGCCGCGTGAGTCCCGGGAATCAGCACGGCGGCCTCGCGAACATCTTCGAGAAGTCGCTCGGCTCTTCGATGAAAGGCGGCACCGGCCCGCTGATGGAGGTGTATCGCTATGCCGAGCCGGTGACGCAGAAAGGCTTCGTCTTCATGGATACCCCGGGCTTCGACCCGTGCTCCGCGACGGGGCAGATCGCGGGCGGCGCGAATCTCATCGCTTTCACGACAGGCCGCGGCTCGTGTTTCGGCGCGAAGCCGGTGCCTTCGATCAAGCTGGCGACGAACACGCCGATGTTCAGGCGGCTCGAAGAAGACATGGACGTGAACTGCGGCACGATCCTCGAAGGCACGTCGACGGTGCAGGAGATGGGCCGGATCATCTTCGATTACATGCTCGCCGTCGCTTCGGGGGAGCCGAGCAAGAGCGAGCTCCTCGGGCTCGGCGATCACGAGTTCGTGCCCTGGAACATCGGCATAGTCAGCTAACGCGGACTCTGCCGATGGCGGCGGTGAACGTCTCGGAGGGGAAACCCATGGTTTCCCTCCGGGGCCGCGTTCCTTCGTTCGCCCTGACCTCCGAGCGTTTGTATTGCGCAGGGTGTGTGACCACGCACCACCCGGCTGAAGGGGGCTGACCCCGGTTTAATTTCAGGAAGAACAGATGTCGCAACCCGTAATACTCGTTACACACCAGCAGCTCTCCGACGACGCAAAAAAAGTGATGTCCGACGCCGGCGCGCGCACGGTCTACCTCTCGCCGCCGATCACCGAAGACATGCTGATCGAGACGATCACGCGCGAAGGCATCGGCGGGGTCCTCATGCGCCTGTCCCCGCCGTTCACCCGCCGCGTGCTCGAAGCGACGCCGACGCTGAAGATCATCGCCAAGCACGGCGCCGGCATCGACAGCGTCGACCTCGAAGCCGCGACCGAGCGCCGCATCGCAGTCGTCAGCGCGGGCGGCGCCAATGCGGATCCTGTGGCCGAATACACCATCGCGACGATGCTGAGCCTCGCGCGCGACGTGCCTCGCCTCGATCGCGAGCTGCGCGCAGGCAAGTGGGCGAAAGGCACGTATATGGGCCGCGAGTTCCGCGGCCGCAAAGTGGGGCTGATCGGTTTCGGACAGATCGGCCGGCGGGTGGCGACGATGGCGACCGCGCTCGGCGCGCAGGTGACGGTTTACTCGCGCACGCGCAAGGATGCAGTCGAAGGCGTGCAGTGGGAGACCGATCTCGAGCGCCTGCTCGGCACTGTCGATATCCTCAGCCTCCACTGCCCGCTCACCGAGAAGACTCGCGGTCTCATCGGCAGGCGCGAGCTCGCGCTGATGAAACCGACCGCGATCCTGATCAATACTTCGCGAGGCCCCGTCGTCGACGAGGCCGCGCTGACCGAAGCGCTCAGCACGGGCAAGCTCGCCGCTGCGGGGCTCGACGTTTTCGCCGAAGAGCCGACCGATCCGAAGAACCCGCTGTTGCAGCTTCCCAACGTCATCGTGACGCCGCACGTCTCCGCGATGACCGAAGAAGCGATGACGCGTATGGGGACGTCGGCGGCGACCCAGATCCTGAATCTGTTGAAAGACGGCAGGGTGGAGCGGGAGAACCTCGCGAACCCCGATGTCGTGAATCGACTCTAGAGCGCACCGCTTCAACGAGCACGAGGTACGGATCATGCCCCTCGAGACCCGCCGCCCGAAAAGCACTGCATCCCGCATCGCATACGCGGCAGTGAGCGCAGCGTGCGCGATGCTGCCGTGGGGCAGCCCGGCCGAAGAGGGCCAGATCGGTAAGCCCGTTTTCACCGACGGCGAGATCAGGACCATTCTGTCGCACGGACCGTGGCCTGCACCCGATGCGCGCGATCCGACCAATCGGGTGTCGGGCGAACCGGACGCGATCGAGTTCGGCACGCGTCTGTTCTTCGACCAGCGCCTCTCCGGCAAAGGCGTAGTGTCGTGCGCGACGTGCCACGTCCCGGAGCGCAACTGGACTGATAATCTCACGCGCAGCGTCGGCATGGCCGAGGTGGATCGCAACACGCCCACGCTGATGAATCTGCGCGCCTCGCGCTGGTACAGCTGGGACGGAGCGGCCGACAGCCTGTGGTCCCAGAACCTGCGTCCGATCGTGGACCCGCGCGAGC
>JAQGMV010000228.1 GCA_028292225.1 Betaproteobacteria bacterium
CCCATTCGCTGCGCGAGCCGCTCGGTGTGTGCGCGGGCATCACGCCGTTCAATTTCCCTGCGATGGTCCCGATGTGGATGTATCCGGTGGCGATCGCGTGCGGCAACACCTTCGTGCTGAAGCCTTCGGAGAAAGTGCCTTCGACCGCGATGCGGCTGGCCGAGTTGTTCAAGGAAGCAGGGCTTCCCGACGGCGTGCTCAACGTCGTACACGGCGACAAGCAGGCGGTCGACTCGATCCTCGCTCATCCGGACATCAGGGCGGTGTCGTTCGTCGGCTCGACGCCGATTGCGAAATACATCTACGAGACCTGCGCGAAGCACGGCAAGCGGGTGCAGGCGCTCGGCGGCGCCAAGAACCACGCGGTCGTGCTGCCGGACGCAGACCTCGACTTCGCTGCCGATGCCCTGATCGGCGCCGGCTACGGCTCGGCCGGCGAGCGCTGCATGGCGATCTCGGCGATCGTCGCCGTGGGCGACTGCGGCGATGCGCTCGTCGAGAAGCTGAGACAGCGCGCAGCGGCGCTGAAGATCGGTCCCGGAATCGGCAAGGACATCGACATGGGCCCGCTGGTCACCGGCGCGCATCGCGACAAGGTCGCGGCCTACGTCGACAAAGGCGTCGCCGAAGGCGCGAAGCTCGTGCTCGATGGCCGGGCGTACAAAGCCGCGGGACACGAGAAAGGCTACTTCCTCGGCGCTACGCTCTTCGACGACGTCAAGCCCGGGATGACGATCTACAAGGACGAGATCTTCGGGCCGGTGCTCGGCGTGGTGCGCGTGAAGACGCTCGACGAGGCGATTGCGCTCGTCAACGCCAATCCCTACGCGAACGGCGTAGCGGTTTTCACGCGCTCGGGCGGCGCCGCGCGCAAGTTCGAGCGTGAGATCGAAGTCGGGATGGTCGGGATCAACGTGCCGATCCCGGTCCCGGTCGCGTTCTTCTCATTCGGCGGATGGCGGGGCTCGCTCTTCGGGGATACCCACGTGCACGGGATGGAAGGGGTGCGCTATTACACGCGCGCCAAGGTCGTCACCACGCGCTGGCCCGATGCCGACGCGCTGCCGACCGGGTTTCACATGCCGACGCTGGGATGAGCGCCCGCGAGCGCATGCTCGCGCTCATCCGCGAGCGCCAGGGCAAGCCTGGAGAACCGCAGCCGGAAGAAATCGAGGCGGTGCGCTCGCACCTGGCGTCGCATCCCCGCAACGCCGCGCCTCGCGACGCGTGGGACCCGCTGACCCGCTTTCGCGAGCGGGCGCTGTCTCTCGCATCGACGGTCGACGAAGCCGCGGCCCAGAGCGACGTCCCGTCGCGTGTGGCGGCGTATCTCAGCGACCGTGAGCTTGGTTCCCGCGCAGTGTGCTGGCCGGCGCTGGCGGAACTCGACTGGACCCGATGGGGCCTGCAGGTCGAGGCTCGCAGCGCCCGCGGCGACGATTTCGTCGGGATCACCGGCGCTTTCTGCGCGATCGCCGAGACCGGCACCCTGATGACGGTCTCCGGCGCCGCATCCCCGCCGAGCGTGAGCCTGTTGCCCGAAACGCATATCGCCGTGGTCGCGCGGGAGCGCATCGTGCGATCGATGGAAGACGCGTGGGCGCTGCTGCGCAGCGATGGCGGTGCCATGCCTCGCGCGGTCAGCTTCATCTCCGGGCCCTCGCGCACCGCCGATATCGAGCAGACCGTCACGCTCGGTGCGCACGGCCCGTATCGGGTTCATATCGTCATAGTCGGCTGACTCTCCGGGTCTGGCTGTACCGCATTGCGGAAAAGATGAGCCCGCCCTTGTAAAACTTACCGCAAGATTGCCCTTGCATGGCCCGTCGCCGAGCGCTGGGGCGAAGGCGGTTTCCTCTTCTTTACAAGGCTCTAGCCCGGCCCGCTGAGCGTGCTGGTGCGAAGGTTGCTAACGCCTGCGACGAACACCAAGGAGGTTTGATTTGCAGGTACTCACACCCCGCGTGGACATCGCTGCGTTCACCAGCCGGATTGCGTCGGCTGCGAACCGTGTCCTCATGCTCGATTACGACGGCACGCTCGCGCCGTTTCACGTACGCCCGGAGTTGGCGGCGCCTTATCCGGAAGTGGCGGCAATTCTGGAAGAGATCGTTCAGGCGGGCGGCACCCGCGTGGTCATCGTGAGCGGCCGGCCCGCCGCCGAGCTGCCGCCGCTGCTCCCGCTGACCACGCACCCCGAGATCTGGGGATCGCACGGTTGGGAGCGCCTGCTCGCCGACGGGCGCCGCATCGTCGAGCAACCCGGAACCGAGGCCCGTCTGGCATTGGACGAAGCCGCGAGAGCCGTCGAAGACCTCCTTTCGGACGGCGCCAGGGTCGAGACCAAGCTTGCGAGCATTGCGCTGCACTGGCGCGGGCTGCCCGACGCGGCGGCACAGGCGCTCGAAAAGCGCGCGCTTGCGCGCTGGGAACCGCTGACACGGTCGGCTCTGGAGATCCTGCGCTTCGACGGCGGCCTCGAGTTGCGGGCGGTCGGCTGCAACAAGCAGTACGCGGTCAAAGCAGTGCTGTCCGAGACCGCCGATGACACCGCGATCGCCTATCTGGGTGACGACATCACCGATGAAGACGCGTTTCGGGCGGTGAAGGTGCGAGGGCTCGGAATCCTCGTGCGCGGGGAGTTCCGGGAGACCGCTGCCGACGTGTGGCTGCGCCCGCCGGACGAGCTGGCTTCATTCCTGCAACTGTGGCGTGTGAAAGGCGAGAGATGAGCGTCGAGCGCACTGTCGACGGGGTTCACAGCACGCGAATCGTGAACGCGCCGCAACTCGCGGGAATTATTACGGGATTCGCGTGCGCGCTCTTGGAATTCGCTTATCCTAGGGAACGGCTTTTTTTGGGATCGACAGGGACTCGAATAAAGACCACGGGCGGCGCGAGACGCACGCCGCGGGCAGCAAGAGCAGGGGAAGCGGCATGAAGCGAAGCAAAGAGCGCCTGATCGTCGTGTCGAACCGTCTGCCGTACGTGTTCGCGCGCGCCGAGGATGGCGCCTGGAAAACCGAAGGCGGTTCGGGCGGTCTGGTGAGCGCGCTCGTTCCGGTGCTTCGCGATCGCGGCGGCACGTGGCTCGGCTGGACCGGCAGCTCCTCGGGCGACAACACCGGGCTCGACGAGGCGATGGCCACCGCGAGCGAGCAGCTCGGCTTCAATCTGCGTGGCGTCCAGCTCGACGCGGCCGACGTCGACAACTTCTATCACGGCTTTTCGAACGAGGTCATCTGGCCGCTGTTTCACGACCTTCCGTCGCTGTGCGTGTTCGACCCGAAGTACTGGCACAGCTACAAGGAAGTGAACCGGCGTTTCGCCGAGGCGCTCGTCGAGGAATGCGGCAAAGCGGACTTCGTGTGGGTGCACGACTATCACCTCATGAACGTCGCGGCCGAAGCGCGATCGCTCGGCTGCAGGGTGCGCATGGGATTTTTCCTGCACATCCCGTTTCCTCCGCCCGACATCTTCTTCAAGCTGCCGTGGCGCTCGAGCCTGCTCCACGCGCTGCTGCGCTTCGACCTCATCGGTTTCCAGACCGTCAGGGACCGGCGCAATTTCATCCAGTGCCTGCGCCTGTCCGAAGGGCAGGTGACCGTGCAGGGCAAAGGCAACGTCGTGACCGTGACCGCCGGCGCCTACACCACCCGCGTGGGCAATTTCCCCATCAGCATCGATTACGGCAACTTCGCGCGTCAGGCGGCGTCGGCGGACGTGGCTGCGCGCGCCGAAGAACTGCACCGGCTGCTGCCCAATCGCAAGCTGCTGCTGGGCATCGACAGGCTCGACTACACCAAAGGCATTCCGCACCGGCTGCGCGCGTTCCGCGACGCGCTCGACCGCTATCCCGAATTGCGCGAGCGCATGTCGCTCATCCAGGTGGTCGTGCCGAGCCGTGTCGACATCCCGGAATACCACTCGCTCAAGATCGAGATCGAGCAGCTCGTGGGCGAGATCAACGGCAAGTACATGCGGCCCGGAGGCTGGGTGCCCGTGTGGTACGTCTACAGCAGCCTCTCGCGCAGCGACCTCCTCGCGTATTACCGCGCAGCGCACATCGCGCTGGTCACGCCGCTCAAGGACGGCATGAACCTCGTCGCGAAAGAATACTGCGCGTGCAGCATCGAAGAGGAATGCGTGCTCATCCTGTCGGAGTTCGCCGGCGCTGCAGCGCAGCTTCAGCGCGGCGCGCTGCTCGTGAACCCGCACGACATGGAAGGCGTAGCCGATGCGATCTACCGCGCCTACACGATGAGTGACGACGAGCGCCGCAACCGGATGCGGCGGCTGCGCCGCGGCGTTCGTGAGTGCGACATCTTCTGGTGGGTCGACACCTACCTTCAGGCGGCGATCGAGCGCGACCTCTCCGATTACCCCCAACCGCAGAACTATGTACCTGAAGTAACACCGGATTACGTCCCGATCTGACCACGGGCACGGCGATTGCCATCCCTACTCCTGTAGGCGCTTCGCGCGCGGGGTCGACCCGGCTCGCGGCGGCGCATTGTCCAACGACGACCAGGAGTGAATACATGAAAAAGCTCGGCATGATCATGGTGACGGCCGCCCTCGCGACGACGACCGCGTGGGCGCAGATGAACGATCAGCAGAAATCGGGAACGCAAGGCGCGCCGGGCGTGGTCACGGGCCAGTCGGCGGACGGCGGCATTGCGCTGCAAAGCGACGCGAAGAAAGCTAATGCCACCGTACCTGCGGTAAGCGGCGGCGTCAGCCTCAATGCGCGCGACACGCTGCGCGGATCCGAATCGAATGCGAACGTGAAGCTCGTCTTCGCGCTCAACACCGGCAACTACGTTTCCGACGTTCAGGTGAAAGTGGTGAACTCGGCAGGCAACGTCGTGATCGACGACACCTCGAACGGCCCGTGGCTGCTCGCGCGGCTCCCGGCGGGAACTTATACGGCGACCGCGACTTACAACGGCAAGGCGGTCACGCAGAAATTCAGCGTCGGCAAATCGGGCCTGCGCACCGCGCAGTTCCGCTGGCCGGCGAGCGTCGAGACGCAGGGTGTCGGTTCAGCGGCCGCGGAAGCCGGTGGACAGATCCTGGGCACCGGGCCTCAAGAACCTCAACGCTGAAAGGTCTTGACCGCTGCTTCGGCTCGGCTACGCCGAGCCTCGCCGCGCGAACGGCGCGCTTAGGCGCCTCGCGGCGCCAGGTACAACCGTGCGGGCCGCCTTAACTTGGGGCCCCTGCTGTATAGTCATTGAGCCGTCCCATCCGAAGCGGTGAGGGCGGCTCAATCACGTACGGAGCGCTCAAGCGTGCTCGAGCTCATGGGGTCATCGGTAAGGCCGCTGCTCGCGAATCTCACCGCGTTCGCTCTCGTCGCCGCGTCCTTGATCCTCCCGCACGCGCACGCCGCAACGGCCGCTCCGCGCGTCATCGTAGTCACGCTCGACGGCGCAGTGACACCGGCGAGCGCGGACTACGCCGTCCGCGCGATTCGCAAAGCCGAGCGCGAGGGCGCCGAGCTCGTCGTGCTCAAGCTCGATACGCCGGGAGGTCTCGACCCTTCGATGCGCTCGATTATCAAGGCGATACTCGCGTCATCGGTGCCCGTCGCGACTTTCGTGGCGCCCGACGGCGCGCGCGCTGCGAGCGCCGGCACCTACATCCTGTATGCCAGCCACGTCGCCGCGATGGCGCCGGCGACCAACCTCGGCGCGGCGACGCCGGTCTCCATCGGCGGCGGCGACGAGAGCGCCAGGCCCGGCGAGAAGCGCGATGAGAAGGATGCGAGGGGCAAAAGCCCTGCGGGGAGCCGCGAAAGCCTGCGCGCGAAGCAGGTCAACGACGCGGCGGCATACATACGCGGCCTCGCGCAGTTACGCGGGCGCAACGCCGAGTGGGCCGAGCGCGCGGTTCGCGAGGCCGTGAGCCTGTCCGCGTCCGAAGCGCTGAAGCTCAGGGTGATCGACCTCGTCGCACGCGACGAACGCGACCTCATGAAGCAGCTCGACGCTCGCAAGCTCAGCGTCCAGGGCACCGAGCGCGTGCTGCGTACGGCAGGCGCGGAGACCGTCGCCATCGAGCCCGACTGGCGCACCCGCCTGCTGATGGTCGCCACCGACCCGAGCGTCGCGGTGATCCTCATGATGATCGGGATCTACGGACTGCTGTTCGAGTTCATGAACCCCGGTTTCGTCCTGCCGGGAGTGCTCGGCGGAATCTGCCTGCTCGTGGGCCTGTACGCGCTGCAGTTGCTCCCGATCAACTATGCCGGCGTCGGTCTCATCCTGCTCGGTATCGCATTCATCGTGGCTGAAGCATTCATGCCGAGCTTTGGTGCGCTCGGCATCGGCGGCATCGCGGCTCTCGCGATCGGCATGATCGTGCTCGTCGACCCGGACAGCGCCCCCGGACTCGAAATTCCGTTATCGTTCGTTGCGGCCCTGACCCTCGTCATGGCTGCGCTCGTGTTCGCGAGCGCTTATCTCGCGGTGAAAGCGCGTCGACGCCCGGTCGTGACCGGACGCGAGCAGCTACAGGGCGCCGAAGCAGTCGTGCTCGAGGACTTCGACGCAGAGGGCTGGGCGCGCGTGCACGGCGAGACGTGGCGCATAAGAAGCGCGGTTGCGCTCAAGGCCGGCGAGCGCGCGCGAGTGACCGCAGTTTCGGGATTGACGCTGACCGTGGAGAAGCTGCAATGATATGGAACATGGGTTTGGGAGGGATCGCAGCGCTGGTGGCGGTGATCCTGCTCGTATCGGCGCTGCGTGTTCTGCGCGAGTACGAGCGCGGGGTGGTCTTCACCCTCGGCCGGTTCACGCGGGTCAAAGGGCCGGGGCTCGTGCTCGTCATCCCGGGAATCCAGCAGATGGTGCGAGTCGACCTGCGAACGATAGTCATGGACGTGCCGAGCCAGGACGTGATCTCGCGGGACAACGTGTCGGTCAAGGTCAATGCGGTCGTCTACTTTCGCGTGATCGAACCGGAGAAAGCCATCATCCAGGTCGCGAATTTCTACGAGGCCACGAGCCAGCTGGCGCAGACCACGCTGCGGGCCGTGCTCGGCAAACACGAGCTCGACGAGATGCTCGC
The DNA here is from genome assembly GCA_028292225.1 of Betaproteobacteria bacterium. Taxonomy (GTDB): domain Bacteria; phylum Pseudomonadota; class Gammaproteobacteria; order Burkholderiales; family SG8-41; genus JAQGMV01. Next base: position 7,075 of record JAQGMV010000228.1, read on the forward strand.
GGAGCGCGACAAGCTCAACATGGACATCCAGAAGATCCTCGACGCGCAGACCGACGCGTGGGGGATCAAGGTTGCGAACGTCGAGATCAAGCACGTCGACATCAATGAGACGATGGTGCGCGCGATCGCGCAGCAGGCCGAAGCCGAACGGACCCGGCGCGCGAAGGTGATCCACGCCGAAGGCGAGCAGCAGGCCGCCGAGAAGCTGCTCGAAGCCGCGCGCATGCTGGCGCAGCAGCCGGAGGCGATGCAGCTGCGCTTTTTGCAGACCCTTTCTTCGATCGCCGGCGACAAGAGCAACACCATCGTCTTTCCGGTCCCCGTCGACATGATTACGCCGATCGCCGAGGCGATTGCCCGCATGCGCGCGCCTCGCGCCTGACCCCTGCCGCACAGCGCATGACAGCGCGCTATTCGGCCTTTTCCACCCCCTGCAACGTGCTTGCGTTCACCGGGAGCGCGGTATAGGATTACCCGCGAAATACGTACGGCCAATAAGAAATAGAGCGGCTGTCCGCCTGAATTCGAGCATCGTGTCCCCGCCGGGTCTCATGCTGGACAAGCCGAAAGTCAACGCGAGTTCAAACGTACTTTCGGAGGAAAGCATGTCGAAGAAACCCGGTAATCCCGCAGACCAGACGATCACGTCCCGCCGCAGGTTCCTGACGCGTGCGGCAGCGACCACCGCGGTGGCGGCGAGCGCAATGCCGATGTTCGCGATGGCGCAGGACAAGAAAGCCGCCGCGCCCGCGCCTGCCGCGCCCGCAGTCGTCTCGTCCACCGGCGTGACCAGCATGCGCTGGCAGAGCACGTGGCCGGCCAAAGACATCTTCCACGAGTACGCGCTCGATTTCGCCAAGAAGGTCAACGACATGACCGGCGGCGACCTTCGCATCGAAGTCCTGCCCGCAGGCGCGGTCGTGCCCGCCTTCGGACTGCTCGATGCGGTCTCCAAAGGCGCGCTCGACGGCGGGCACGGCGTGCTGGTCTATCACTACGGCAAGCAGAATGCGCTCGCGCTCTGGGGCTCGGGCCCTGCATTCGGCATGGATGCCAACATGCTGCTCTCCTGGCACAAATACGGCGGCGGCAAGGAGCTTCTCGCCAAGCTGTACTCGTCGATCGGCGCAAACGTCGTCTCTTTCCCGTACGGTCCGATGCCGACGCAGCCTCTCGGCTGGTTCAAGAAGCCGATCACCAAGGCCGAGGATTTCAAGGGCCTCAAGTACCGCACCGTCGGCATCTCGATCGATGTGTTCACGGGTATGGGGGCGGCGGTCAACGCGCTGCCCGGCGGCGAGATCGTCCCGGCCATGGACCGCGGCCTGCTCGACGCGGCGGAATTCAACAACGCGAGCTCGGATCGCATACTCGGCTTCCCCGACGTGGCCAAGGTCTGCATGCTGCAGAGCTACCACCAGAACGCCGAGCAGTTCGAGATCATGTTCAACAAGGCGAAATACGATGCGCTCCCGGCCAAGATGCGGGCGATCATCGACAACGCAGTCGAAGCGGCGTCGCAGGACATGTCCTGGAAAGCGGTTCACCGCTATTCGCAGGACTACATGGAAATGCAGCAGAAGCAGGGCGTGAAATTCTACAAGACGCCCGATTCGATCCTGCAGCGCCAGCTCACCGCGTACGACACCGCCGCAGACAAGAAGGCTGCGGACAACCCGATGTTCAAGGAAATCGTCGCGTCGCAAAAGCGCTTCGCGGAGCGTGCGGTGCGGTGGGACCTCGACACCAACGTGAACCGGCGCATGGCCTATAACCACTACTTCGCCAAATCCGGCGCGAAGCCGGAAAAGAAGGCCTGAGCCGACAGCTGATCGCGCACGCCATCCGGGAGCCCCTCCCGGGTGGCGTTTTTTTTAGCGCCTGACTCTTAGCTCCAACCACACCATGACAGTTCCCGGTTTCCTGCGTGCAGTCGACAACGTCAGCACGTGGTCGGGCAAGACGTTCGCCTGGCTGATCGGCGTGCTCACCCTCGTCGTGTCGATCGAGGTATTCAAGCGATACATCCTGAATTCGCCGACGGCGTGGATTTTCGATGCCGACGCGATGCTCTACGGCACCCTCTTCATGATGTGCGGCGCTTACACACTCGCGCAGGACGGGCACGTCCGCGGAGACTTCCTTTATACCAACATGAAGCCACGCACCCAGGCGTGGCTCGACCTGGTACTTTACTTCCTGTTCTTCCTGCCCGGCATCGCAGCGCTGGTCTACGCAGGTTATGACTACGCCGCAGATTCGTGGCGCATCGGCGAGCATTCGAACGTCACCGCCGATGGCCCGCCGATCTATCCGTTCAAGATGGTCATCCCGCTCGCGGGCACTCTCGTGCTCATCCAGGGCGTCGCCGAAATCGTCCGCTGCGTGATCTGCATACGCACCGGTGTGTGGCCTGAGCGCCTCAGTGACGTCGAGGAGATCGACGTGGTCAGCGAGCAGCTCGCGCAAAGCGAATTCGTCGACGAGGAATCGCGCCGCGCGGCAATCGCCGGCGCGCACGACATCGAAGCTGCGGCGCACTCGCGCGGTGCGGAGAGAACATGAGCCATCCCGCTCTGGGATTGTCGATGCTGGGCCTGATCGTGGTCGCGATCATGATGGGTTTCCCGACCGCGTTCACCATGATGGGGCTCGGGATGCTGTTCGGGTTCCTGGCTTTCTACGACCCGGCCCTGCCGTGGCTCCATAACCAGATCTTCGACCTTTTCGTCCAGCGCACCTTCGGTGCGATGAACAACGAGACTCTGCTCTCGATCCCGCTCTTCGTTTTCATGGGCTATATCATCGAGCGAGCGGCGCTCGTCGACCGGATGTTCTACAGCGTGCAGCTCGCTTTTCGCAGGATGCCCGCGTCGCTGGCGGTGACCACACTGCTGGTGTGCGCGTTCTGGGGCATCGCCTCGGGTATCGTCGGCGCGGTGGTCGTGTTGATGGGCGTCATCGCGATGCGCCCGATGCTCAAGGCCGGCTACGATGTGCGCCTCGCCTCCGGCGTGATCACGGCCGGGGGCACACTCGGCATCCTGATCCCGCCGTCGGTCATGCTGATCGTCTACGCGGCGGTCGCCGGCCAGTCGATCGTGAAGCTTTATGCCGCGGCCATGCTGCCCGGCTTTTTCCTCACTTTCCTCTACCTGGTCTACATCATCGGCTGGGCGATGATCAACCCGAAGATCGCGCCCAAGCTTCCGCCGGAGCAGTACAGCATCCCGGTACCGCCTTGGCTGCAGCGCTTCGAGCGCGGTCCGGGCAAGCGCATCATGGGCGGCCTGCTCGCGGCGCTGTTCCGTCCCGCGGCGCTGCGCGACGCTCGCGGCGCCGACGGCGCGCCGGTGAGCTACTGGACGCTCGTGAAGAACGTTCTGGCGGCATTCACGCCGGCTGTGTCGGTCGCCGCGCTGTTCCTCGCGGTGTGGTGGTATGTCGTCGTGCACAACGCCCCGGAAGTGACGCCGCCTGACGAGGCGCCGGCGCAGGTCACGCAACGAAACAAAGCGGACGCACCGGGGCAGCAGTCGCCCGCCGCGCGCGACCTACCCGCGCCGGGGGTGCAGGAGCCGCCTGCCGAAAGCGCAACGCCTTCCGGGGCTTCGTCGACGCTGCAGGAACCTCCCGCCGGACAAGCCGCTGAGGCGCCGCCGCAGGAGATCGGCACCGTGGAGTCGAAAATCCCCGAGGCGGTCGACAGGGAAGGCCCTCCCGAGCAGATGGGCGGCGGTATCGTCGTGGAGACGGGAGGCGCGCAGGGCAAGATACCCGAGCATTTCTACGAGTGGTTCTACGGCTTCGCCGTGCTGAGCGCGCTGGCGATGTTCATCTACTACCGGCGCATGGACGGCGAGCACCTGGAGATACTGAAGATGCTCCAGGCGTCCGTCGTGCCGCTGGGCGTGCTGACGTTCATCGTGCTCGCGGTGATCCTGTTCGGCATCACCACCGCCTCCGAGTCCGCAGGTGTCGGCGCTCTGGGTGCGTTGTACCTCGCGGGCATGGCGAAGTACCCGCGCCGAACCCTGTGGGCCAGCCTTGCGGGTCTCGTGGTCGGACTGGCCCTGGGCTCGATGCGAGGCGATATCGTGACGCTGCTCGTGTCGGGCTCGCTGGGTGCGCTTTTCGGCGGCACCGGGGTGGTCTGGATCTGGGACCTGCTGACCCAGAGAAAGCTGCTCAGCAACATCAAGGAGTCGACTTTCCTCACCGCCAAGACGACGGCGATGGTGTGCTGGCTTTTCGTGGGCTCCGCGCTCTTCTCGGCGGTGTTTGCGCTGCACGGCGGCCAGTCGGTCGTCGAGCACTGGGTGCTCGGCCTCGACCTGTCGCCTCTGCAGTTCATGATCCTCGCGCAGGCGATCATCTTCGTCCTCGGCTGGCCGCTCGAATGGACCGAGATCATCGTCATCTTCGTGCCGATCTTCATCCCGCTGCTGACACACTTCAACGTAGACCCGGTGCTCTTCGGCACCATGGTCGCGGTCAATCTCCAGGCGGCATTCCTGTCTCCGCCGGTCGCCATGTCGGCGTTCTATCTGAAAGGCGTTGCGCCCGCACACGTGACGCTCAATCAGATATTCGCCGGCATGATGCCTTACATGCTGATCGTCATCCTGTGCCTCGCGATCATGTACGTATGGCCCGGGATGGCGCTGTGGCTTCCGAATTTCCTCTATGGCGCGGGATAGCGATCTGCAGGGACCGCCCGCGCCGGCCTGAACGACGCGATCGACTGCACACGCCGCTCCCCCGGGGCGGTGTGCCGGCGGCCTGTGGATCGGCAGACCCGGTGTCGTAATATCTGGCGTCCGGGAAATGAAGGGTGAAAGCGTGAAAGGCAAACCGAAGGTACTGGTGACGCGGGAAGTGTTCGACGAGACGCTCGAGTATTTGCGCGAGCACTGCGAAG
>JAQGMV010000234.1 GCA_028292225.1 Betaproteobacteria bacterium
CGCGTGTTCACGTCGCGCACGTCGAACTCGGCGCCGGCTTCGGTCAGCGTCACGTACGGCACCAGCGCGCACGTCATCGGCGCATAGTAGAGCGTAAGCTTCATCGTGGGCTCCTTGCAGAAGATGCGAGAGGTCAGATGACCGTTTTTCGACGGCCGGCAGGTGGACGGATGTCACGCCGCGCTCTAATCTCTCGCTTCCAACCTCTCAGAGTATGACCTCCAAGTTCTGAGTTCTGAATTCCGGGTTCTAACTTCTGGTCTCGCATGAACATACGCCTCGCCTTCTGCGTACTCCTCGCAACGTGCTCGCTGCTCCCCGCGGGAGCCGCGCAAGCCCAGGCGGCCTCCAGGCCGGCGGCGGCGCTGACCGAGAACGAATTGCGCGAAGTGCTGCTCTGGAATTCGCCGTGGGAAGGCCAGGCTGCCGCGGCGGGCCAGCTGTATTCCTACAGGACCACGTTTCGCACCGGCCGCGACACCCTGCTCGTCCAGATCGTCAGCTACGCCACGAACCAGAGATCCGACAGCGTCGTCACGATGCAGGACGGCCGGCTGACCTGGCAGGACGCGAACGGCGCCGACGTCATCGTGAGCCTCGCGGACGCCGGAGATCTGGTCGGCACCGCCAGCTCGCGCAACGCGAGCCTGCCGATCGTGCTCAAGCCTCGCCGCTGAAGCGTGCATCTTCATTGCGAGACGGCTGCGACGTGGCGACCTCGTGGCGCGCGAGCCGGGAACGGAGGTTTCGGATGGAAACCTCGGTTTCCCTCTGTTCGTTCACTGGCGAGCGCGCGTAGCGCGAGGTGAAGTCCCCAGCACTCCCGCCGCATCGAGACTGTCGATCTCCTGCTCGCCCAGACCGAGGAAATCCCGCAGCACTTCGTGCGTATGTTGGCCGTGCGTCGGTGACGGCGAAGGCGTTCTCGCAGGGGTCTTCGAAAGGCGCACCGGGCTTTTGACCACGCGCACCTTGCCGACGCTCGGGTGGTCGACTTCGCCGAACGACTGCCTCGCTCTGACCTGCGGATGCTCGACGACCTGCGCGATGTTGTTGATCGCACCGACCGGAATATCGTTCTTCAGCAGCAGCGGCTCCCACTCTTCGTAAGCTTTCGTCAGAAAGGCTTCCTGCAGCGTCGCGATGAGGATGTCGCGATGCTTGCTGCGCTGGACGGTCGTGAGGTAGCGAGGGTCGTCGAGCAGCTCGGGGTGCCCGATCACCGGACAGAATTTGCGCCACAGCTTTTCGCCGGCGATCGCGAGGGCGAGATCGCGCGTTTTGGTGTGGAAAGTCTGATACGGCACGACCACCGAGTACGCGGTTCCCAGCGGCTTCGGTATCTCGCCGGTTGCGAAGTAGTTCGCGATATTGGTGCCGAGCAGCGCGAGCTGGCCTTCCATCATCGAGATGTCGATCTGCTGGCCTTCGCCGGTCTTGTCCTTCACCCGCAGTGCAAGCATCACCGCATATGCGCAGTACATCCCCGCGGTCATGTCCGCGATCGACACACCGGCCTTGGTGCCGCTGCTTCCCGCCTCGCCGGTGACGCTGATCATGCCGCTCTCGGCCTGGAGGATGAGATCGAGCGCCGCGCGCTCGCGATACGGCCCGTCCTGACCGAATCCCGAGACCGAGGCATATATGATTCCCGGATTGCGCTTGCGTGCAGCTTCGTAATCGAGCCCGAGCCTCTGCAGCGCCCCGACGCGATAGTTCTCGAGCACGACGTCGCACTTCTCGACGAGCTTGAAGAAAAGCTCCTTGCCTTCGGGCTTTTTGAGGTCGAGCACGATGCCGCGCTTGTGCCGGTGAAGGCTGACGAAATAAGCGGTCTCGCCGCCCGGGAGCGGAGCGCCCCAGCCGCGCGCAATGTCGCCGGCGCCGGGCGGCTCCACCTTGATCACCTGCGCGCCGAAATCGGCGAGCATCGTCGTGCAGAAAGGACCGGCAAGCGCGTGCGTGAGGTCGAGTACCTTGACGTCTTCGAGAGGAAGCTGCATCGAATGGATCCTGCGCGTGAATTCGGACCGCCGGATTTTCGCACGTTTCGCGCACCGCGCTTCACGCGCCGGGCTGGGGGCCGGCGCTAGCTGCCGTACAGGTGCTCGAGCCCTTCCCTGCAGCTTTTCAGCTCGGCCCTCGGGTTCAACGCGCTGTTGTTCAGGCGCAGCGCGGGGAGCGCGATGTCGCCTCCCACGTCGAGCAGGCAGGTCTCCAGCGTGCGCGCATTGTTCCCATCCATGCCGCTGCGCCAGATCTCGAGCACGTACCTGCCGCGAGGCACGTTGTAGAACCAGAACTCTCCGGCGCGGTCGGTGTAGACGCGCGCGGAGCGCACGTTGGCGGCGGATCTCAGGGTCAGCAGCAGGTTCGGCGCCGGGCGCACGTCACGGACCGAGCGCTGCTGTATCGTGCCGTGCACCGTCGCGGCAGAGGCCTGGGCAGAAAGCCAGCCGGCGGCGAGCAGCAACGCGGTCGCGAGCGCTTTCATCTCGATCCTCCTGTCGCGGTCGCGGCACCGACCGCCTCCGGTTTGCGCAGTCTTTGCACGAGCTTGATCGGCTTTTGCAGCGTGATCGCTTTCTGGTCGCCGTCGAACTTCGCCTGAAAGTCGCGCCCGCCGAACGCGCCGCCCTGCTTCATCCCGCCGAGGTCGAGGTTTTCCGACCGGTAGGCCGGGTGCTCGATGATGAAGATCGGATAGTGCAGCTTGCCGTCCGTGCTTCTCATGACCGGAATATCGGAGGAGAACGTGCCGTCCGCGTTGATGTGCATGCTGGTCTGCGCCGGCTGGATCAGCGCCGTGCTGTCGTCTGCGTCGTCCGCGACGATCTGGCCTCGCACCGTCCACTTCTCGTACATCGTCACGCCGGGCAGTGCGTCCTGCCCGGCGCGTTCCGAGCGCAGATACAGCGGCAGGACCGCGGGCACGAGCGACAGGATCAGGAACATGATGATCACATTGGTCTTCGCGCGCAGCCCCTTGAACTCGAGCTCCTGGGGTCCGGCGGAATCGCTGTCGATGCGTTTTCCGAGCATCACGATTGCGATGAGCGAAACGCACAGCACGATGCCGAGGCCGGTCACGAGAAACGCGAGAATTTCGGTGCCCATGAAAAGTCCTCCGACGGCATGCCGACTTCCACCATAAGCCGACAGTGGCGGTTTGTCACTTCGCGCGGGGGACTAGGTCGCACGAGTTAAGCGCCTGGCGCAGCGGGTGCCGGCTCCGCGCAGAAGCACTGCGACGCTCCGGAGGCTCAGCGCAGGACCACGTCGACCGCGCCCACCGTCCTGGCGTCGCCGCTCCTGCAAAGCATCAGGTAGCGATGCAGCGCAGGCCAGTCGGAGAGCTCGACGGTGATTCCGCCGTCGCTCGTCGCGCCGGTGTTCAGGTAGCTCTCGTCCGATCCCGGATTGGGAACGCCTCGCCCGAGGTAGAACCACGTCGCCGCGCACTGCGGAGCACCGGGACGGGCGGCGCCGGAATCGTGAGGGACGTCGGGGATGTGGACCGGATACGAGCCCGGCGCGATGGGGACGTGCGCGCCCGTCGTCGCCCTCACCTGCCCACCCGGAAAGTTCAGCCGCTGCTTGCCGATGTTGAAATGCAGATGCGCAGGGCCGCGATAGCCGGGGTTGCCGGGCCTCAAGTGTGCGGCGCTCATCGAGAACGTCCTGCCCGCATAAAGACCTTCGAGCACTTTGAAGTGATCGCGACCGCCGCCCGAAGAGGTCACCTCGACCGACAGGAATTCCGGAAGCATGACGCCGATCCCGGCAGGCTCGGGCCGCGCCGGTGCCCATTCTCCGGAGGATGCGACCGCGACATATTTTTTGTCGGGCATGGACGCTCCTCCGTTTCGCGCTTCAGGCCGGAAAGATGAACCGCGCGCGCAGTCCGGCGCCGCCGGCGCCGCTCTCGAGTACGAGCGAGCCCGCGTGGCGCCGCACGATCTCCTCGACGATAGACAGGCCGAGGCCGCAGCCGTCGCCCTGCGTGCCGGCGATGCGGTAGAAGCGCTGGCGCACCTTGTCGCGCTCCTTCTCCGGGATGCCCGGACCTTCGTCCTCCACGTAGATTTCGGGCGCGTTCGACTCCACTCCCACGGTCACGCGCTCGCCGGCGCCGCCGTATCGCAGCGCGTTGTCGAGAAGATTCGCGACCGCCTCGCGCAGCAGGTCTTCCTGGCCTCGAATGAGCACGGGCTGGCCGATGCCGGAATAGCCCAGGTCCACGCCCGCCGAGACTGCGTCGTCGATCCGCCGTTCGACTTCCTCGCGTGCGATCAGGTCGATGTCGACGAGCGGCGGCGCATCGCGCGCTTCCTCGTCGGCCTTCGCGAGCGTCAGGAGTTGGTGCAGGGTGTGGCCCATCCGCGTCAGCACGTGCACCGCGTCGTTGATGGCTCTGGTATGGCGCTCGGGATCGTGCTCGCGGAGCGCCACCTCGAGCTGCACTCGAAGCGCGGCGAGAGGCGTTCGCAACTGGTGCGCGGCGTCCGCGACGAAACGCTGGTTCAGACGGTGCGATGCAGCCAGATCCGCGATGAGGTCGTTGATTTCCTGCACCAGCGGAACGACCTCGACCGGCATGTCGCCGTCGACAGGAAATGGCGTGAGCGCAGCGACCGCGTGCTGGCTGCGCACGTCGCGCACGGCCTTCTCCATCGAGTCGATGCCGCTTCCGACGCCGTACCAGATGACCAGCCCCGAGACCGCGGCGAGCGTGAACGAAAGCGCTACGCTGATCCACAGTACTTCGCGGGCGAGCACATTGCGCTTGTGGCGCGTCTCCGCAACCTTCACGATGATGCGGTTGCCGTCGGGCGCGGGAAGCGCAACCGCGAGCACTCGCACCGCAGCGCCGCTCACGACGCCTTCGTAATAGACCGGACCCTTCGACCCGCGCGCGAACGAAGGCGGCGGCGGCAGGGACGCGTTGCCGATCAGGCGTTCGCCGCGCTCGGGGCCGACCTCGTAGTAAACGCGGTCGACGATGTCCCATTCGAGGATCTCGCGCGCGCCTTCCGGCAGGTCCACGAACGCACGGCCGTTCTCCCACCGCACGCGATTCGCAAGCGACATCGCGGAATCGTACAGCCAGTTGTCGAGCACGACCTGCGAGAAATGCTGCGCGAGGCCGTACGCCGATACGCCGCCGAGCGCGAGGATCATCACGAGCGGCGCCATCAGCCGCGCGAGGAGCTCGCGGCGTATGCTTCGCGGCTTATGCCCGGGCGCCTGCTCGTCGATGCGCTCGGAAGCTGCCGCCCTATGCACGGGCGGCTGCTCCTCGACGCGCCCCGGGGCTGCCGCCTTATGCATCTGCGGCCTGCTCGTCGATGCGGTAACCGAGACCGCGCACCGCGCGGATCGTCACGCCGGCCGCCGCGAGCTTGTGACGCAGCCGGCTCACGTGGACTTCGAGCGCATTGGGGCCGACGTCCGCTTCATCCGGAAACACCGCATCGAACAGGGCCTGCTTGCTGACGGTCTTGCCGACGCGGTTCATCAGCGCCTCGAGTATCGAGAGCTCGCGCGCCGTGAGCTCCATCGGCTCTCCGTGCAGGAGCGCGCATTTGCCTGCTGCGTCGAAACGCAGCGCGCCGACATGGCGCCACGCCGCGGACTCCTCACCGCGCCGCAGCAACGCCCGCAGGCGCGCCTCGAGCTCGGCAAGCGCGAAGGGTTTGACGAGGTAATCGTCCGCACCCGTGTCGAGGCCGCGGATGCGGTCGTTCAGGGCGTCGCGCGCGCTCAGGATCAGGATCGGGAAGGTCATCCCGTCACGGCGGATGTCGCTCAGGAGAACGAGCCCATCGCGGTCAGGCAGGCCGAGATCGAGGATACCGATGTTGAAAGCGCCTTCCCTCGCGAGCTGCAGTCCCTGCCTGGCAGTACCTGCGACTTCCACCGTGTAGCCGGTCTGGGACAACGCCGCCGCGATCCCGCTTGCAAGCATTCGATCGTCTTCAACCAGCAGCACGCGCATGACAGCAGCACCTCGTGTAACGACAGCTTCGCGACAGGATTCCGCCGCGCCCGTCCGTAGAATCATGGCTCGCATCATCCATCAAGCATCGCCTCAAATGCAACGCCCCCGGATCGCCATACTCTGCGCATTCAAGCACCTGCTGCGCCTGCCGTGTGCGGTGCTGATAACGGCTGCCGCACTGACGGCGTGCGATCAGCCCGTCGAGAAGGCCGACGCGCCCAAGCTCGTCAACGGCGGGCTCGCGCTTCAGGACCCCAGCCTCGCCTACCTCGCGATCGAAGCGGTGAGCATCGCCGATTCCGGTGCGATGTACGGCCCGATTCCCGGGCGCGTATCGCTGCGCCCGGAAGCGATGGCAAGTCTGGGCGCGCCCACGGCAGGGCGCGTGGCGTCCGTGCTCGTGCGCCCCGGAGAATCGGTCGCCGCCGGCAAAGTGCTGCTCACGCTGCAAAGCGCTGACGCCGCCGGCGCGCGCGCAACGCTCGAGCAGGCGCAGGCGCGCGCGGTAGCCGCCGAAGACAACGTGCGGCGCCAGAACGAGATGATCGCCAAAGGCGTGGGCCTCGAGCTCGAGCGCTTCGAAGCGCAGACGCGGGCACGTGAAGCCCGCGCCGAGCTCGAGCGGGCCCGACGCGCGAGCGTGCTGCTCGGCGGTGGACAAGGCGACCTGGTCAGCCTGAGAGCGCCCACGGCGGGCGTCGTGATGACGGTCAAAGCGACGGTCGGCACGATGGTGGCGCCAGGCGGCGAGGCGCTCATCGAGATTGCGGACGCGTCACGGCTGTGGGCGGTCGCGGATGTGCCCGAGTCCGACACCGCGGCCGTGGCCAGGGGACAGGCCGCGTCGGTCTCCATACCGAGCGCGCGGCGCCAGCTCGAAGGCGCAGTCGACGGCCTGGGCTCCCGTATCGACCCGGAGACCCGGCGCCTGCCGATCTACGTCGCTTTGCGCGGCGATCTCTCGGGCCTGGCACCCGGCATGTATGCGGAGCTTCGCTTCCCCGCCCGCACGCAGGCCATCACAGTGCCGGTCACCGCAGTTCTCATCAAGGACGGCAAGCGGCGAGTCGTCTACGTGCAGCGCGCCGACGGCCGCTTCGAGCCGCGTGACGTGCGGGTCGGCGCCGCGAGGGCGGGCCGCGTACCGGTCCTCGAAGGCCTCAAGCCGGGCGAACGGATCGTCGTCAAAGGCGGGCTCCTCCTCGACAGCGCCGCCGAGCAACTCCTCTAGAAACCCGCCGTGCTGACCTGGCTCATCGAAGCATCCGTGCACCGCCGCATCGCGGCCGTCTTCGTGACGGCGGTCGTGGCCATCTTCGGTCTGCGCGCGTATCTGGAAACGCCGATCGAGGCTTTTCCCGACGTGACGAACGCACAGGTGACCGTGATCACGCAGATGCCCGGGGCGGCGTCCGAGGAAATCGAGCGGCAGGTCACGGTGCCGCTCGAGCGGGCGCTCAACGGCACCCCGGGTGCGACGACCATGCGCAGCGAAAGTCTCTTCGGTCTCTCGCTGATCACGTTGATTTTCGAGGACAAGGTCGACGCATTCTCATCCAGGCTCCTCGTCGCACAACGCCTGCAGGGGGCCGAGCTTCCCCCCGGCATCATACCGACGCTCAATCCCGAGACGACGCCGCTCGGCGAGATCTACCAGTTCCGGATGACGAGCGACCGCCACGATCTCTACGAGCTGCGGGCGGAGCTGCAGTGGAACGTCACTCGCGTGATGAAGCAGGTGCAGGGTGTCGGCGACGTCGTGCCGTTCGGCGGCTTTCTCAAGGAAGTCCACATCCAGGTGGACCCTGCGAAGCTGTATGCGGCCGGCCTGACGCTCTCCGACCTCACGACCGCGGTGTCGAAGGCGAACGTCAACGTGGGCGGCGGTTTTCTGCGCAACGGCGATCAGGAGCTGACCGTGCGCGGCATCGGCTACATCGAGTCCGCGGATGACATCAAGCGCATCGTATTGAAGAGCCGGCAGGGCACCGCGATCACGGTAGGGGACGTCGCGGATCTCACACTCTCGGCGACGCCGCGCCGCGGCTCGGTCGGATACAACGACCAGAAGGAAGCGATCGAAGGGTTCGTGCTGATGCGCCGCGGCCAGAACCCTTCGGCGGTGCTCGAGGGCATTCACCAGAAGGTGCGCGCGCTCAACGACACCATCCTGCCCAAAGGCATGCGCGTGGAGATGTTCTTCGATCGAACCGCGCTCGTCGAGCACACGCTTTCGACGGTGCACACGAACCTCCTCCACGGTTTCATCCTCGTGGTCGCGGTCGTGTGGCTGTTTCTGCGCAGCGTGATCGGCTCCGCGGTCGTCGCCGTGGTCATCCCGCTTTCGCTGCTGGTCGCGTTTCTCGGCCTATACGCGCTCGGCATGCCGGCGAACCTGATTTCGATGGGCGCGATCGACTTCGGCATCCTAGTCGACGGCGCCGTCGTGCTGGTCGAGCACGTCATCCATTCGATGCGGCACGATCCGCCTGCCGACCAGAAAGCGCTGTTGAGGCAGGTCGTGCGCTCCGCGGTCGAAGTCGGCCGGCCGACGTTCTTCGCGATGCTGATCATCATCGCAGCCCTGGTGCCCGTATTCACGCTGCAGTCGGTCGAGGGCCGCATCTTCAGGCCCCTCGCGCTGACCTATGCGTTCGCACTGCTGGGCGCGCTCGTGTTCTCGATCACGCTCGTGCCGGCGCTGTGCGCCCTCTTCTTCCGGCCGCACCACGCGAAGCTGCGCGAGCCTCGCTGGCTCGAACGCCTGCGCGACGCTTATCAGGGCGCGATCGTTCGCATCCTCGGCCGGCGCCCGCTGACGCTGCTCGCCGCGGCGGGCCTGCTCGCGCTGGGGGCGCTCTGCGTGACGCGTCTGGGCACCGAGTTTCTTCCCGAGCTCGACGAGGGCGACATCCTCATCTTCGTCGAGATGCCTGCGAGCATCGCGCTGGACAAGGCGCAGGACGTCCTCGTCGATGTGCGCAAGCGCATACTGACCTTTCCCGAAGTGACGCAGGTCCTGAGCGAGAACGGGCGCCCCGAAGACGGAACCGATAACGAAGGCGTCAACATGTCGGAGACTTTCGTGCGCCTGAAACCGCGCGACGAATGGCGCAAGGGGCTCGACAAGGAAGGCCTCATCCAGGCGATGCGCGCGAAGCTCACCGAGATCCCCGGCGTGCGCTTCAATTTCTCGCAGCCGATCAAGGACAACGTCGAGGAAGCGGTCGCCGGGGTTCGCGGCAAGGTCGTGCTGAAGATTTTCGGGCCCGATCTCGGAACGATGCGCACCACGCTGGAAGCGGCGAAAGCGAGCCTGAAGTCGGTCCCCGGCATCACCGACCTCGACCTGTATCGCGATGCGTCGGTGCCGCAGCTCAAGATCCAGCTCGACCGCGGCGCGATGGCGCGCGCGGGCATCACGGTGGAAGAGACCCAGCAGACGATCGAGACAGGGCTGGCCGGCCGTGTGGCGACCGAGTTCTGGGAAAACGAGCGGCCGGTGCCGGTGCGCGTGCTGCTGCAGCGCACCGCGCGCGACGAGCCGGGGAAGATCGGCGACCTGCTGATCGCGACGCCTTCGGGCGCGCGGCTGCCGCTGCGACAGGTCGCGAAGATCGATGTCACCAAGGGCCTCGCCAACATCAACCGCGAAGGCAACAGCCGCTACCTGGCGCTGAAATTCAATGTCGAAGGCCGCGACATGGGCTCGGTCGTGCGCGACGCGATCGCGACGGTCAGCCAGAAGGTGAAGACGCCTGAAAGCCACTACTTCGTGTGGGGCGGCGAATTCGAAAACCAGGCGCGCGCGATGGGGCGCCTGAAGCTCATCGTGCCGATCGCGATCCTGCTCGTGCTCGGGCTGCTGTACGGCGCGATGAGCAGCGGCCGCAGCGCACTCGCAATCCTCGCGACGATTCCCTTTGCGCTGACCGGCGGCGCCTTCGCGCTCTTCGTCGCAGACATTCCGCTGTCGGTGAGCGCGGCGGTGGGATTCATCGCGCTGCTCGGCCAGGTCTCGCTGATGGGCGTGCTCGTCCTGAGCGCGGCCGAGCTCCGGCGACGCGAAGGCCAGTCGCTGGTCGAAGCCCTTTCGCAGGGCGCCGCCGAGCGGCTCCGCGCCGTATTGATGGCCTCACTCCTCGCGCTGTGCGGCCTCCTGCCGATGGCGCTCTCGACCGGGGTGGGCAGCGAGACGCAGCGCCCGTTCGCGCTGGTCGTCGTCGGCGGCATGATCACGACGCTGATCGTCGCGCTCTTCATCCTGCCGGTGCTGTACAGCTTCATCACGCCGGATCGGCTGGTGACCCCGGAAGAGGCTGACACGTGAAGCTCGCTCACCTGGTTTGCGCCGTGCTCGCGGCAGCCGCGCTCGATGCCGCGGCGGCCGAGCGTCCGGCGCAAATCGTCGATCTGGACACCGTGATGCGGCTCGTGCGGGAAGGTCCGCGCCTCGGTCTCGAGCGCCAGGGCATCGCGCAGGCCGAAGCGGACCGGATCACCGCCGGCACTTATCCGAATCCGACGCTCAGCTACGGCCTGGCAAGACCGAGCGGCGGTCAGCGCACCAACTTCGATGCAACGGTCCAGCATCAGGCGACGCTGCAGCTTCCTTTGCTGGTGAACGGGCAGCGCGGTGCGCGAGTCGAGCGCGCCGAGCGCGAGATCGAAGCGGCCCGCGCGCGCGTGGCTGCGGGTGCGAGCACGCAGGCGGCCGAAGCCGGCGCCGCATTCGTGGGATTGCTCGCAGCGCAGGAAAAAGCGGCGCTGCTCACGCAGGCTATCGAGGAAGTGGCGCGCCTTCAGCAAGTGATCAGCGGTCGCCAGGAAAGCGGTGTGGCGAGCCGCTATGACGTCGCACGCTTCGACGTCGAGCTCGGCGGACTGCGCGCAAGGCTCATCGATGCGCAGGCCGAGGTCTCGGATCGCTCCGGCATGCTCGCAGCACTGCTCGCGCTGCCGGGTTGGCAGCCGGTTGCGAGCGGCACGTTGGCTCCGCTCCCGCTCGAGCCGGGAAAGGTCGCGGCGCAGGATGCGAGGCTGTATACGCCCGCAGTCGCCGCCGCGCTGAAAGAAGAGGCTGCGGCACAGAGCGGCATCGATGTGGCGCGACGTGAGCGCTGGCCGGTGCCGTCGGTCGGCGTCGGCCAGACGTGGACGAACGATCCTTACGGCGCTTCGACTTTCGTCGGGCTGACGATGGAGATCCCCCTCTTCGATACCCGACGCGGGCCGCTCGCCCGCGCGCGAGCCGATGCACACGCTGCGACATTGCGGCGCCAACTCGTGACTGCGGAGACAGCGGCCCATCTGCAGCGCCTGACGAACGTCATCGCGGTGCGGCGTGAGGCGCTCGACCGCTTCGAGCAGGACGCCGCCTCGAAGCTTCCACCGCTCAGGCAGATGGCCGAAGACGCCTACCGTCTCGGCCGCGGCTCCATCCTCGAGCTCCTCGATGCCACGCGCTCGCGCTACGACCTGCTGCAGGCGCGCCGCGACCTGGCGGCCGGGCTGCTCGAAGCGCAGGTGCGCCTGCTCGCGCTGCGCGGAGCGCTGGAAAACCCGATGCCTGCTGCGGCTCGCTGATTAGCGCACTCAAGCCCGCCGATCCCGATACACCGCACTATGGCCAGGCGCCTCAGCCGAGCGGGAGCGCCTGGACTTCAGGCACCGGCGGGGGTTGCTCCATGGGAAAGACTTCCGCATCGACGGGAGGCGGCGGCAGGCCGAGCTTGCGTCCGGGCCTGCACCCGATCTTTTCCCAGCGGTCTTTCGCCTTCGCTTCGGCGAGCGTCTGCCATTGCATGTTCGCAGGCTCTTCCGACCCGCCGCACACCGCCGGTATGACGCGGTCTATCACATAACCTTTGCACTCGCCGTTGGTCAGACCCGTCGCAGGACACGGATTCGCAAGCCTGAACATGACCTCGGCCCTGAAGCTGCGGTCGAGTTGCGCCGCGGCGCACGGCTGCGAAAGCGCGGCGGCGACGGCTGCAAAGAGGGCGAACGTTTCAATACTGATACGCATCATCCGGTTTTCACGCCTGCGTTGAATCGATAGTCATCGAGCGGTGTAGTGCACGGCAAGCCACAGCGTCGGCACTTCGGGATCCGTCCATTCCACCCGGTGCCGGCGATGTGCTGCGATGTCGACGAAATCTCCGGCTTCGAGCAAACGCGGTGCCGCCTCGTCTTCGAAGCGCAGCGTCGCTGCACCGCGGACCACGAGCACCCACTCGCCTTCGGGCTCGTCGTACCAGAAACCCGCCGGGCTCGACTGCCCGGTGGAAACGATTCTTTCGATTCTGAGATCGGGCCGCGACAGAAGTTCGATGACTTCTTCCGAAGCCATGCGCCCGGGCACGTCGGTAAACAGGTTGTGGAGCATTGTCACTCGGCCCTCCTAATCGGGGACAGACCCCGATTTAATTTGGGGACAGACCCCGATTAACCACCATTAACACTGGGCGTAAATCGGGGTCTGTCCCCGAGGAGATCGAATGTTCTCGCCAGCGAAGCTCGCGGCGCCCGTCGCCGCTGCGTATCTTGCCGCGGCCGGCGGCGTGTGTCATGCACAGGCGCAGTCGCGGCCCACCAAGCCGATCCGCATGCTCGCCGGCTTTCCCGCGGGCGGCCCGACCGACATCGTCGCCCGGCGCGGCGGCAACAAAACCTGTCGCCGTCGCATGACAAGAGAACTTTGTCAGCCCTCGTGATGGTTTAGCCGGATTCGACAGCGCCGCGCTGTGCATGCGGCGTGCTGCGCGTCGCCCTGCAACGACACGGCAGCGCGTTCACGCCGTGCGCGCGCCTCGTGATCGAAGCGTGCAACGACGCTCGTCACGCAGCTGATTTTCCTTTCATACGTGCCACTTACCGCGATGGCCGGAGATGAACGCAAGCGTGCCGGCCGCGCCCATCACAAAGTGGCACAGACCTTGCGAACACCGCGCACGTCTCACCAGCGCGCCTCGCGCTGAAAAGAAACCGGAATCAAGATCGAGATGATTTTTCCAAAGCTCGGCGTCGTCGCAACTCTCGTCGCACTGATCGTGGTCATCGCATTCGCCCTCGCGCGAGCGCACTGGCCGCAGCTCGACGACTGAATGCCGCTCACCGTCACCCGCTTCGTGCCGTTTGCGCGTACGATGCGCACAAGCGGACGTCCCTGCGCGCGTCGTCGGCGCGGGCATCCCGGCGCACGCGTCGCCCCCCATGATTTCATTGCAAGACCGCTCGCGTTGCTGCGCAGCCTGGTCAGCACCACGCTTCGCAACGCCGCATCGCGGCGGGGAAGCACAACACCCCCACCAACAACACCCCCACCAAGGAGAAACGAGTGTTCAACAAGGATGCGCTGTTCGGCAGGAAAGACGAGACCCCTTCGAGCGACCCGCGTACAGCCAACGTCACACCCGGCCTGCGCGGCGCCGGCGTGCGCTCGCCAGCGGCGCTGCAGCCCGAAGGCCTTGCGCGCGAGGGCCTGACGCAGGCGCAGCCGCAGATGCAGGCGCTAACGCAGAACAACGACGAGCTCGCGGGAAGCAAGCTCATCGTCGGTCCCGACATCAAGCTGAAAGGCGTCGAGATCACCGATTGCGACACCCTCGTCGTCGAAGGCCGGGTCGAAGCCTCGATGGACAGCCGCGTCGTGCAGATCGCCGAGAACGGCGTCTTCAACGGCACCGCGACGATGGACGTCGCCGAAATCTGGGGCACTTTCGAAGGCACGCTCACCGCGCGCAAGCAACTCGTCATCTACGCGAGCGGCCGGGTGTCGGGAACGATCCGCTACGGCAAGATCCGCGTCGAGGAAGGCGGCGAATTGACCGGTGAAGTGAGCACGCTTGCGTCGGGGCACGCTTCCACGACTCGCAGCGACGCTGCGGCGAAAGCAGCGCCCGCCAGCGAAATGAAAGGCACGGCGTATAAACAGCAGCCGGTAAAAGCTTAAAACGCTAAGGCAGGAAAAAGGGACGCAAAGGAAAAACCCACGGATGCCAAGTTGAAGCATTCGCCTCCTGGCGTCCTTGCTTTTGCCCTTCGCGTCCTTGGCGTTCGACTGCTGTGGACGTGAACCGGTCAAGGCCGGGGTCTGACCCCGGTTTTGACTACTCCACTTTCTCGAAGTCGATCCGCTCGTACACCGGCAGGCCCTGCAGATAACGGCGCAGGCAGTCGAGACCCATCTCGACCGCGCCGAGGCGCACCCAGTCCCGTCCGCCCAGGATGCGACTGCGGCGGGACGCGACGTCATGGCCCGTGGCGATCGCGAGACAGACCGTGCCCGCGAACTCGAGCCGATCGGCGCCTTCGTCGACTTCGACGAGCACGGCGAGCGCGTGAGTCGAGCCCGTGTGGCGCTGCGCGGCGCGGGCCACCGCTTCGGCGGTCTCCCGCGAGGTCTCCCCCGCCGATCGCGGGTCGAGCCCGACCGCTGCATAGACTTCCGAGAGATCGCGAGTGACGATGCCGCGGCGCACGATCTTCTCGGCCCCGGGCAGGTGCGTGATGCGTGCGGCGATCTGTCCCCCGGTGAAGGTTTCCACGATAGACAGCGTCGCGTCGTGGCTCGCGAGCTCCTCGATGACGACGCCTTCCAGCGTGCGGTCGTCCTCCGCGAGTATGAAGTTACCGAAGCGGCTGCGAACTTCCTGCTCGACCGGCGCGAGCTTCTCGCGGATTTCCTCCATGTCGCGGCCGCGAACCGTCAGCTTGGTCTCGAGCTGTGGATAGTGCGCGCGAAAACCGAGCTTCACGCTGCCGTCGGGCGCGAGCGCTTCGACGCCAGCGAGCAGCGTGTCCGCGTGCGACTCGCCGATGCCGTAGGAGTGGAAGCGCTTGAGGTAGATCGCAGTCTGCTTGCCGCTCTTGGCGAGCAGCCGCGGAATGATCTCGCCTTCGAGCATGCGGCGCAGCTCGCGGGGAACGCCCGGCGTGAAGTAAAACCTCGCCTTGCCGATCCCGACCGCAAAGCCGCACGCGGTGCCCACCGGGTTGTCGAGCACTTCGGCGCCTGCGGGGAGCATCGCCTGTTTCACGTTGTTCGGCGGCATCACCCGGCTGCGGCGCGTGAAGTAAGCCTCCATCTTCGAGAGCCACTCGTCCGACAGCACGAGCTCGACTCCGGCGGCTTTGGCGGCGATTTCCTGTGACAGGTCGTCGAGCGTCGGTCCGAGCCCGCCGTTCACGATCACCGCGTCGGCGCGCTGGCCGGCGAGCTGAAACGCGAGCAGCAGGTCGTCGCGATCGTCGCCGACCGTGGTCTCCCACGTCACCGACAGCCCGAAATCCTCGAGCTTCTGGCTGATCCAGCTGAAGTTGGTGTTGACGATCTTTCCCGTGAGAACCTCGTCGCCGGTGCAGATGACTTCGATGCGCATGCTTTGAGTCGCTCGCGTAAAAGGATGAAAAGCGGGGTGAGAAGGGCAAAGGTGCCCAATGCTACTACCCAAAGGCTTCTATGATAAGTTTGCGTGTCCCCCATGCTGCGTCCACACGAGATGCGCTGCCCCCTGACCCTGTCTCTGCGCCTGAAGTCCGTGCTGCTGTATTCGCTTGGCGCGTTTTTGCTCGCTGTACCCCTGCACGCGTTCAATGCGACCGACGCAGGGTCAGCGGTCAACAACCTGCCGCGCTTCGCGCTGGTCATCGGCAACGGTAAGTACGGGGACGTTCCGCTGAAGAACGCGGCGAACGATGCCAGGGCGATCGCGGAGCACCTGCAGCGCATGGGCTTCGACGTGACGCTCAAAGTCGATTCGACCCGTGGCGACATGATCGAGACCATCCGCGCCTTTGGACGCAAGCTCGCGGCGCAGAAAGGGGTCGGCCTCTTCTATTTCGCCGGGCATGGGGCGCAGCTCGGATGGCGTAATTACCTGATCCCGGTCGATGCCGCGATCAGGAATCCGGCCGAAATGCAGCAGCAGGCGGTCGACCTGGAGACCCTGCTCGAGAGCATCACGCGCGCGCGCAATCCCATGAACGTCGTCATTCTCGACGCGTGCCGCGACAATCCTTTCGGCCCGAACGTGAAGCTCGAGCAGAAAGGCCTCAGCCAGATCGACGCGCCGCCGGGAACCCTGCTGGCTTATTCCACTGCGCCGGGCAATGCAGCCGCGGACGGCGGCGGCCCCAACGGGCTCTACACGGGATACGTGCTGCAGGAGATGCAGGCGCCCGCCGCAAAAATAGAGGATGTGCTGAAACGCGTGCGGCTCAACGTCAGGCGCGACTCCCGCGGGCAGCAGGTCCCGTGGGAAAGCACGTCGCTCGAGCAGGATTTCTATTTCATCCCGCCCAAGGCGCTGAAGAAGCTCAGCCTCGAGGAAAGCGAGGCGCAATTCGTCGAGGAGCTCGCGCTCTGGGATACGGTGAAGACGGCGAAGGAAAGAGGACCGCTCGAGGACTACCTGCGGCGCTTTCCCAGCGGCAAGTTCTCCGAGCTCGCGCAGTTCAGGCTCGACCGCGTGCTTGCGCAAAGCGGAGAGCAGGCGGTTCAGGCGGGCGATGCGAGCCGCAACGCGGGCAACCCGTTCAGCAAGGGCACCGCCAGGGTCAACCTCGATTACGCGATCGGCGACACCTACAACTATCGCCAGGTCGACCTGTCGACCAGCGCTGAAACCAGAAAATACACGCTGACGATCACCGAGATCACCGACGAGCAGGTCGTCTACAACAAGGGGACCCAGGTTCGCGACCTCCTCGGCAACGGTCTGAAGAGCAATCGCGGGGAGTTCACCGGCTCCGAAGGCGCGGGCGCTCAGTTCTACGTGTCCGATTACAGCATCGGCAAGAAGTGGACTGCGCGTTATCGGGTCAAAGGGCGCGACGGGATCGATTCGGCGAGCGAGATCGACTTCAAAGTGGTCGCGAAGGAGAAGATCACGGTGCCCGCCGGCGAGTTCGACGCGTTCAAGGTGCAGGGCCTCGGCTACAGCACGCGCGGCTACTCGCTGACTTATACCTACTGGGTCGCGCCCGAGCAGGTCCGGCGGATAGTCGCCATGGAGGAGACCTTCCGAGGCGTGAAGACCAACCGCGTCATCCTCTCCGATCGTCACGAGCTCGTGTCGTTTCGCCAGCTGCGCTGAAAGCCGGCGTGCTCATGCGTGAAGGGATGCGGATAGCGTCGGGCTCGTCGCGATGGGCCCTCGCAGGCGGCGCGATCGTCATGCTCATCGCCGTGACACTAGCCGCGACCAATGCGCTCGAGCCGCTCGATCGCGCCGCGCTCGACGCGCAGTTCGCAGCGTTGCGCGCGATCGGCCCGCGTGCCGTCGCGACCGACGTCGTCATCGTCGGCATCGACGAAGACACGGTCAAACGCCTGCCCGAGCCTGTGTCCCTTTGGCATCCCCACTTCAGCCGCTTTCTCCATGCCACCGCTGCGGGCGGCGCCGCCGCAGTCGGGCTCGACGTCGTGTTTCCCGACCGCAGCTACGACGCAATCGTTCCGGGTTACGACAAGCAGCTCCTGCTCGGCATCGTTGCGGCGCGGCGCGCGGCGCCGCTGATGCTCGCCCGCACGGTCGATCCGCAGGGCGAGGCGCGTGCGCTCTACCCTCTCTTCGTGGCTGCCGCCGGAGCCGACGCAGTCGCGTACGCGATGCTCCCGATCGACAGCGACGGGGTGGTGCGGCGCTTCGACGAGCGGCTCGGCGCTGCCGGCGAAACGGTGCCCACCCTCGCCGGCGAGCTCGCACGGCGGATGGGCGCCCCGCGCCGGAGCGGTCTCATCGATTTTTCGCTCGGTGCGCCTTTCGACTACGTCCCGCTGCACCGGGTGCTCAGCTTGCACGAGGCCGGCGACACCGCAGCGCTGCAGCAGCTCTTCTCCGGAAAGCCGGTGCTCCTCGGCGGCGTCTTCAAGTTCGAAGACCGGTTGGGCGTGCCGGTGAAACTCGCGAGGTGGGATCAGGACAGCGTCACGGTGCCCGGCGTCGTGCTGCACGCCCAGGCGGTTCGCAACCTGCTCAACGGCGGCTTCATCGCCGAAGCGCCGCGCTGGATGAGCGTCGCGCTGTGCGTGCTGCTCGCCGGCGTCTGGTGGCTCGCAACGACAGTGCGGCGCGCGGTCGTCGTCATCGTCGTGGGCACGCTCGTCATTGCCGCCGGCTCCACCGCCCTGCTCGCCCGCGGCCGGCACGTGCCGCCGTCGCCTGCGGTCGCTGCGCTGGTCCTCGCAGCGGTGACTCGCAGCGCGCGAGAGGCTGCGCTCGGCATGCGCGAGCGCCTGAAGCTGCGGCGCGCCTTCTCGGGTTACGTCAGCCCCGGCGTGATGGACGACATCCTGACCGGCGAGATTCCCGCGGAGCTCGGCGGCGTCAACCGCTTCGTGTGCGCCCTCTTCTCCGACATCCGCGGCTACACCACGCGCAGCGAAGGCATGTCGCCGCAGGAGATCGTCGCTTTTCTCAACAGTTATTTCGAGCAGGTGGTGAACGTCATCCACGCGCGAGGCGGCACGGTGGTCACTTTCATGGGCGACGGCATCATGGCCGTGTTCGGTGCGCCCAAGGCGCTCGATAATCCGTGTGCGGAGGCGTTCGCCGCCGCGCGCGGGCTCCTCGAGTACGTGCAGGACTTCAACGCGAAGGCGCGTGCGTCTGGCATCGCGCCGATCGACATCGGCGTCGGGCTGCACGCCGGAGACGCGGTCGTGGGACACGTCGGCTCGTCCTCGCGTCACGACTACACCGCGATCGGCGACGTGATCAACGTCGCCTCCAGGCTCGAGGGGGTCACCAAAGAAGTCGGTTACCGGCTGGTGTATTCGGGTATCGTGGCTCAGGCGCTTGCGCCGGGCGTGGCCCACACGCACCTCGGTTTCCAGCAGATCAAGGGACACACGCCGGTCGAGGCGTACGGTTTCGAGAAGGTCGGTTAAAAGGAAGACGAACATGGCAACTGCACTCGCGCGCTCGTGCTTTTTTTCCGCAGTGCTCGCGCTCGCGCTCTTTTCCATATCGGGCGCGGCGAACTCGGCACCGGTGGCGATGGTCAGCGACCTCCAGGGTAAAGGCACGCTGGTCACCGGAACCGCGCGCACGCCGCTCGCGATGCTCGCCGAGCTCGAGCCGAACGCCGAGGTCGAGCTCGACACCGGCGCGCGCATGGTCGCGCTCTATCTGGACGGCAGCGGCGAGTACCTGATCACCGGGCCTGCCCTCGTGGCGATTCGACCGCAGCAGCCGCAGTCGCTCAAAGGCGCGGCCGCGCAGAAACGCAGCGTGCTCGGCGGCAAGGCGGGCAGCGACGTGCGTTTGAAACCGGCCGGCGCGGTGCAGGGTGCGCTCGTCATGCGCGCCGCGGGACCGAAAGGGCGCATACGTCTGCTCCACCCGAGCGGCACGCGCACGGTCGATGCATCGCCCGAGTTTCGCTGGCAGTTCGAAGCCACGGGCCTCAGCTACCGCTTCGAGCTCCTCGACGAAACCGGCAGGCTGCTCCACGAAGCCGAGATCAATGGCACTGCGGTGACGCTTCCCCCGACGGTGAAGCTCGCCGACGACGCGGCTTACACGTGGGTGGTGTCTACGCGGCTGCCCGACGGACGCAAGTACTCGAGCACGAGCGACTTCAGCATCGCTCCGGCCGGCGTGCGCCAGCAGGTCGCCTCGCTGCGTCCCGCGGGAACGGCGCCGGTGTCGGACAAAGTGGCGTATGCGGCATGGCTCGAGCAACTCGAGTTGAAGGACGAAGCGCGCAAAATGTGGCGAGCGCTCGCCGCCGAGCGGCCCGACGATGCGCGGCTGGAGTCGCTCGCGCGAGGGGACTGACCCCGGTTTCAGGAGACGACCCCGGTTTGCCCCCGGATTGTTACCGCCGAACCTGCGCTTCAGCCTTTGCCGAAGTACCGAGGCGGTATTCGGTGACCTTCGGACTTTTCCCCGGTCTGAGCTCGACCAGCGCCATGCATCCGGCGGCTTCGGTCCCGTAATAAGGCGCCGGCACGCCGGGGTAACACGCGAGCGTGCCGCCGTGCTTCATGCGGCGATGGGCGTGCACGTGTCCGAGCGCGAGGTAATCGAAGCCCGAAGCTTCGATCTCGGCAGGCGTGATCAGCGACGAGCGGTCGCAGTCCGCTTCGTCCGAATAAAGCCCGTGGGCCATTCCGACGTGCCACAGGTCGCGGGTGCGCCCGGGGGAGCCTGCCATCGGCTTGTTCGAGCGATCGTGCTCGATCATGCAGCGCCCCCACACCGTCGCGTGCAGCCCGGGAAATTCGACGAGCGCACCATCGGGCTGGTCGAGCAGCGTCACGTGATGCCCCGCTTTACGAAAATCCATGCGGCGCAGCACCGCGCGCTCCTCCCAGCAATCGTGGTTTCCCGCGATGACGACGGTCGGGCACGCCACGCGCGACAGCGCTTCGTAGACGAACTCGACCACGCTCTTGTCGATGCGGTTGTGATCGAAAAGATCGCCCGCGATGAGGAAGAGGTCGGCTTTGGTATCGCCGACCGCATCGATCACCTGTAAAAACGCGCGGCGCACGTGTGCCGCGTCCGCATCGTTGTGCAGGTGTACGTCGGACGTATGGGCGATGCGCAGCGGGCGGATCATGATGAACGGGAAGCGATGGAGAGGGTGATCGTAGCATCCTGCGGGGTGATCTGAACGCGGGCGCGATTGCGCTGAAGCAGTGCGGCTGCAAGGGGGCTGTGAGCGCGGCATAGCGCGGCCTCTCGCCCCGCCTGATGTGAGAACATTCGGCGTCGCGCCGCGGCGGTCGGCGTTCTCACAAGAGGAATGATGATGCGTCCTGCTTCCCTTGCTGTCGCTCTCGCCGGTGCATTCGCCGTGCTGCTGCCCGTGGCCGGTTCGGTGCGCGCGCAGACCTATCCCGTGCGGCCGGTGCGCATGATCGTCGCATTCCCGCCTGCGGGCGCGACCGACATCCTCGCGCGAGTCGTCGCACAGAGGCTCTCC
Source organism: Betaproteobacteria bacterium (assembly GCA_028292225.1). Lineage (GTDB taxonomy): Bacteria > Pseudomonadota > Gammaproteobacteria > Burkholderiales > SG8-41 > JAQGMV01. Next base: position 20,942 of record JAQGMV010000234.1, read on the forward strand.
GAGTCTTTCAGGCAGCAGGTCGTCGTCGACAACCGGCCCGGCGCCGGCGGCACGATAGGCTCGCGGCTCGTGGCCGACGCGCCTCCCGACGGCTACACGATCCTCGTGAGCACCGTCAGCACGCATGCGATCGGTCCGAGCCTTTATGCGAAGCGTCCTTACGACGCGCTGAAAGACTTCACGTCGATCACAGAGATCGCGACCTCGCCCACCGTGCTCATGGTCGCGTCCAACGTTCCCGCGTCTTCGGTGAAGGAGCTGATCGCGCTCGCGAAGGCGAAACCGGGGACGCTCAACTTCGGCTCGTCCGGTGTCGGCACCCAGTTCCATCTGTCCGGAGAGCTGCTGAAGCTCCTCGCGGGAATCAACATGGTCCATATCCCGTACAAAGGCACTGCGCTCGTTTATCCCGAGATGTTCAGCGGACAGATCTCGATGCTGTTCGACGTGCCCATCGTCGCGCTGCCCTATATCAAGGCGGGCCGGATCAAGGCGCTGGGCGTGTCGGGGAAGAGACGCGCGGCGGTGCTGCCCGATGTGCCGACGATCGCTGAAGCCGGCGTCCCCGGTTACGACGCCGACCTGTGGTTCGGAATGTGGGCTCCGCCGAGACTTTCCCGCGATCTGACTCAGCGACTATACGCACAGACTGCGAAGCTGCTCCAGGTGCCGGACACGAAACAGCGTCTTGCCGACCTAGGCGCCGAGCCTGTGGCCAGCACGCCTGACGCATTCCGGAGCTTCCTGAGCGACGAGATCGTGAAATGGGAGAAAGTCGTCAAGGCGTCGGGCGCCCGGGCGGATTGAAGTCGGACTTTTCCGGACATCGGCGCGACACAGGCGCGCGTATCATCGAACGTGAATCAGCGGAGGTACTGCAATGTCTTTCGTCGAAGGTCTGAGCACCAGCGTCGACGTCGCCGATCCGACGTTCGCGATATGCGTGACCGCGATGGTTCTGCTGGTCGGCGGCCTGTTCGCGGCGCCGGCGCTTGCCGCAGCGCTGAGCCTGCTGCGCACCGAAGGTCTAAGCCGCTTTCTCGCGCATCTGCTACGGCGTAAAACGCGGTAGCGCGGCCGCACGCGCAGCTGCGCCAGGCGTGCGCCACCGGGTCACCGCGTCGGCCTTGCAGCCTCCTCGCGATGACCCCTTCTTCGGAGACTCTCTAAACCGCCGCAGTCGTCGCACCGGCCGGCACGAGCGTGCCGAGCCAGCGGCCGCGCGCGATCAGGTTTTCCTGCCACGCCGCTTCGATCTCGGGAACCGTCGATGCGCGCACTGCGGGCGCGGCCATCAGCGCATCGCGCCACGCCTTGAGCCGCGGATGGCGCTCGATGATTCCGAGCGGGCGCAGGCGGTCCATGAACGTGTAGCGCTGAAGAAAAGGCGCATACGCGGCATCCACGAGCGAGAGCTTCGCCCCGTTGAAATACGGCCCCGCGTTGCCGCGCTTGCCCAATGCTTCGTCGAGCTTCGCGAAAGGCTCCGCGATCCTGGCCGCGCGCGCGGTGAATTCTTCCTCCGAATCGGAGTACGCAGTCGTGGATACCGCGGATGCGAGCGTCGTCACGTAGTCGGTCCACGCGCGGTTGCGCGCGCGCTCGATCGCGTCCTCCGGGTGCAGCCGCGGCGCGGCGACTTCCTCGAGGTACTCGGCGATCGCGTTCGACTCGAACAACGCCTCCTTGCCGTCGATCTGAAGGACCGGCACTTTCGCGTGGGGCGAAACCGCGAGAAACCACTGCGGCCGATTGTCGCGATCGATGTACTCGATCTCGTAAGGGATCTCTTTCGCGCGCAGCACGATCGCCGCACGCTGCACCCACGGGCACGTCTTGAAGCTGCAAAGCCGGAATTTAGAAGCCATGACACCTCCGATCTGGAGCCCGCATGCTCGCACAGGCCGGGCCTTTTGGCCATCCTGCACGGGCCGTCCCATACGCCGCCGAACACGCCTAGAATGAACCCGCGCGACCGAAGCCGCACAGGATGCACGAGAACGGTCGAGCCGCGCAGCAGTGTCCGAATCTTTCTGCCCTTGCAACTGCGTTATGGGAGGCACGCCGCATGAAGACACGCACGATGCTCGCCGCAGCACTCTGCGGAACACTCGCAACGCTCGGCCCTGCACTCGCCGCGTCGTATCCGCAAAGATCGGTCAGGGTGCTCGTCGGCCAGGGTCCCGGCGGCGGCACCGATAGCGTAGGCCGCATCATGTCGCAGAAACTCGGCGACGTTTACGGCCAGACTTTCATCGTCGACAACCGTCCGAGCGCCGGAGGTAATGTCGCCGGCGAGCTCGCGGCGAGATCGGCGCCCGACGGCCATACGCTGCTCGTCGTCACGCCGACCCATGTGGTGAACCCCAGCCTGTATCGCGACCTGCGCTTCGATGCGATCAACGACTTCGCGCCGGTCGCGCTGATCGTCTTCGCGCAGTACTACCTCTCGGTGAGCAACACGCTGCCGGTGACCTCGGTGAAAGATCTGCTCGCACTGGCGAAGTCCCGCCCGCAACCGATGTCGTATGCCTCGTCCGGCATCGGCAGCGCGAACCACCTGTCAGGCGAGCTTTTCAACACGATGGCTGGAATCAAGCTCGTGCACATCCCGTACAAGGGCGGCGCACCCGCGCTCAACGCGCTCATCGCGAGCGAAGTCCAGGTCTCGTTCACGAGCGGCGCGGCCATCCCTCACGCCAAGGCGGGCCGCATCAAGACCCTCGCGGTGACGGGACCGAAGCGCACGCCGATCGCACCGACCATACCGACTATTTCCGAGTCGGGGCTTCCGGGATACGAGGTGGTGGGCTGGTACGGTATGGCTGCGCCGGCGAAGACGCCCAAAGCCGTGCTCGACAGCCTGAACGCCACGATCAACCGCTCGCTTCCCGAGCTTCGCGAACGTTATGAAGGCATCGGGATGGAGCCCGGCGGCGGGCCGGCAGCGGAGTTCGGCACGTTCCTCAAGCTCGAGCGCGATAAGTGGGCGCGCGTAGTGAAGCTCTCGGGCGCTAAAGCGGAGTGACGCTTCAGTCGCGAACGTTTGCGGCGAAGGCGACGAGGGGATTCAGTCGCTGCCGCGAATGTGTGCGGCACTTTCCCTGATCCAGGTGGTCACCGCGTTGACCACGGCAGGCGATGCGTTCTGGTACGGGCCGGGAAGCTCGACGAGAAGCGAGCCTGGGTTGTGCATCGTGCGGCCGTAGAGATCGACCGCCCACTGGCGCGACGCCGCGTCGTCGGTGGGAACGATCCACAGCATGAGCTTGTCGGGACCGAGCTGCTGCACGATGCGCGTGAGGTTCATCGGCCCTGCAGCATCGAAATAGCTCAGGAAAGCGCCCGCGGACGCCCGCGACCTGCTGCGGCGCCCACCCCACTGCATGTCGAGAAACTCGAGCATCGCCTGGGGTTGGCCCTGCGCGATGAGGCCGCGTGCGCGCGTCAGCTCGTCGGCGAAAGATCGGGCGTAGAGCGGGCTCTCAGGCGCATGCCCCGGTGCTATCGCCACGACGCCGCTGATCCCGGGGCGGGAGCCGTAACGCAAGGCGTACGACGCCCCGAGAGACTGCCCGATCACGTACACCCGCTGCGCGCCCTCCGTTCGCGTCGCCCCGATCGCGGAATCGACGTCGCGGTCGGCATCGGCCGCGTTGCGGTCGTAAAGCCGCCGCGACGACCAGGGCATTTCAGGTGTGGCGACGAGCAGGCCCTCGATCCGCAACGCATCGGCGAGCGCCGAGACATTCGCGGGCGTCTCTCCGTTGCCGTGCAGGATCACGACGCCGGACTGGCCGGCGGCGAATGCGGGCGTCGCGATCGACGCGACGAGCACCAGCGAGAATGCCGCGGCGATGCGCTTCAGGTATCGGGCCATGACTGCTCCTCGTGAACGAGCGATAAGTACATGAGATTGCACTTCACTGATCGCGTGCGGTCCAGCGCGGTCGTCATGAGAAGGTGCGGCCGTCGGGCGTCGCCCGTGCTGCATGCTCGCTGCCGATGTCGCCGTTCGCGCCGTGACGGTTCTCGATGATCACCGGCTGCGCCCACAATTCATTCATCTTCCGCCGTTGTCGTGCGGGTCTGAAACGTGAAGGATAGCCCGCCTCGCCGAGTTGCGTTCACTGCCAGGTCCTGACCGCCGCGATGTAATCGTCGAACCAGTCGGGCAGACCCACGTAGCGGTCGGTGCTCGTGTGCCAGCCGATCCCGGCATCCCACGCTTCGCGCGTGTCTGCGATCGCGCGCGCGCCCTCGACCGGATAGCCCATCCCGTTTTCTTCATTGCTCGAGACCGCCA
>JAQGMV010000282.1 GCA_028292225.1 Betaproteobacteria bacterium
GTTACCGAAGCGACGCTGCTCCGCACGCCCGAGGAGTTCGGCGATATCCTGCTGAAGGTCATGACCGACGGCTCGCAGATTCGCATCCGGGACGTCGCGCACATCGCGCGCGGCGCGGAAACGTACAACGTCGACAGCCGGTTCAACGGTGAGCCCGCGTCCGGCATCGCCATACAGCTCGCGACCGGCGCCAACGCGCTTCAGACGAGCGCAGCGGTCAAAGCGCAAATCGCTCTACTCGAGCCGTACTTTCCCTCCGGAATGAAAACGGTCTATCCGTACGAGACGGCGCCGTACGTGATCGCGTCGATGACCGAAGTGGTGAAAACACTGCTCGAAGGCATCGCTCTCGTATGCGTCGTGATGTTCCTGTTCCTGCAGAAGTTCCGGACCACCCTCATTCCGGTGGTGACCGTGCCGGTCGTATTGCTGGGCACCTTCGGCATCATGTCGGCAGCCGGGTTTACGATCAATACGCTTTCGATGTTCGGCCTTGTTCTTGCCATCGGCCTGCTCGTCGACGACGCGATCGTCGTCGTCGAAAACGTCGAGCGCATCATGACCGAGGAAGGTCTCGCGCCGGTCGAGGCGACGCGCAAAGCCATGAGCCAGATCAGCGGTGCGCTCGTCGGCGTGGCCACCGTGCTGTCCGCGGTATTCGTACCGATTGCCTTTTCGTCGGGCTCGGTCGGTGCGATCTACCGCCAATTCTCGATGGCGATCGTCACGGCCATGCTGCTGTCGGTGTTCGTGGCGCTCTCGCTCACTCCCGCGCTGTGTGCAATCCTGCTCAAACCGGGAACGGAAAAAGAGACCGAACGCAAAGGGTTCTTCGGTTGGTTCAACCGCTGGTTCGATTCCGGCCGCGACAAGTACGTCGGTGGCGTGCGCCACGTGATCGCCCGGTTCGGCCGGTGGCTGCTGGTCTATGGCGCGATCATCGCTGCGGTGGGGTGGCTGTTCATGCACCTGCCGACGGCGTTCCTGCCGCAGGAAGACCAGGGAAGCATGTTCGTGCAGGTGCAAACGAAGCCGGGGACGACTCAAGGGCAGACCTGGGCCGCGCTCGAAGCGGTGAGCCAGTACCTGCTGAAGACCGAATCTGCGATGGTCGACATGGTGTACGAGATCAACGGGTTCAATTTCGCCGGTCGCGGCCAGAACCAGGGCCTGCTCTTCGTTCACTTTCGGGATTTCAAGGTGCGCACGTCACCGGATCTCAAGGTGCAGACGCTCGTGCGCCGCATCTCCCAGCATTTCGGGTCGTACAAGGACGCAGTGATCGTCCCGATCAATCCGCCTCCGATCCGGGAGCTCGGAACGGCCTCGGGATTCGATTTCGAGCTCAAAAACCTTGGCGGCCGTAGCCATGACGAGCTCATGCAGGCGCGCAATCAGCTCCTCGATATGGCTCGCAAGGATCCGACGCTCACACTCGTGCGGCCGAACGGGCTCGAAGACAATCCGATGTACAAGATCGCTATCGATCGCGAAAAAGCGAGCGCGCTCGGGGTCAACCTGAGCGACATCGATCAGACGTTTTCGATTTCCTGGGCGTCGAAGTTCATCAATTTCTTCCTCGACACCGATGGACGCCTGAAGCGGGTTTACATGCAGGCCGATGCACCGTTTCGCATGACCCCGGATAATCTCAACGTCCTGTACGTGCGAGGTGCAGGCGCGACGACGACAAGCAGCTCCACCTCGAGCGGCACTTCGACGACGGCTGCTTCGGCCACCGCGAGCTCGCTGACCGGAACGACATCGGCCCGCAGTTCATCGAGCGTGACGCCCATCAGCAACCCCCTGGTCATGGTGCCTTTCTCTTCGTTCGCGACCGGGAAATGGGCTTGGGGCTCGCCCCAGCTCCAGCGTTACAACGGCGTACCGTCCATGGAGATCCAGGGACAATCCGCGCCCGGATACAGCACGGGTCAGGCGATCCAGACCATGGAGAAAATCGCGCAGAAGCTGCCGGCAGGCTTCGGCCACGAATGGACGGGCATCTCCCTCCAGCAGGTGCAGGCGGGTTCCCAGATGCCGCTGCTCTATGCGCTCTCGATCCTCGTCGTTTTCCTGAGCCTTGCGGCTCTGTACGAAAGCTGGTCGATACCGCTTTCCGTGATCATGGTCGTGCCGATCGGCGTGCTCGGCGCGCTCCTGGCGGCGACCGGCTTCGGCATGCAGAACGACGTGTACTTCGAGGTCGGTCTCCTGACCACGATCGGCCTTGCAGCGAAGAACGCGATTCTGATCGTCGAATTCGCGCGCGAGCTTCAGGCCCAGGGCCGTACGGCCGCCGACGCGGCGATAGAAGCGGCGCACATCCGGATGCGCCCGATCGTGATGACCTCGCTCGCGTTCGGCCTCGGCGTGCTGCCGCTGGCTCTTGCCAACGGGGCGGGGGCGGAGAGCGAAAACTCGGTCGGCATAGGGGTGCTCGGAGGCATGCTCGCCGCGACGTTCCTCGCGACGTTCCTGATCCCGATGTTTTACGTCGTGGTCGCTGACAAGCTGCGCCGCAAGAAGAAGTCCGCATCTCACCTGCCCGCCCTGCCTGCGCTCGAATCCGGCGGAGGAGAGCACCGATGAAAGCACGCTACGTCGCGCTCATTGCCCCAGCCGCACTCATGGCGGGGTGTTCGCTGCAACCGATATTTCATCGCCCCGAGGCGCCAATCGCGGCCACGTTTCCGACCGGCGAGGCATACAAAGACCCCGCGGCGCGGGGTACGGCGCTGCCAGCGGCCGAGATCGGATGGCGCGACTTCATGGCCGATCCGCGCCTGCAGCGCATGGTCGAGATCGCGCTTGAGAACAACCGGAATCTGCGCGTCTCGGCGTTGCTGGTCATGCAGATGCAGGCCCAGTACCGGATTCAGCGGGCGCAGCTCTACCCTCAGGTGAACGGGGTCGCGCAATTTCAGGCTTCCCACACACCGGGAGGCGTGACTACGAGTGGGACTGGTCCTGGCCTCACCTTTCACGAGTATTCGGTCGGACTGTCGGTGTCGTGGACACTGGACTTCTTCGGACGGCTGCGCAGTCTCAGGGACCAGGCGCTTTACAGATACTTCTCGACGGCCTACGCGCGCAAAGCGTTCGAGATCCTGCTGGTTTCCCAAGTCGCCGACCAGTATGTGACGATGCTCGCGTACGACGAGCTGATGGCGGTCACGCGCGATACGCTCAAGAGCGCGCAGGACTCCTACAACATCGTGAAGCAGCAGTTCGACGTCGGCACGGCGGCCGAAGAGATCCTGCGTCAGGCCGAAGGCGTCGTCGAACAGGCGCGGGCGAATTACACGGGCTACGTGCGGCTGCGGGCGCAGGCGGAGAACTTCCTGGTGCTGCTGATCGGGCAGGCCCTCCCCGCTGACCTGCCGCCCGTCGTGACGCTCGATAATCAGAAGCTCCTCACCGATATTCCGGCTGGACTGCCTTCCGAGCTGCTGACGCGCCGACCCGATATCCAGGAAGCCGAGGCGACCCTGCGCGCGGACAATGCGAATATCGGCGCCGCGAGAGCGGCCTTCTTCCCCACGATCAGCCTCACCGCTGGCGTCGGCACTGCGAGTGCAACCCTGGGCGGCCTCTTCTCGGCCGGCTCGGGCTTCTGGTCCCTCGTGCCCCAGCTGGCCCAACCGATCTTCAATGCGGGGTCGAACCGGGCGTTCCTCGATGCGACGAAGCTGCAGAACGATATCGACATCGCCAATTACCAGAACACGATCCAGACCGCTTTCCGTGAAGTCGCCGACGGGCTCGCCGCGCGCGGTACGTACGACGACCAGGTCGCTTCCCTCGAACGATACGTGAGCTCGCAGCAGCGCTTTCTCGACCTCGCGCTGATGCGCTACAAGCAAGGTGTCGATCCGTATCTCAACGTGCTGACGGCGCAGACCTACTACTACACCGCACGCCAGGCGCTCGTGAGCGCACAGATGGCCCGCCTGACCAGCCTCGTGGATCTGTATAGAGCGCTCGGCGGCGGCTGGATCCAGAACACCGGCGAGGAGTCGCGCCCGGCCGACGTTGCCGCGCCGCCCGAGTGGAGCCCGACGTACTCGGAAGGCCGCAAGCCCGCGGAGCCTCGTAAACCATGCACCCGGTCCTTCTTCTCCTGTTTGTTCTCGCGATGACGCCGAAGGGCGCGCATGCGGCGCCCGTCGAGCTGCCTCCCGCACGCATTGTCGATGCGCCCTCCTCATCGCCGTTGAGGCTTTCGCTGCGTGCGACGAATAAAGTCAGGGCGACAATCCCCGTGGGCACCCCGGATGGCGCTGCCAATCGCACATTGCGGGTAGACGGCCTCTATCTGTATGGCGTGAACGGGGCAGCGCCCTCGCTCTTTCCGCCGGTCGTCATCGCGAAGCAGGGCCAGACACTGGACGTCCGCCTGATCAACGATCTGCAGCCGGTCCCTGCCAGCGCGTCACAGGATCACCCGGAAGTGCCGTTCACCAATCTGCACACCCACGGCGTGATCGTGCCGACGGCCGCTGCTGCGGACCCTTGCGGGATCCATGGCGACAACATCTTCGTCGCCTCGCACGGTCCGTCTGCAGCGAGTCCGTGCAAAGCGGCGCCGGCGGAATCGCACGACCCGGGGCCGGCCCATGGCTCTGCCGTGCTTGGATCAGTGCACTACCGATCCCCGCTGCCGCTCGATCTTCCGACCGGTGTTTTCTGGATGCACCCCCATCGGCACGGATCGAGCCAGACGCAGGTCGGCGGCGGGATGTCGACGCTCCTCTTTGTGGATCCGTCACGCGGACAAACCCGCTTGCAACGCCGGTTCGACGTGAGATGGCTGATGCTGAAGGACCTGC
>JAQGMV010000296.1 GCA_028292225.1 Betaproteobacteria bacterium
TCGAGATCGAATGGGCGACGGTCATCCAGGGGATGATCCCATCGGCCGAGCGCGTGCGCTTTACGTCATCAGGCACCGAAGCGACCCAGCTCGCGATGCGCCTCGCTCGCGCGTCCACCGGACGCTCGCGCATCGTGCGCTTCCAGAGCCACTTCCACGGCTGGCACGACCAGGTCTCTTTCGGCGTCAACGATCACCTCGACGGCACACCGAGCATCGGCGTGCTGCAGCAGGTCGCCGACAACACCACGCTCGTCGCGCCGAACGACGTCGCGGCGGTCGAGCGCGTGCTCGCTGGGGGCGATGTCGCGGCCGTGATGATCGAGCCCGCGGGCAGCAGTTCAGGCGCGATTCCCACGCCGCCTGAAGTGCTGGGCGCGCTGCGCGAGATCACGAAGAAGCACGGCGTCGTGCTCATCTTCGACGAAGTGGTGACGGGCTTCCGTGTGTCGCCGGGCGGCGCTCAGGCGCTGTACGGCGTCACGCCCGATCTCACGACGATGGGGAAGATCGTCGCCGGCGGTATGCCGGGGGCGGCGGTCGGCGGTCGCAAAGACATCCTCGACCTGCTCGACTTCGAAGCCGCCGCTGCCGCAGGACGCGAGCGCATCAGCCACCAGGGAACGCATAACGGCCATCCGCTCGCGGCGGCTGCCGGAATCACGACGCTGAATATCATCCGCGAGTCGGACGCGTGCGCGAAAGCGTCGGCCACTGCCCAGATCCTGCGCCGGCGCATGAACGAAGTGCTCGAGGAAGCAGGCGTGCCGTGGGCGATCTACGGCGAGCACTCGTTCTTCCACATCTATCCGAACCCGCGCTTTGATGCGATCCGCCCCACGAAATTCGACGCGGCGACCCTGACGCTCGATTCGTTCAAAGGCCGCGACGAGCGCGCGCTCGACAAGATGCGCCTCGCGATGCTCGTCAACGGCGTCGACCTCAAAGGCTGGCGCGGCGGCATCGTCTCGGCGGTTCACACGCAGGCGGACGTGGATTTCACTCTGGACGCGTGGCGCAAATCGTTGCGCATGCTGAAGGAAGAAGGCGCGCTCAACTCTCCAAAACCTGCGCCGCGTGTAGCCGCTTAGCACGTCGCTTCGTTTTCGCATTCGAATTCACGCAGCCTTGCGTCGGGCCGTTCATCCCTAGCCTTCGCTATCGCTACGCTCGGGCACGTAGCGCGGCTTACTTCCAGTCGACCGGCGAGCCGAACCGGTCCTGGCCGAGCAGCGTGTAGAAGATGCCCACGGTGCCGCGGCGCTGCGTCCGGTCGCCGAGATCGGGATACGACGCATCGCGGCGTGTGACGAGGTATTTCACGGCCAGGGCGTGCTGCTTGTGTATGCGCCACGTCAGCGTCGTTTCGCCGCGCACGATGTTGTCGTGGCCGCCTCTGCCCGCGCGGTCGGCGGCGACGCCGCTTACGAAATACTCGCGTCCGGTGAAATCGAGCGACGCGGTGTTGCCGAAGATCAGCCTGAATGCCCCGAGCGCCTGCGGTGCGATCCCGTTGTGGTAGTCGGTGTCACGCAGGCCGTTGATCGTGCCCACGCTCGCGTACCCCGCACCGAGGAGAACAGTGCCCTGAAGGGCGACGTTCTGCGACAGACGCCACTCTGCCGTCGTGCCGAGCGAAAGCGCCGTGCTCGAGACGCGGAAAAGCTGTGGCGCGATATAGTCGTAACTCCCGTATAGCCCCCAGACGCCGCGGTAATTCGGCCCAGCCTCGTAGTCCTTGCCGAAGAGCAGGCCGCGGGTCATCAGGTTCTCGAAGCCGTTTGCGGTCGACGCGGTCGCCTGGAAGGCGAAGTAATCGAAGGGGCGCCTGTAGGTGTAACCCGGCTGTCCGGGTAGCCCGTAATCGAGCGAGAAATCGACGATGCCTTCGTTGCGCTTGACCGTCGTCGTGGTGCCCTGCGAGTTTTGCGTCGTCGCGCTGGCGCCGACGGACAGGCGGCTGTAATACGCCGCGTTGCGGCTCGACCAGATCGCATCGAAACGCTTGTCGAACACGAGCCGGTTGAACCCGGTCGGCGGCGATATCGCAGCCGCGGCGATCTCGCGCCACCCCGGCGACAGGCCGCCGCCGTGCTCGAGCACGAGGTTCGCCATGCGATACATCGCCTCCCCGAGGAACGCACCGCCGATCCCGGTGTTGATCTGGTCGTTCTTGGAGGGCGGCGTGGTCTCGCCCGCGATTTCCCAGAAGGCGCTGCCCGCGAAGGTGTAGCCGAGCGACTCCCAGAAGTTCAGGCCGGACGCGCGTGCGAAGCCGTGGTACATCGAGCCCTGGTAAGGGTGCCCGAGCTGGTTGATCGAGTACGGATCGTTGTCGGTGACCCACCTGTGGCGCAGGTTGCGGTTGATCGACGACAGATTGCTGTTGTAGTCGCAGCAGCCGTAGTGGACGCGGTTGAACAGGTTGAGCAGGGTGTCGAAGCCGACGATCTCGAGCGCCGGAATGAGATAGCTTTTTCCGGGTGCGGTGGAGGCCGTCCAGTCGCGGAACGGGCT
>JAQGMV010000305.1 GCA_028292225.1 Betaproteobacteria bacterium
CCGAGAACTCGAAATACGAGAAGAAGGTGTACGTGCTGCCCAAGCAGCTCGACGAGAAGGTCGCGAGGCTGCACCTGAAGAAGCTCGGGGCGCAGTTGACGCAGCTCACCGAAGCGCAGGCGCGCTACCTCAATCTCGATCTCGATGGTCCCTATAAACCTGATCATTATCGTTACTGATCGGGGTTTGCGGGCCTGCGTGGGCCGGTAAACGTAAGAGGGGGAACCCGGGTTCCCTCTCCGAAACCTGTCCCTCCTTCAGACCTGTGGTATGCCCGAGGGAGGACGCCAAATCGCAGTCCGTGTCCCGCGCCCCGAGAAGCGCGGAGAGGATAGGGTGAGAGGCAACTTTGGAATCGCAGAAAACACATCGCAAGTGCTTCAGCTTCGAGTTCTTTCCGCCGAACACGACGGAAGGCGCAGAGAAGCTTGCGCAGACGGCGAAGCAGCTCGCGCTGCTCAAGCCGGAGTTCTTTTCGGTGACCTACGGCGCCGGAGGATCGACGCGTGAGCGCACGCTCAATGCGGTGCTCGACCTGTGCAAAGGAGGGCACGCCGCCGCGCCGCACATCTCGTGCATCGGCTCGTCCAGAGCGAGCATTCGCGAGATCCTCGCGGACTACAAGGCCAACGGCATCCGCCACCTCGTCGCGTTGAGAGGCGACCTGCCTTCGGGCACCGCGACCGCGGGCGAGTTTCACTACGCCAACGAGCTCGTCGCTTTCATCCGCGAAGAGTTCGGCAGCCATTTCTTCATCGAGGTCGCGGCGTACCCGGAATACCACCCGCAGGCGCGCAGCGCACAGGCGGACCTCGACGCATTCAAACGCAAAGTCGAAGCCGGCGCGGACTCCGCAATCACGCAGTATTTCTTCAACGCCGACTGCTATTTCAACTTCGTCGACGAATGCGAAGCCATGGGGCTGAAGGTTCCGATCGTCCCCGGCATCATGCCGATCGGGCGCTTTTCACAGCTCGCGAGATTCTCGGATGCGTGCGGTGCTGAAATCCCGCGCTGGATACGGAGAAAGCTCGAGGGCTACGGCGACGACGCCGAGTCGATCCGCGCTTTCGGCCTCGACGTGGTCAGCGACATGTGCGAGCGCCTGCTCGCCGGCGGCGCGCCGGGGCTGCACTTCTACACGCTGAACCAGGCATCGCTGACGACTGCGATCTGGCAGCGGCTGGGGTTGTAGCGGCTGATTGCCACCGAAAGATCAACGCGGATCCTGGCCTGCGCCAGGATGACAAAAAAAGGGCTTCGGGCCCTTTTTCTTTGGTGCGCCGGAGCGATCGCAAGATCGCCGAAGGAAAGGAAATCCAAGGAGGAAACCATCGGTTTTCCTCTTTGGCGTTCGCCGGCAAAAGCTGTCCAGGCTTGCGGAGCAAGCTCAGGCAGCTTTCTGCTCGACTTTCTTCTTCGCCTGGGCCGCCTTGACGTGCATCGCGGCATACGCCGCGTGCGCTGCGGATTCCGCATCGCCGACGTGGACCGGCAGGCCCATGTCATCGAGCACCGAACCGAGCGCCGAGAGGCACAGCATCACATTGTCCGGACGGCATGAGTAACCCATCAGCCCGAAACGCCAGATCTTGCCGGCGAGAGGTCCGAGACCCGCGCCGATCTCGAGGCCGAATTCGTCGAGGAGGCGCTTGCGCACCTCGGCTTCGTTCACGCCTTCAGGGCAAAACACCGCGTTCATCTGCGGAACCTGGTACTGCTCGTCGACGAGGAACTTGAGCCCCATGCCTTCGAGGCCGGCCTTGAGCGCGATGTGGTGACGCGTGTGGCGCGCCCAGCAGTTGTCCAGGCCTTCCTCGCGGATGAGGAGCAGCGCCTCGTGCAGCGCGAAGAGCGAGTTCGTCGGAGCGGTATGGTGATATGTGCGGGTCGTTTCGCCCCAGTAGCCCAGCAGCAGGTTCATGTCCATGAACCACGAATGGATCTTGTCCTTGCGCGCCTTGACGTAATCGACCACGCGCTGGTTGAGCGACACGGGCGAGAGGCCCGGCGTGCACGACAAGCACTTCTGGCTGGCTGAATACACGGCATCGATACCCCACTCGTCGACGAGCACCGGCGAGCCGCCAAGCGAGGTCACCGCGTCGACGATCGTCAGCGCGTCGTATTTGTGCGCGATCTCGACGAGCGTCCTGGCATCCGAAAGGACGCCCGTGGAAGTCTCCGCGTGCACGAACGCGACGACCTTGGTGTCACGGTTGGCTTTGAGCGCGTCTTCCAGCTTCTGCGGATCGATCGGCTGGCCCCACCCGGCTTCGACGACCACCGCAGTTCCGCCGCAGCGCTCGACGTTCTCGATCATGCGCCCGCCGAACACCCCGTTGCGGCAGACGATGACTTTGTCGCCGGGGCTCACCAGGTTGACGAAGCAGTACTCCATGCCGACCGAGCCGGGGCCCGAGACCGGGAAAGTCAGCGCGTTCCTGGTCTGGTAGGTGTAGCGCAGCAGCGACTTGAGCTCTTCCATCATTTCGACGAAGACCGGGTCCAGGTAGCCGATCGCCGGCTGGCTCATCGTCGTGAGGACGCGCGGATGGATTTCGGTCGGACCGGGACCCATCAGCGTGCGCTGAGGCGGGTGGAAAGAGCTGATGCGTTTGGCAGGTGCAAAGGCGTTCATGGCGTCACTCCCAGAGAGGGCGGATCCGAAGAAATTTTCGCCGTCCGGGCGCGACTTCACGCGGACAGGCTTGCGGGCATTGGCTTCGTTGAGGATGTCCGCCGCGGTGATCTGGCCGCCGCTCACGTGCTCGACTTCCATCGCCCAGCGGGCGGGGACGTAGCCCGATTTCACCCAGTTGTTGACGACCGCGCGGTCGAGGCGAAAGCGCCGGGCGACTTCGGCTTGGCTGCCGAAAAGGGCGACGAGGCGTTCAGCGCAATTCATGCGGCGAGATTAGCATGTCAAACTCAGTTTGACAAACCAGCCTTAAATCGGGGTCTGTCCCCGATTTTCTGGACTGAATGTGAGCGCTTGCCTACATTCAGCTACTCGTTGATATCTATGGCTTTGTCGCCGTCGGGCTCAGGCTTGCCGGTGGCGACCACCGCGCCGAAATCGAAGACGTTGCGGTCGAGCAGGTGCGACGGGCGCACGTCCTGGAGGCTGCGAAGGATGCTTTCGACCCGCCCCGGATTGCGCTTTTCCCACTCCTTCAGCATCGCCTTCACCTGCTTTCGCTGGAGGTTTTCCTGCGAGCCGCAAAGCGTGCACGGGATGATCGGGAACTGCCGGAGCTCGGCATACGCTTCGAGATCGGGCTCCTCGACGTAGGCGAGCGGCCGGATGACGACGTTCTTGCCGTCGTCGGAAACGAGCTTGGGCGGCATCGCCTTCAGCTTTCCGCCGAAGAAAAGGTTGAGGAAGAAGGTCTGCAGGATGTCGTCGCGATGGTGTCCGAGCGCGATCTTGGTCGCGCCGAGCTCGCCGGCGACGCGATAGAGCACGCCGCGCCGCAGCCGCGAGCACAGCGAGCACATCGTCTTGCCTTCGGCGATCACGCGCTTCACCACCGAATAGGTGTCCTGCTCTTCGATACGGTAAGGCACGCCCAGCGACTGCAGGTACTCGGGAAGCACATGCTCGGGAAAACCCGGCTGCTTCTGGTCGAGGTTGACCGCGACGATGTCGAAATGGATAGGCGCGCGCGCCCTGAGGCTGAGCAGCACGTCGAGCATCGCGTAGCTGTCCTTGCCGCCCGACACGCAGACCATGACCTTGTCGCCGTCGCGGATCATGTCGTAGTCGCCGATCGCCTGCCCGACGAGCCGGCGCAAGCGCTTGGCGAGCTTGTTCGCTTCGTAGGCTTCTTTCGGCATTACGACGGCCGTTGCTGCGTCGGTCATTTCAAATCCTGAAAATCTTTAACCACGAAGGACACGAAGGAGCACGAAGGAAAAACAGGTTCGATCCCGCTGGGTTCTGCTTTCGTCACCCGAGCATCACGCTGCGGCCGCCGTCGACCGCGAGCACCTGGCCGGTGACGTAAGGGCCGCCGGTGATCAGGAATTCGACTGCTTTGGCGATGTCGTCGGGCTCGCCGATCCGCTTCAACGCAGTCTGGTTCATGATCCGCTGGCGCGACACTTCGTCTTTCCACGAATCGTCGTCGGGCCACAGTATCGTTCCCGGCGCGACCCCGTTGACCCGCACCTCAGGACCGAGTTCCCTCGCGAGCGACCGGGTCAGCGCGACCAGACCGCCTTTCGCCACGTTGTATACGACGTAGCTCTTCATCGGAAAATCGGCGTGGATGTCGATGATGTTGACGATCGCGCCGTGATATTTCCTCAGCTCGCGCGCCGCGGCCTGCGACAGGAAAAGCGGCGCTTTCAGGTTGGTCCCGACCAGATCGTCCCACGCTTTCTCGGTGATCTCCCCGAGCGGGGTCGGATAGAAGCTCGATGCGTTGTTCACCAGCGCATCGAGCCGCCCGTACGCCTTGACCGCGTCCTTCACCAGAGCGGCTGCGTTGCCGGCCTTCAGCAGGTCCGCCTGCACGAGCACCACCGAGCCCGTACGGCTGGCCGTCAACTCCTGCTTGAGCTCGCGCGCTTCGCCCGCGGACGACCGGTAATGGATGACGAGGTTCGCACCCGCCGCGTGCAGGCGGCGCGAAATAGCGGCGCCGACGCGACGCGCGCCACCGGTGATCAGTACGACCTTGTCTTCCAGTGATCCGCTCATCGATGCCCGGGAAACGCGCGCCGCGGCCGTGACCTTGCAGCGCGCAAAATATTGTTTATTTTAGCCTAGTCACTCATCATCGGCCGCCATGCTCCCTTCTCACCTCGCACATCTTCCGACCCCGCCGCCCGAGGCTCTGACCGTAGCCGAGCGCCTGCGCCACGAAATTACCGCCGAAATCGAGGCCTCGGGCGGCTGGATCAGCTTCGCTCGCTTCATGGAGCTCGCCCTGTATGCGCCGGGCCTCGGCTACTACAGCGCAGGCAGTGCGAAGCTGGGAGCCGCCGGAGATTTCGTGACCGCCCCGGAGCTCTCGAAGCTGTTCGGCCGGAGCCTCGCGCGCCAGGCGGCGCAAGTCATCAATCAGGGCATACCCACGTTGATCGAGGTCGGCGCCGGCAGCGGCGCGCTCGCGGCGGAGTTGCTGACCGCTCTCGAAGCGAGCGGCGCTCTTCCCCAGCACTACTTCATACTCGAGCTCAGCGCCGACCTGCGCGAACGCCAGCGCGAGCGCATCGCTGCGGACGCGCCGCATCTGCTGCCGCGAGTCGCATGGCTGGCCGCATTGCCGGAAAGGATGGAAGCGCTGCTGATCGCGAACGAGCTGCTCGACGCGGTGCCGGCGAATCTGGTGCGGGTGCACGACGGCGCGATCGAAGAGATCGGCGTGGTGCTCGCCGGCGACGCTTTCGAGCGCTCCGCGAGACCGGCCACGGGAGCGCTGCTCGAGGCTGCGAAATCGCAAACTCTTCCCGAGGATTATGAGACCGAGATCAATCTCGCTGCGCGCGCGCTCGTCCGCAGCTTTGCGACGAGCATAGTCCGCGGCGCCATGTTCTTCATCGACTACGGTTTCCCGGCGGCCGAGTACTACCACCCGCAGCGCTCGCGAGGCACCCTCATGTGCCACTACCGCCACCACGCGCACGACGATCCGTTGGCCCTCGTCGGGCTGCAGGACATCACCGCGCACGTCGACTTCACCGCGATCGCCGACGCCGGCATCGACGCGGGAATGCGCGTGCTCGGCTACACCGCGCAGGCGCAGTTCCTGATCAACTGCGGGATCACCGACCTTCTCGCCCAGACTCCGCCCGACGACGTCCGCACCTACGCGCCGCTCGCCGCTCAGGTGCAGAAGCTGCTCTCCCCGGCCGAGATGGGCGAGCTCTTCAAGGTGATGGCGCTGGCACGCGGAATCGACGGACCGCTGCTGGGGTTTGTCCGGGGCGACAGGGTGCATACGTTGTAAAGACGTGAACGGCAAACGGTAAATGGTGAACCGTTTAAAGCGCAGGCGGGGTCTCGACGCCTTGACTTGCCTGGCGAACGCGCAACACGCGGCGCACCGCATCCCGTAACGGTTTACCGTTTACCGTTCACCATTTACGAGCGGAGGAAGCATAGAAAACGAAATCGTCCTGAGCCATGCGATCTGGGCGGCCGCCGCGGTGACCATGCTGGTCGCAGGCATCACCCAGGGCGCGCTCGGCTTCGGCTTTCCCTCGATCTCGACGCCGATACTCGTGCTGATGACCGACGTGAAGACGGCGATCATCCTCAACCTGCTCCCGAACTTCATCGTGAACGTCGTCGGCGTGGTGCGCGGCGGCAACTGGACCGCGAGCCTCGGCCGCTACTGGCCGGTCGCACTCTGGGTGCTCGTCGGGTCTTTCTTCGGCGCGCGCTTTCTGATCGTCGCGCCGCAGGACCCGATCCGGCTGCTGCTCGCCCTTTCCATCTTCGCGTATCTCTATCAGGGCTGGCTCGTGCACCTGGACTGGGGATGGCTCTCGCGGCGGCCGCAGGTCTCCGCGATGGTGTTCGGCCTCGCCGGCGGCTTCTTCTCCGGGACCGTGAATCAGGCGCTGCCGCCGCTCCTGATTTACTTCACCCTGCTGAACCTCGAAACCACGGTGATGACGCAGATCCTCAATCTGTGCTTCCTCGGCGGCAAGGTGGTGCAGGCCGGAACGCTGGCTTTCGCGGGCCAGATCCGCCTTTCGCAGGCGCTCGCCAACGTGCCCTTCACGTTCATCGCGCTCGCCGGCCTGTGGATTGGCATGCGAGTGCAGCAGCGCGTGAGCCCCCACGTCTACAAACGCGTGCTGCGCTATCTGCTGTTCGCAATGGCGGTGCTGCTCGTGTGGCAGGGCTCGGGCTGGCTGTTCTCGCTGGCGCACGCCGCGGCGCCCGGGATCGAGCAGGCGCGCAAGGCATGGGCGCAGAATCCGCACGGCCCGATGATGACCCGCATCCTGCCGCCTTCAGTCGGGCCTCGCGACCTCCCTGACGCGTCATCCGCCGGCGCCCGCCTCACGGTGCGCTACTGCGTGCAATGCCATCACCTTCCGAATCCGCAGATGCACACAGCCGAGCGCTGGCAGCCGGTCGTCGAGCGGATGGTCTGGCGCATGTGGGGCAACGGCAACATGGGGGCCGTCATGCGCGACATGATGGCTCACGTCAAGGCGCCGACCGACAGTGAAGTACAAACGCTGACGCGCTATCTCGAAGCGCACGGCCAGAAAGAGATCGACCCTGCACATCCGGCGCTGCGAACGACGGCGGGCCAGGCTTTCACCATCGCGTGCTCGCAGTGCCACGCAACGCCCGACCCGCAGCGCCACACCGCTCGCGAATGGCCTACCATCGTCGAGCGCATGAAGCGGCACATGGCGTGGGCGAACACGGTCGCCGGCACGCCCGAGCTACGCACCAATCCCGAGCTGAAGACCGAAGAGATCGTGAAACTGCTCCAGCAGTACGCGCGCCCCGCCGACGCGGCTGGAGCGAAGACGCGCTGACTTCGAATCCGGTGCGGCTAAGCGCTTACGAGGGAATCTTCATTCCACGCTGCACGGCGGGACGCGCCGAGATCGCCTCGAACCAGCGCTTCACGTTCGGGAAGTCCTCGAGCCGCGTCTTATGCCATTCGAAACGCGCGGTCCAGGGATAGGTCGCGATGTCGGCGATCGAGTACTCGTCGGCGAGATACTCGCGGCCCTCGAGCCTGTCGTTCAGCACGCCGTATAACCGCCGCGTCTCGGTCGTATAGCGATCGATCGCGTAAGGCACCGGCTCTTTCGCCGCGCGCAGGAAATGATGGACCTGACCGAACATCGGACCGACGCCGCCCATCTGGAACATGAGCCACTGCAGCGCGATGCTGCGTCCGCGCGCGGACGCCGGCATCAGCTTCCCGCTTTTCTCGGCGAGATAGATCAGGATGGCGCCCGACTCCATGATCGAGATCGGTTTGCCGTCCGGACCTTCGGGGTCGACGATCGCCGGGATCTTGCTGTTGGGATTGATCGCGACGAATTCGGGCGTGAACTGGTCGTTCTTGCCGATGTTGATCGCGTGGGTCTCGTACGGGAGGCCGAGCTCCTCGAGCATGATCGAGACCTTGCGGCCGTTCGGGGTACTCCATGTATAAAGCTGCATCATCTGTCGCTGCGCTCCAGGTCTTCGGCTGCCTGCGGCAGCCTCTCAATGCCGGTTACGCCAAGGGGGGAAACCAGGGTTTCCCTCCTTGAACCTCCTTCGGCTCGCACGGGCTCTCCGCCGCCTGCGAGCACTTCCTACTTCGCAGAGACCGCCGTGCGTATCGCTTCGAGCCTGGCGGCGTTCACACGCTCGCGGATGTCGTTCTTCGCGCCCGCTTTTGCGATCGCGCCCGCGTCCACTTTCGACGCGGCTTCGCGCGCGCGCGTCATGCGCCGTATGGCGCGACCGCGCTCGGGCTCGCCCGCCAGCGCCGCGTGCAGGAGCTCGGTGAAACGCTCGGGACGGCGCCACGCGTCGGCCGCGTTGAGGAGATCGAGTATCGCTTCGGGCGCGAGAGCCTCGGCGTCGGCGATGGCGTTCGTATGGCGCGACGCGAGGACGGCGAGGTCCCGCACTGAAGCCGGAAGCTTCAGCCGGTTCGCGAGCGCGTCGATCGCATAGGGATCGAGCGAGCGCGCGAGCACTGCGAAGCGCACCTCGAGCGGCTCGCCGGCACCTGAGACCTCGTCGAGCGCGTCGGCCGCCTCCTGAGCGCGCTCGGGGTCATCGAAGATTTCGGCGATCTCGGGGGCGACGCGCGCAAGCGCACCCGATTCCCGAAGCACTTCGAAGAGCCTGGACGCACGCTCTTCCATCAGCCCGCGCGCAAGCTCCTGCCACACCCGCTCGGGCACCAGCGCATCGACCTCGCCGCTCGTCACCATCTCGCGCATGAGCTCGGCGGTTTCAGGCGCGATGTCGAAACCGAAGCGCGCGGCAAAACGCGCCACGCGCAGGATACGCACCGGGTCTTCGGCGAAGGCGGGGCTCACGTGCCGAAGCACGCCGAGAGTGAGGTCGTCCGCGCC
>JAQGMV010000310.1 GCA_028292225.1 Betaproteobacteria bacterium
GGTGACATCTGTAACGCCCGCACCGCGACACGTCACCGGTCGGTAGCTGCACGCGCGTAGCGTGGTCACCTGTGCAGGGTGCTGTCTGCCCGAACGAATGGAGGCGATATGAACAGCGATGAATTGCCGGTTGTCCTGACTGCGGACGATCAGCAGCTGATCGAGAGAAAGCTCGCCGAGCTGCCGGAAGGTCGCGACGGGATCGGCGGGGTGACCGTGTTCCTGCCGCGCGCGGGTCAGGTGCTCGTGCTCTTTACCCTGAACGGTGACATTGCGAGCTGGTGCCTGATGCCGGCCAGGGACCAGGATCGCGCACGCGCGCTCGCGGCACGGATGACCGATGTCTACCGGCACGAGCTCGAGACCGCAGGCCGCGACGTCAAGGCGATTGCGGACGCTGCAATCACCCGCGCCTCGCGAGCCGCTCGCGACAGTGAAGCGCCGCGCGAAGCTCGCCAGCGTCATAACGATATATACCCCGGCGAGTGGGACTGGGGCGCAGTCTGAGAAACACCGCCACCCGGGACCATGTCGCATGCCTGCCGGAGTCGGCGCTGGAAATCGTTGGCGTGCGCTCAATTCGAACAGGAATCATCATGAAACGCATCGCAACCGCAGTACTCGTGGCCATACTCGCGACCGCAGGCACGGCGGCATTCGCCGACGAAACCCAGTCATTCTTCAGCGAGTTTCCGAACATGCGTACCTATGCGGACACTCACCTCCACGATCGCGCCGTCGAGCGGGGCATGAATTACCCGTCCTCGGCGTCGCAGGAAGATCCGCTGGCTGCCGAGTTCCCGAACATGGGCACCTACAGGCGGGAGCGCAGGGTCGACCCGGGCCGGGCGTCGAACACGCCGACGTTCCCCTATAGCGTGCCCGACGAGACGTCGATGGTTGATGAAGGGCTCGTACCCGGCATCGCCGGCATACTGCCGGGTGGCGGCGCGGTCGGCGCGACGCATTGATGCCCGGTCGGGCGTTCGACTCCCCGGGCTGACAGATGGAAGTGGAAGTGTTCACGCATCCCCTGCTGCGTACGGCGGTGTTGCTGACGGCGTCGAACGTCTTCATGACTTTCGCGTGGTACGGTCACCTGAAGTATCTCGAGGGCAAAACGTGGTGGATCGCGGCGCTCGCAAGCTGGGGCATTGCATTGTTCGAATACCTCCTGCAGGTGCCGGCGAACCGCATCGGCTTCACGACGCTCAGCCTCGCCCAGCTCAAGATCCTCCAGGAAGTGATCACGCTCGTCGTTTTCGCTCCATTCGCAGTGCTGTTTATGGGGCAGGCGCTCAGGATGAACTTTGTCTACGCCGGGATCTGCCTGCTCGGAGCGGTTTTCTTCATCTTCCGCGGTTGAGCCGCCTCTATCTTCGATGCTGCGGCCGAAGTCCTGCAGCGACATCTGAGCGGAGCGATATGCCTGTGGCCACATTACATCCGTAACCCGGCATCGCTTCCACGAAACCCTTCGGTGACGTTGGACGGTTACGCTGCTTTCCATCCACGGAGCGGAAATCGAGCTCTGAACATCGAGCAAGGAGAACTGATGGCACCAGACATCACGCGCCACGAGCCCGGGCACATCCTTCCGGTGCGCACTGCGCCGTGCCTGCGCTCAGTAGACGGTTTCGACCGGGACGCTGAACACGTATCCGACGCCGCGCTCGGTGCGGATGTAGCGCGGTCTCGTCGAGTCGGTCTCGAGCTTGCGCCGCAGCCGCATGACCTGGGTGTTGACCGTCCGGTTGTAAACGTCGTCATTGTGAAGGCGCGACATGTCGAGGAGCTGGTCGCGCGTGAGCAGGCGGTGAGGCGCCCCGAGGAAAACGACGAGGAGACTGAACTCGCCGTTGCTGAGCGGCACGGCCTGGCCGTCGCGGCCCTTCAGGCGCCGCGTGTTGAGGTTCAGATCCCAACCGTCGAAACGGTAGGCACGAATACCCTCGGGTCGGCCCTGTTGTATCTCCGGCCGGCGGCGGCGCAGCACGGCGCGGACCCGCGCGAGCAGCTCGCGCGGGCTGAACGGTTTGGTCAGATAATCGTCGGCGCCCAGCTCCAGTCCCATCACCCGGTCAGCCTCTTCGCGGCGGCCGGTGAGCATGATGATCGGGATCGCGGATTCGTCGCGCAGCTGGCGCGCGAGGACCATCCCATCTTCGGCTTGCAGCTTCAAGTCGAGGATGAGGAGGTCGACCACTTCCTGAGCCAGCACCGCCTGCATTGCGCGCCCGTCGGCCACGGCCGTGACGCGGAACTCGTGCTGGCCGAGATAGTCGGCGATCGCCTCCCGGATCACGGGGTCGTCATCGACGGCGAGGACGTGCGCCAACCCGGTCACCGGCACCTGAGATTGCATATTGATGATGACCGCCTGAGTGTTCCTCATGCGCGCGAGTCTAGCCAGACGTGACCCGCTATAGTCACAGATGTGACCCTTTGGACCGCGCCCGAATAGCGTACTCGAAATCAGCGCGACGTGCGCCTGGTGCGTCGGCCGCCGCACGTCCTCGGCAGCCGCGGACCGGGCGCCAGCAGCGCTCATGGACACACCGGACATGACCTCGACCACAACCATCGATATCCTCATCATCGAAGACGACGCGATCATGCGCGACGCCGTGGCCGAGTGGCTCGAGGCTGCAGGCTACGGCGTGCGCAAGGCCGAGGACGGGAATGCCGGACTCGCGGCGGTGAGATTCGCCGCCCCCGCGCTGGTGGTAACCGACATCTACATGCCCGGAACGAGCGGCGCCATGGTCATCGCCGAGTTGAGGCGGTGCCATACCGGGATTCCGATCATCGCCATCTCGGGTCTTTTCGAATCCGGGTACGGAATGAATGCGGATGCCGCGATCGCGCTCGGCGCGGCGCGGGCGCTCGCCAAGCCGTTCAAGCGCGGCGAATTGCTGGGAGCGGTGGCCGACCTTCTGGGGTCGCCCCCGGGTAGCTGAGCGGACTTGGCGAGGCATCACGGCGAACCCATCGTCGAGCCCAAGGGCAGGCTGCAGGAGCTTCATCCGACACGCCGTCGAACTACCGAGGTTCTCGCGCGCTATGAAAATCGGGCTGCGGCTTTTGAGCTACGGGGTCGCTGTTTCGTCGGTTGCCTTCGCGTTCATCATCGCACGCTTGCTGGAGATCTACCTGGTCACGGCTCCCGCATCGCTGTTTCTTTGCGCCGTCATGTTCAGCGCCTGGTTCGGTGGAGGCAGGCCAGGATTGCTGTCGGTGCTGCTTTCCCTTCTGATTTTCGATTACTACTTCGTGAATCCGATCCATTCGTTGGCTGTGGAGGCCGATGAGGTACCGCGCATTATCATTTTTGCGCTGTCAGCCTGTTTTGTCGGGTTGCTGAGCGCCAGGCAAAGGGGCGCAGCCGAATCGCTCAGGTGCGCGCGCGACGACTTGAGAACGACCGTTCAGGAGCTGAGGAGAGCCAACGAGACGTTGCAGGCCGAGAACGCCGAGCGCAAGCGGGCCGAAGAGGCTCTGGCGCGGAGCGAGTCTTATTTGGCTAAAGCTCAGAGGTTGAGTCTCACGGGCAGTTTCGGCTGGAACGTCGCCAGCGGAGAAATCTTCTGGTCGGAGGAAACCTTTCGAATCTACCAATATGACCGAACGACGAAACCGACCATGGAGCTCGCTATCCGGCGGACTCATCCGGAAGACGCGACCTTCGTAAAGCAGGCGATCGAGCGCGCGTCGCAGGATGGGAAGGATTGTGATTTCGAACAGCGATTGCTGATGCCGGATGGTTCCGTCAAATATGTCCATGTCGTGGGCCATGCCTCGCGTGACGCATCGGGCGGCACCGGGTTTGTCGGCGCGGTGATGGACGTCACCGCTGCAAAGCACGCCGAGATGCTGCTGGCCGGAGAGAAACAGTTACTCGAGATGATCGCCAGGGGCGATTCCCTCGATTTCATCCTCGATACGCTATGCCGGGTCTTCGAAGAACTGTCCAGCGATTCCCTGTCTTCCATCCTTTTGCTGGATCCGAGCGCGAACTGCCTTCGGCACGGCGCAGCGCCCAATCTGCCGGCAACCTACATCGAGGCGATCGATGGCGCGCTCATCGGGCCGTCCGCGGGTTCGTGCGGGACAGCCGCTTACCGCGCACAGCCCGTGATCGTCCCGGATATCGCCACGGATCCCCTGTGGGTCGACTACCGCGATCTTGCTTTGGCGCACGGGCTGCGGGCATGCTGGTCCACGCCGATCCTGTCTTCGGAAGGCAGGGTATTGGGGACTTTCGCGACCTACTATCGCGAACCGCGCAGCCCCGCTGCGCATGAGCAAAATGTCATGGAGCAGATCACCCATCTTGCGAGTATCGCCGTCGAGCGCAAGCAGGCGGAGGAGGTGCTGCGCGAGCGGGCCCGCCTCCTCGATCTCACGCACGACACCATCTTCGTCCGCGACATGAGCGATGTCATTACCTACTGGAATCGCGGTGCCGAGGAGCTGTACGGATGGGCGAGAGAGGAGGCTGTCGGCAAGGTATCTCACCAGTTCATGCAGACGGTCTTCCCCGCGCCGCTCGTGGAAATCAACGCGGAGTTGTTCCGCACAGACCGCTGGGAAGGAGAGCTTCAGCATACGAAGCGGGACGGAACGCAGCTCGTGGTGGCGAGCCGGTGGTCGTTGCAGCGCGACGATCGGGGGCGGCCGATTGCGATCCTTGAAACGAACAACGACGTCACCGAGCGCAAATACGCGGAAGTCGAGCGTGTGCGGCTCGGGCAGCGGCT
The DNA here is from genome assembly GCA_028292225.1 of Betaproteobacteria bacterium. Lineage (GTDB taxonomy): Bacteria > Pseudomonadota > Gammaproteobacteria > Burkholderiales > SG8-41 > JAQGMV01. The sequence continues at coordinate 4,761 of JAQGMV010000310.1, forward strand.
GCGCCAAGCCGAAAAGATGGAAGCGGTCGGCCGGCTCGCCGGCGGTATTGCGCACGACTTTAATAATGTGCTGAGCGGCATCCTCGCGTACGGCGATATGCTTTTCGAGGAAGCGCCCTCGAGCTCGCCGCTGAAACGTTATGCGCAGAACGTGCTCGTCGCCGCGAACCGTGGCCGCGCGCTCGTCGAGCAGATCCTCGCGTACAGCCGCAGTCAGCGCGGCAGGCGCGCGCCCACCGACATTCACAGCGTCGTGGCCGAAACACTCGAGCTGGTTCGGGGCTCGCTTCCCGCGAACATCCATCTCGACACGAGCGCCCCCACGTCGCCTCTCGTCGTCATCGGCGATGCCACCCAGCTGCACCAGGTGGTGATGAATCTGTGCAGCAATGCGATCCAGGCGGTGAGCGGGGGCGGCACGTTGCGCGTCGCGCTCGCAGCCGCGGAGATCGAAGCGGAGCGGACGCTTTCGCACGGAACGCTGGCGTCGGGTCGTTACGTATGCCTGACCGTCGAAGATAGCGGAACCGGTATGGACGAGGTGACGCTCGCCCGTATTTTCGAGCCCTTCTTCACGACCAAGGACGTAGGCCGCGGTACCGGTCTCGGACTGTCACTGGTCTACGCCATCGTGACTGACCTGGCCGGTGCCATCGATGTGAGCAGCGCTCCCGCGCAGGGCAGCACGTTCGCGATCTACCTGCCGCTCGCGGACATCGCGGTCGCTGCCGCAATCGAAGCCGAGAGCCCGCTGCCGCGAGGCCATGGCGAGCGTGTGCTGCTCGTGGACGACGAGGAGTCGCTCGCGGCCGCGACCGCCGAAGTGCTCTCGCGGCTCGGGTATCAACCGGTATCATTCTCCGACAGCCACGCCGCACTCGCGGCGTTCGAGGCCGCGCCGGGGCAGTTCGACGTCGTCCTCACCGATGAAGTCATGCCCGGCATTACCGGGACGGGGCTCGCGAATGTGGTGCGCCGTCATCGGCCTGATTTGCCGATCGTGCTGGTGAGCGGCTATAGCGGTCCGCTCCTCACGCAGCAGGCGCTGGCCGCCGGCGTGAGCGAGCTGCTCACGAAGCCGCTCCAGTCGCGCGAGATCGCGACCACCCTCGCTCGCGTGCTGCACCGCGCGGCCTGAAGCTGGGGCTGGCGCCGGGCCGTTCGGCGCGAGCGTCGCGATTCGGCGAGGTCCACGGCGAGGAGGGCGGTTGTTTTTGCCGGCCGGCGCACCTGCCGTGTGCCGGAGGTCTTTGTCTGTACGAGGGTCGGACGAGGATGCCTTCCATGACCGAGCGTTCTGAGTACGCGCTGGAAACCCTGCGGGAAGGACGGGAGTTCACGCTTTACCGCGGCCGGCAGCACGGCAACCCCGTCCCGGTCCTGGCAGTAGTGCTCGCCGCAGAACGGCCGTCGCCTCACAGCCTCCGGCGGCTCGAGCATGAATACTCGCTCGCAGCCGAGCTTGATCCCGCGTGGGCCGCCCGGCCTCTGGCGCTCACTCGTCACGAAGGGCGGACGATGCTCGTGCTCGAGGACCCGGGCGGCGAGCCCCTGGATCGGGTCCTCGATCGTGGCCAGGGGCAATCGCTCGAGCTGACTCGCGTCTTGCGCGTCTCGATCGGCCTGGCGACAGCGCTCGGCCAAGTCCATCGGCACGGCATGGTCCACAAGGACATCAAGCCTGCGAACGTGCTTGTCGATGACCTCGGCAATGTCCGGCTCACCGGATTCGGGATCGCGTCGCGGCTGCCGCAGGAATACCAGGCACCCGCGCCGCCGGAGGTCATTGCCGGCACGCTCGCCTACATGGCGCCCGAGCAGACCGGCCGAATGAACCGCTCGATCGACGCGCGCAGCGATCTCTACTCTCTGGGCATCACTTTGTACCAGATGCTCACGGGCACTCTACCGTTTGCGGCCGCCGATCCCCTGGAGTGGGTGCACTGCCACATCGCACGCCAGCCGACGCCGCCCAGCGAACGCGCCGCGGTCCCTGGGCCGCTCTCGGCTATCACCATGAAGCTCCTCGCCAAGAACGCCGAGGAGCGCTACCAGACCGCCTCCGGCCTGGAGACCGATCTTCGGCAGTGCCTGGCGCAGTGGGAGTCGCACGGCCGCATCGATGCATTCCCGCTGGGCGTGCACGACGCGTCGGAGCAGCTCCGGATCCCGGAGAAGCTGTTTGGGCGGGAGCGCGAAATCGACGCGCTGGTCGCCGCCTTCGACCGGGTCGTGGCGGACGGCACAACGGAGCTCGTGCTCGTATCCGGTTATTCCGGTATCGGCAAATCTTCGGTGGTGAACGAGCTGCACAAAGTGCTCGTCCCGCCGCGCGGCCTGTTCGCGTCCGGCAAGTTCGACCAGTATAAGCGCGACATCCCGTACGCGACCCTCGCACAGGCGTTCCAGGCGCTCGTGCGTCAGATCCTCGCCAAGAGCGAAGCGCAGGTGGCTCAGTGGCGCGACGCCCTTCGGGAGGCGGTGGGCCCGAACGGCCAACTGATCGTCAACCTCATCCCCGAGG
>JAQGMV010000315.1 GCA_028292225.1 Betaproteobacteria bacterium
TGCGCTACAATCCCGCTCCGGATTGCAGTGCAGGTCTCGCGCGTCCCGGGTGCTTAGCTCAGTTGGTAGAGCGTCGCCCTTACAAGGCGAATGTCGGGAGTTCGAGCCTCTCAGCACCCACCAAAAAGTCAGTGTTTAATTGTTAGTGATGAGTGTTTAGTTGTTCCGGTGTGCCGAGTGTTTTAACTAGACACTAAGCACTCAAAACTAAACACTGTGGTTTTCGTAGTTTCTGGAGTGGTAGTTCAGTTGGTTAGAATACCGGCCTGTCACGCCGGGGGTCGCGGGTTCGAGTCCCGTCCACTCCGCCAGATCTGAGACAGGAGGCGAATCATTCGGCTCTTGTCAGAAAAAGGCGACCGCAAGGTTCGCCTTTTTTCTTATGTGTGTTAACGGTAAACCGTCGCCGTTGCGCGGCTTGTCGTTTATCCCTCACCGTTCACGGGCTGATACATGTTCGATCTAGTCCAGCGCAACAAACGCATCATCCAGGTCGTTCTCGCGATCATTCTGCTGCCGTTCGCGTTTTTCGGCGTCGACTCCTATTTCCGCGACAGCGGGTCGGGCCGCGCGGTGGCCAAAGTGGGCGATCACGAGATCAACGAGCAGGAGTTCACGAATGCGGTGCGCGAGCGTCAGGAGCAGCTGCGCAACATGTCGGGCGGCCGCATCGATCCTGCGCTGCTCGACAGCCCGGAGCTGAGGTTCTCGGTGCTGGAAGGGCTCGTCCGCCAGCGCGTCCTGCTCGATCATGCGCTGCGCTCGGGCATGACCGTCAGCCCCGAGCAGCTCCGCACCTATATCACCCAGGCGCCTGTATTCCAGGAGGACGGCAAGTTCTCCCTCGCGCGCTACGAGCAGTATCTGAAAGGCCGCGGCGAGAACGCGGCCAACTTCGAGAATCGCGTGCGCCAGGAGCTGCTGCTCAGCCAGCTTCAGGAAACCTATTCCGGCTCGGGCATCGTCCCGCGCGCGGTCGCCGAGCGGCTCCTGCGCATCACCGGGCAGCAGCGCGAAGTCAGCCGCGCGATCATCTCACCCGAGAAATTCGCGGCTGCCGTGAAGCTCGAGGACGACGCCGCGAAAAAATACTACGACGGCCACCAGGACGAGTTCCGCGTTCCCGAGCAGGTGCGGATCGAGTATGTGACCCTCTCGGGGGAGTCGGTCGCGCCGCAGGTCCACGTCGATCCGGCGGACGTGCAGAAGTATTATGAATCGAACCAGCGCCAGTTCGGCGTCGCGGAGTCGCGCCAGGCGAGCCACATTCTGATCGGCGTCGACAAGTCCGCGGGCGACGAGGCGAAGAAGAAGGCGCGCGCGCAGGCAGACCAGATTTACGAGGAATTGAAGAAAAACCCCTCCGCTTTCACCGAGCTCGCGAAAAAGCAGTCGCAGGATCCCGGCTCGGCCGCGAAAGGCGGAGACCTGGGCTCGTTCAGCCGGGGCTCGATGGTCAAGGCATTCGACGACGCCGTCTTCAGCATGAAAGTCGGCGAGACCTCGGCGCCCGTGGAATCGGAGTACGGATATCACATCATCCGCGTCACCGGCAGTACGCCCGCGCAGGTGAAATCGCTCGAGCAGGCGCGCCCGGAGATCGAGAAAGAACTGAAGAAGCAGCTCGTCGGACAGCGCTATGCGCAGCTCGCCGAAACGCTCAACAACACGCTCTTCGAGCAGGCCGACAGCCTCAAGCCGGCGGCCGACGCCGTCAAGGTGGCTGCGCGCACGAGCGGCTGGATCAGTCGCAGCGGTGCGCAGGAACCGCTACTGAACAATCCCAAGCTCATCCAGGCGATCTTCGCCGACGACGTGCTCGTCAACAAGCGCAACACCGAAGCCATCGAAGTCGCGCCCGGCACGATCGTGGGTGCGCGTATGGTCGAGCACAAGCCTTCGGCGGTGCAGCCGTTTGCCGAGGTCAAGACGGCCGTCGAGAAGAAGCTGGTTCAGACGCGCGCGAGCCAGCTCGCTGCCCAGGAAGGGCGCCAGCAGCTCGAGCAGCTGCGCCAGGGCAAAACCCCCGAGCTTTCATGGGAAGCGCCCCAGCTCGTCAGCCGCGCCGACACCAAAGGCATGTCCGAGCCGGTCCTGCGGCAGGTCTTCAAAGCGGACGAGACGAAGCTGCCTTCGTATACCGGGGTGGAAGGGCCCGGCGGCAGCTACCTGCTGCTCAAGGTGATGCGTGTGGTCAATCCCGAGAAGACCGACCGTGCGCAGGCCAAATCGATGGCCGACGGATTGGCGCAGGTGCTCGGCGAAGAGCAGTTCAACGCGTATCTGGCGAGCCTCAAAGGCAAGGCCAAGGTGAAGCTCGAGAAAGATCAGATCGAGAAAAAACAGTGATGAGAGGGCAGTGGTGAGTGGTTAGTGTTTAGTTGTTAGTGATTGCAGCCACGCCACTTAAAACTCAACACTAAACACTCAACACCGGTCGGCGCCCCGCGCCGACCTAGGTCGTTCCGGCGACGACCGTGTTGTATCCACCGTCGACATAAGTGATCTCGCCGGTGATGCCCGCCGCGAGCTCGCTCATCAGGAAGGCCGCGGCGTTACCGACGTCGTCGATGGTCACGTTACGCCGCAGCGGCGCGTGGTCCTCGACCGCTTTGAGGATTTTTCCGAAGCCGCTGATGCCCGCTGCGGCGAGCGTCTTGATCGGGCCTGCCGAGATCCCGTTCACCCGGATGCCTCGCGGACCGAGATCGTGCGCGAGATAGCGCACCCCGGCCTCCAGGCTCGCTTTCGCCAGTCCCATCACATTGTAGTTCTGCACTGCTCTCACCGCGCCGAGGTAGGTGAGCGTGAGCAGCGCGGCGTTACGGCCTTCCATCATCGGCAGGCCGGCCTTGGCCAGCGCGGCGAAGCTGTACGAGCTCACGTCGTGCGCCACCCGGAAAGCCTCGCGCGTGAGACCGTCCAGGAAACCGCCCTTGAGCGCCTCCCGCGGCGCGAACGCAATCGAGTGAATGATTCCGTCGAGGCCGTCCCATTCGGACCGCAGGTCGGCGAACATCTGCTCGATCTGCGCGTCGTCGGAGACGTCGCACAGGAGGACCGGCGCGGGGCCGAAAGCGGCGGCGAGCTCGACGACCCGGTCCTTCACATCCGGATGCTGATACGTGAATGCGAGCGCCGCCCCTTCGCGATTCAATGCCCTGGCAATGCCGTAGGCGATCGATCGGTTCGACAATAAGCCGGTGACGAGGATCTTCCTGTCCTGCAAGAAACCCATGAGAGGTCCCTGTTCTTCTGATCTGTCGCCGATTATAACGTCCGGATCGGGCGCATACGGCTAATACCGAAGGCCTAGTCTGCTCATACGCGCAGGTTTTCGACCGGAATTACTCCCGGCGGGCTGACCGGCCGGCAGGCCTGGGCTACGCGTAACCTGCAGCGATGAGCTTGCGCGTGTAGTCGGACTTCGTCTCGTTGAGCACCTGCTCGATGGTTCCGGTTTCGACGACTTCGCTGTCCTTCATCACGATGACCCGATGCGCCATGGCGCGAACGACGTCGATGTCGTGCGTTACGAGGACGTACGAGAGGCCGTACTTGCGCTGGAGGGCGCCGAGGAGCTGCAGGACCTGCTTCTGTATCGTCACGTCGAGCGCGCTCGTAGGTTCGTCGAGGACGACGATCTTCGGGCGCACGATCA
>JAQGMV010000355.1 GCA_028292225.1 Betaproteobacteria bacterium
CCGCACGACGGGCTGGGGTCCAACCTGATCGTGCAGATCAAGCAGAACCGCGTGATGCGCGTTCTGCCTCGCGAGAACGAAGCGGTGAACGAGTGCTGGCTCTCGGATCGCGATCGCTTCTCGTATGAAGGCCTGAACTCGGAGCAGCGCCTCGCGCGGCCGATGATGAAACGCCCCGGCGATGCTGCAAATCCGGCAGACGGTGCTACGAACCCCTCCGCGGTATGGGAGCCGGTCGAGTGGCAGGTCGCGCTCAATTTCATCGCTACCAGGCTGAAAGAAATCCGTGAAGCGCACGGCGCCGACGCGATCGGCGCGCTCGCCTCGCCGCACCAGACGCTCGAAGAACTCTATCTCCTGCAGAAGCTCGTTCGCGGGCTCGGCACGGGCAACGTGGACTTCCGGCTGCGGCAGGCTGACTTCTCCGGCGACGGCAGGCTCGAAGGCGCGCCGTGGCTCGGCATGAGCATCGCAGACATTCCCTCGCTCGAGCAGGTGCTCGTGATCGGAAGCACGCTCAGGAAAGAGCATCCCTTGCTCGCGCATCGCCTGCGCCAGGGCACGAAAAAAGGCCTTGCGCTGTCGCTCGTCAACCCGGTCGACGACGAGCTGCTGATGCGCGTGGCGAACAAGGTGATCGTCGCGCCGGCTGCGATGGCCGACGCGCTCGCGCAGGTGGTCAAAGCGGCGGCGGGTGCAAAGAACACCGCGGTTCCCGAGTCGGTGCGCGACGCGGTCGACGGTGTGGAAGTCACCGAGGCGGCGAAGCGCCTCGCGGAAGGCTTCGCCTCGGGAGCGAAGTCGGCGATATTCCTCGGCAACCTCGCCCAACATCATCCCGCTGCCGCGACGCTGCACGCGCTCGCGCAGGCGCTGGCTGACCTGACTGGCGCGCAACTCGGCTTCCTCGGCGAAGCCGCGAACAGCGTCGGCGGTCATATCGCCGGTGCGGTGCCTTACGGCGCGCCGTCCGGACAAAAAGCGGGCAAGAACGCCGCAGAGATGGTCCGCGAGCCGCTGAAGGCCTACATGCTCCTCGGCGTCGAAGCCGATCTGGACACGCACGATCCGGCCCGCACGATCAAAGCGCTCAAGCAGGCGGAGCTCGTCGTCGCGATGGGTTCCTTCGAGCATCCCGCGGCGTTCGAGTACGCGCACGTGATGCTGCCGATATCGCCTTTCACAGAAACCGCAGGAACGTTCGTCAGCACCGAAGGACGGGTGCAGAGCTTCACGGGTTGCGTCCAGCCGCTCGGCGAGACTCGCCCCGCGTGGAAAGTGCTGCGCGTGCTCGGTAACCTGCTCGAGCTTCCGGGATTCGATCAGGACAGCGCGGACGCGGTGAAGCGCGAGGCGCTCGGCGCCGGCGAAGTCAGTGCCGGGCTCGGCAACCGGGTGTCGTCTCCATCCCTGCAGCCGCTCGCGCCCGCCGCCGCTCGGGGCCTGCAGCGCATCGGCGAAGTGCCGATCTATTCGAGTGATCCTCTCGTGCGGCGCTCGATGCCGCTACAGAAGACTCGCGACGCCGAGGCACCTGTGGCATGGGTGAGCCCCGCGCTGTATTCGCAGCTCGGGCTGGTCGCCGGCGATTTCCTGCGTGTGCGTCAGGAGAACGGCGAAGCGACGGTCGCGGTCGCCGTCGACGAGCATCTACCCGACGGCTGCATCCGCCTTGCCGCGGCGCGTCCGGAGACTGCGGGCCTCGGTGCGATGATGGGTGCGGTGTCCGCCGAGCGCGTGGCGGGGCAGCAGAAAGTGGCGGTATAGCGCATGTATTCCCTCGCTACAGTGGAACAGTTCTTCGGTCCGACATGGCCGGTCGTCTGGACGCTTGCCAAGATCGTCGCGATCGTCGCGCCTCTCATGCTGGCGGTGGCATATCTCACGCTCTGGGAGCGCAAGGTCATCGGCTGGATTCAGGTTCGCATCGGACCGAACCGGGTCGGACCGCGCGGGCTGCTCCAGCCGATCGCCGACGGTCTCAAGCTCCTGCTCAAGGAAATCATCGTCCCCAGCGGGGCGAACAAGTTTCTGTTTGTGATCGCGCCGGTGATGGCGATCATGCCGGCGCTTGCGGCGTGGGCGGTGGTGCCGTTTTCGCCCGAGCTGGTGCTGTCGAACATCGACGCGTCGCTCCTCTACATCCTTGCGATCACGTCGATGGGGGTCTACGGGGTCATCATCGCCGGCTGGGCATCGAACTCCAAATACGCATTCCTCGGCGCGATGCGCTCGGCGGCCCAGATCGTCTCGTACGAGATCGCGATGGGTTTCGCGCTGGTCGGCGTGCTCATGGCTGCGCAAAGCCTCAACCTCGGCGACATCGTGCACGGCCAGCGAGGCGACTTCGGGCTTTTCAACTGGTACTTCATCCCGCTGTTCCCGCTGTTTCTGACGTATCTCATCTCCGGCGTGGCGGAAACGAACCGCGCGCCTTTCGACGTCGCTGAAGGCGAGTCCGAGATCGTTGCCGGATTCCACGTCGAATACTCGGGAATCGCCTTCGCGGTGTTCTTCCTAGCCGAATACGCGAACATGATCCTGATCTCGACCCTGTGCGCGATCATGTTCCTCGGCGGCTGGCTTTCGCCTTTCCCCGCGGCGATCCCGGTGCTCGGCGCGCCGAGCGCCTGGTGGCTGGTGCTCAAACTCTTTCTCGTGGTGACGAGCTTTCTCTGGTTCCGCGCCACGTTCCCGCGCTATCGCTACGACCAGATCATGCGTCTGGGCTGGAAGGTATTCATCCCGGTGACACTCGTGTGGATCATCGTTCTCGGCGCATGGATGCAGACCCCGCTCTGGGTCTGGTGGGGGACCTTCGAATGATGAACCGCGTCCGCGATTTCTTCCGCACCTTCCTGCTGTTCGAGCTGGTGAAAGGCATGGCCCTCACCGGCCGGCACATGTTTCACCGCAAGATCACGATCCTCTTTCCCGAGGAGAAAACCCCGCAGAGCCCGCGCTTTCGCGGTCTGCACGCATTGCGGCGCTATCCGAACGGCGAAGAGCGCTGCATCGCGTGCAAGCTGTGCGAAGCGGTGTGCCCGGCGCTTGCGATCACGATCGAATCGGAAGAGCGCGAGGACGGCAGCCGCCGCACCACGCGCTACGACATCGACCTCACCAAATGCATTTTCTGCGGCTTCTGCGAGGAATCATGCCCCGTGGACTCGATCGTCGAGACTCGCAAGCTCGAGTATCACGGAGAAAAGCGCGGCGACCTGATCTACACCAAGCCGATGCTGCTGGCGATCGGCGACCGGTACGAGGACGAGATCGCGAAGGACAGGGCCGCGGATGCGGCGTACCGCTAGGGCGCTGCGGTCATTAGTAAACGGCAAATCGTGGGGCTGCGCCAGCCGGCACACCTGCGGATCAGCAACCAATAAGAAGGGAGTGAAGTGAGCGGCAAACGATCGGATCGAGTAGCGGCAGGCCGTGATCACAGTCACGGTTCACCGTTCACCGTTTACCGCTGACGGACCTTCAATGACTTTCCAGACCTTCATCTTCTATTTCTTCGCCGGCGTGCTCGTCGCTTCGGCGATCTGCGTCATCACCGCCCGCAACCCCGTGCACGCGGCGCTTTTCCTCGTGCTCGCGTTCTTCACGTCCGCGGGCATCTGGATACAGCTTCAGGCGGAGTTTCTCGCAATTGCGCTGGTGCTCGTCTATGTGGGCGCGGTGATGGTGCTTTTCCTGTTCGTCGTGATGATGCTCGACATCAACATCGCGCGGATGAGGGCCGGTTTCTGGAGCTACCTGCCGGTCGGCGGCGCCGTTGCGGCGCTCCTGGTGCTGGAGATGGGCTTCATCGTGACCGGGAGCTATTTCGGCGCCGAGAGTGCGCCGGCACCCGACGCGTTGCCGCCGGGCTACAGCAACACCAAGGAGCTCGGCCGCCTGCTCTACACCGAATACGTCTACCCGTTCGAGATCGCCGCGGTGATCCTGCTCGTCGCGATCGTCGCCGCGATCGCGCTCACCCTGCGGCGCCGCAAGACCACGAAGGGCATGGACATCGGCCAGCAGGTGAAAGTCCGGCGCCAGGACCGGGTGCGCATGGTTTCGATGGCACCGGTGCGCCCCGATGACGAAAGCGCGGACAAGAGGGGAGGGGCGTGATCACGCTGTCGCATTACCTCGCGCTGGGCGCGATCCTGTTCGCGATTTCCATCATCGGCATATTCCTCAACCGCAAGAACGTGATCGTGCTGCTGATGGCGATCGAGCTGATGCTGCTCGCGGTGAATATGAATTTCGTCGCGTTCTCGCATTTCCTCGACGACACCGCCGGCCAGATATTCGTGTTCTTCATCCTGACCGTCGCCGCGGCCGAGTCCGCGATCGGCCTCGCGATACTCGTCGTCCTCTTCCGCAACATCAGCACGATCCACGTCGAGGATCTCGACCGGCTCAAGGGCTGAGCGGGTGCGTTAAGACATGACAACAACAATGCAAAAGCTCTATCTCGTCGCCCCCCTCGCTCCGCTGGTCGGCGCGCTCCTTTCGGGGCTTTTCGGGTGGGTGATCGGCCGCCGCGGCGCGCATCTCATCACGATCGGCTGCATGATCGTATGCGCCGCGGTGTCTGGAATCGTTTTCAACGACGTGCTGCAGGGGAATACCTACAACGGCACTGTCTATACCTGGCTCACCTCCGGCAATACTCATTTCGAGATCGGTTTCCTGATCGATCGTCTGTCGGCGACGATGATGCTGGTGGTGTCGTTCGTCTCGCTGATGGTTCACATCTACACCATCGGCTACATGGCCGACGACCCCGGCTACCAGCGCTTCTTCTCGTACATTTCGCTGTTCACCTTCTCGATGCTCATGCTCGTCATGAGCAACAACTTCCTGCAGCTCTTCTTCGGCTGGGAAGCGGTCGGCCTGGTGTCGTATCTCCTGATCGGGTTCTGGTACACGCGCCCGACGGCGATATACGCGAACCTGAAGGCGTTCCTGGTCAACCGCGTCGGGGATTTCGGTTTCCTGCTCGGGATCGCGCTGGTGCTCATGTACTTCGGCACGCTCGATTACGCCTCCGTCTTCGCCAATGCCCGGCAGCTCGGGGGCAATACGATCGAGATCATTCCGGGATCGTCGTGGTCGCTGATGACGGTCATCTGCCTCCTGCTGTTCGTCGGCGCGATGGGTAAATCGGCGCAATTCCCGCTGCACGTCTGGCTGCCCGATTCGATGGAAGGTCCGACCCCGATCTCGGCGCTGATCCACGCCGCAACGATGGTCACCGCGGGCATTTTCATGGTTGCGCGCATGTCGCCGCTGTTCGAGCTCTCGGAGACCGCGCTCTCGGTAGTGATCGTCATCGGCGCAATCACGACGCTCTTCATGGGCCTGATCGCGATCGTGCAGAACGACATCAAGCGGGTCATCGCGTATTCGACCATCTCGCAGCTCGGCTACATGACCGTCGCGCTCGGCGCGTCGGCTTACGCCGCCGGCATTTTCCACCTCGCGACGCACGCTTTCTTCAAGGCGGTGCTCTTCCTCGGCGCGGGCTCGGTGATCATCGCGATGCACCACGAGCAGGACATGCGGCGCATGGGCGGGCTGCGCAAATATATGCCGATCACCTACGCGACGATGATGATCGCCGCGCTCGCCATCGCCGGCATTCCGGGTTTCTCGGGGTTTTTCTCGAAAGAATCGATCATCGAGGCTGCCCATCTTTCGAAAATCCCCGGCGCGGGATTCGCGTATTTCTGCGTGCTCACGACCGTCTTCGTGACCGCGCTCTACAACTTCCGGCTCATCTTCATGACGTTCCACGGGCCCGAGCGGTTCCGTGAGCCTCAGGTGGCGGATGCGCGCGGCGAGCACGGTCACGGCGAGCACGCCCTGGCCGAGCATGATGAAACGAAGCACGGCGCGCACGGCGATCCGCACGCGCACGACCACGAGCCTCACGAGTCTCCGGCGGTGGTCACGATACCTCTGATCCTTCTCGCCATACCGTCGGTCGCAGCCGGCTGGTTCATCGGCCCGGTGCTTTTCGGCGGATTCTTCGGCAAGGCGATCTACGTCGCGCCCGAGCACGACGTGCTGGCGGAGCTGGGCCGCGAGTTTCATGGTGTCATCGGCATGATGGAGCACGCGGTCTTTACCCTGCCTTTCGGGCTCGCGATCGCCGGCATCGCCGTTGCCGTTTACCTGTATCTGCTGCGGCCGGACCTGCCGGCGGTGATCAAGCGCAGGGCAGGCGTGCTCTACACCATACTCGATCGCAAATACGGTATCGACGAGCTGTATTCGTTCGTTTTTGCGGCAGGCGCGCGCGCTCTCGGCAAGGGTCTGTGGAAAGGCGGCGATGTGGGCATCATCGACGGGCTTTTCGTCAACGGCACGGCCCGCTTCATCGGCTGGAGCGCGTCGGTCATCCGCTATTTCCAGTCCGGCTACATCTACCACTACGCGTTCACGATGATCATCGGCATCCTGGTGCTGCTGACGCTCGTGTTCGTGTGGCCATGACGACAAGAGTTTCGGGAAGCTAAATGCAGGGTTCGTCGCTACTTTCTTTCGCGATCTGGGTGCCGATCGTCGCCGGCTTCGCGGTGCTGACGACCGGTTCGGACCGCCACGCCGGCGTCGCCCGCATGGTTGCGCTGGCCGGCGCCATCCTCGGTTTCCTCGTCACCGTTCCGCTCTACGTCGCGTTCGACACGAGCGCGGCGGGTTTCCAGTTCGTGCAGTTGAAGCCGTGGATCGAGGCTTTCAACGTCAACTACCACCTCGGGATCGACGGCATTTCGCTGCTGCTGATCCTGCTCAACAGCTTCACCACGATACTGGTGGTCATCGCCGGCTGGCAGGTGATACAGGAGCGCGTGGCGCAGTACATGGCCGCGTTCCTCTTCCTGTCGGGCTTCATGAACGGCGTCTTCGCGGCCCTCGACGGCCTGCTCTTCTACGTCTTCTTCGAAGCGACGCTCATCCCGATGTTCGTCGTGATCGGGATCTGGGGCGGCCCGAACCGGGTCTATGCAGCGCTCAAGTTCTTTCTGTACACGCTCCTCGGGTCGCTGCTCGCGCTGATCGCGCTCATCTACCTCTACAACGCATCCGGCGGCAGCTTCTCGCTCGCGGACTGGTATCAGCTCCCGCTCACCCTCGACGAGCAGATCCTGATCTTCCTCGCGTTCTTCGCTGCTTTCGCGGTGAAGGTGCCGATGTGGCCGGTGCATACGTGGCTTCCGGACGCGCACGTCGAAGCGCCGACCGGAGGCTCGGTCGTGCTCGCGGCGATCATGCTCAAGCTCGGGGGCTACGGCTTTCTGCGCCTTTCGCTGCCGATCGTGCCCGACGCGAGCCAGCATCTCGCCGGTTTCGTGATCGCGCTGTCGCTGGTCGCGGTGGTGTACATCGGCCTGGTCGCGCTCGTGCAGTCCGACATGAAGAAGCTGATCGCGTATTCGTCGATCTCGCACATGGGATTCGTCACGCTGGGCATCTTCATCTTCAATCCGCAGGGGATCGAAGGGGCTGTCATCCAGATGGTGTCGCACGGCTTTATATCAGGCGCGATGTTCCTCTGCGTCGGCGTGCTGTACGACCGGCTGCACTCGCGGCAGATCGCGGATTACGGCGGCGTCGTGAACCGCATGCCGGTATTCGCCGCGCTCTTCATGCTCTTCGCAATGGCGAACTCGGGGCTGCCGGCAACGAGCGGCTTCGTCGGTGAGTTCATGGTGATCATGGGCGCGGTCAAGGTGAACTTCTGGTACGCCTTCGCTGCGGCGACCACGCTGATCTTCGGCGCGGCGTATACGCTGTGGATGTACAAGCGTGTCGTTTTCGGCCCGATCGCCAACGACCGCGTGGCGCACCTGCAGGACATCAATCTGCGCGAGTTCATCGTGCTCGGCGTGCTGGCGATCGCCGTGCTGTGGATGGGCATCTATCCCGCGCCTTTCGCGGACGTGCTGCACGTCTCTGTGGACGAGCTGATCGCCCACGTCATGCAGTCCAAGATCCCCGCGCCCTGACGGAAACGCAAAATGGAGTTCATCCTTCCTCTCTGGCCCGCATTCCCCGAGCTTTTTCTTCTGCTCGCGGTATCGGTCATCCTGATCGCCGATCTTTTCATCAAAGACGAGAACCGGATCGTCACCTACGGCCTGACCCAGGCGGCGCTCGTCGGCTGCATTTTCATCACCTGGATGTGGGCGACGCGCGAGCCGGTCTATACGTTCAGCGGCATGTTCGTCGACGACCTCATGGCGGACGTGCTGAAGCTCCTGGTGCTGCTGTCGGTCATGCTGGTGCTGGCGTATTCGAGGCCTTATCTCGCCTCGCGCGGAATGTTCAGGGGCGAGTTCTTCGCACTGATCCTGTTCGCCACGCTGGGCATGATGATCATGATCTCGGCGAACCATCTGCTCGTGCTCTACCTCGGGCTCGAGCTGATGATGCTCTCGCTGTATTCGCTGGTCGCGCTGCAGCGGGACTCGGCGACTGCGACCGAGGCCGCGATGAAGTATTTCGTTCTGGGCGCGCTCGCCTCGGGCATGCTGCTCTACGGCATGTCGATGATCTACGGCGCAACCGGTACTCTCGAGATTACCGAGCTCGCGCAGCTGATCGCCGAAGGCTCGACGTCGGACCTGAACACGGTGCTCGTTTTCGGGCTGGTGTTCGTCGTCGCGGGGATAGGTTTCGAGCTCGGAGTCGTGCCTTTCCACATGTGGGTCCCCGACGTGTACCAGGGATCGCCGAACCCGGTCGCGCTCTTCGTCAGCAGCGTTCCCAAGCTCGCAGGCTTCGCCATTATCGTGAGGCTGCTGGCTCAGGGTCTGGGTTCCGAGCAGCTCATCGCGGAGTGGCAGCAGATGCTGCTCGTGATGGCCGTACTGTCGATCGTCATCGGAAACGTGACTGCGATCGTGCAGACCAACCTGAAGCGCATGCTCGCGTATTCGACGATCTCCCACATGGGCTTCGTGCTGCTCGGCGTGCTCGCCGGCGACGAGAATGGCCTGAGCGCGGCGATGTTCTACATGGTCGTCTACGTGCTGACAAACCTCGGCGCGTTCGGCATGATCCTGCTGCTCTCGCGCAGCGGGTTCGAGGCCGATAATCTCGAGGACTTCAAGGGGTTGAACCAGCGCAGCCCCTGGTATGCCTTCATGATGCTGCTCATCATGTTCTCGATGGTCGGGATTCCTCCGACGGTGGGTTTTTACGCGAAGCTCGCCGTTCTTCAGGCCCTGCTGAACGCCGGCTTCCTCGGCGTCGCGGTGGTCGCGGTCGTGTTCTCGGTGGTCGGCGCGTTCTACTACCTGCGGCTGGTGAAGCTCATGTATTTCGATGCGCCGGAAGACACGGCTCCGCTCGCGCCGAGCGCGGACGTCAAAGTCCTCATGAGCCTGAACGGCGGGGCGATGCTCTTCTTCGGCATCGTGCCGCAGCCCCTGATGGCGCTCTGCCTGTACTCGATCCAGGCTTCGATCTAGTATCGGCTGCCTGCATCAGCCATGACGCAGGCGCGTCCTGCGAAGGGAACATCGATGAGCACGCCCGACGAGCCCGATTTCACCGAAACCACGATCGATTCCCGCAAGGTGTTCGACGGAGTGTTGCTGCATGTCAAAACGGACACCGTTCGGCTGCCGAACGGCAACGTCTCGACTCGCGAGTACGTAGAGCACCCCGGCGCGGCTACGGTGCTCGCGTTCGTGGACGAGCGCACGCTGCTGCTGGAGCGCCAGTTCCGGTATCCGTTGCGGCGCCATTTCATCGAGCTTCCCGCAGGCAAGATCGACCCCGGCGAAGAGCCGCTGAGAACCGCGCAGCGCGAGCTCAGGGAGGAATGCGGATACGAGGCGGCGCACTGGCGGCATCTGGGAACGCTGCATCCGTGCATCGGCTTCGCGGACGAGCACATCGAGCTCTACGCCGCTCGCGAGCTCACTTATGTCGGCGCTGCGCTCGACGAGGACGAATTCCTGGAAGTGTTCAAGGTCGACATCGACGAGGCGCTCGACTGGATACGCACCGGGCGCATCACCGAGCCCAAGGCGATCTTCGGGCTCATGTGGGCGGACAAGCTCGTCAGCGGAAAATGGAAATAACGGCAGTGTTTAGTTGTTAGTGTTTAATGTTTAGTGGGCCGCGAGTCGTTCCCGACTGCTCTCTCCAAATCAAAAACTCAGCACTCAGCACTGCGCGCGCAAGGCGCGCGCTTAAGCGCTGCTTGCGCGGGCGCGCAGCAGGCGCGAAGGCGCGACCTGCACCGTGTCTTCGATCGGCATGGGCTTGCGAAACATGTAGCCCTGGCCGTATTGAGCGCCCATCTCGATGAGGAGCTTGAGGGCTTCGGGTGACTCCACCCATTCCGCGACGACCTGCTTCGAAAGGCCCCGGGCGACGTCGTTGAGCGCGCGCACGAAAAGGCGGCTGCCTTCGTCGACCGCGAGATCGCGAATGAAGCTTCCGTCTATTTTCAGGTAGTCGACCTCGAAGCGCTTCAGGTAGTAGAACGAGCTGAAGCCCGCGCCGAAGTCGTCGAGCGCGAAGCGGCAGCCGACGTCCTTCAGCCGGCTGATGAAGCTCAGGGTGACGTCGATCTCCGACATCGCCGCGGTCTCGCTGATCTCGAATACGAGCTGGGTCGGATCGACCTGCGTCTGATTGAGCAGCGTCAGTAACCGCTTCACCCATTGCTCATCCGCGATCGACACGCGGGAGAGGTTCACGAAATAGCGCAGCTTCTTCCCGACCTGGTTGTGCCTGCGCATGAAGTCGAGCAGCTTTTCCACCACCTGCAGGTCGAGTTCCTGCACGAGCGAAAGCGACTCCGCGATCTCGATGAAGGTCGACGGCAGGATGAAACCGCCCTGGTCGTCTCTCAGACGCACCAGGACTTCGTGGTGCATCGATTTCTGATCCTTCAGACGCACCACCGGCTGAGCGAAAAGGCTGATGCGGTCGTCGTCGAGCGCGTCGCGCAGGCGCTTGGCCCAGTGCACCCGCTTGTGCGTGCTGCGAAGATTGTCGGAAGCCTGGTCGAAGACGATGTGCCGGTTACGTCCGAGCTCTTTCGCCTGGTACATGGCGATGTCGACGTTGGAGAACAGGCTCGGCACGTCGCTGCCGTGGAAAGGATAGAGCGCGATGCCGATGGACGCGGAGAGGTTGGACACCACCCGCTGCTCGCTCGCCTGGAAGCGGTAGTGGCGCACGGCGTCGAGGGCGATTTCCGCCGTGTCGTTCGCCTGCT
This sequence comes from Betaproteobacteria bacterium, assembly GCA_028292225.1. Taxonomy (GTDB): domain Bacteria; phylum Pseudomonadota; class Gammaproteobacteria; order Burkholderiales; family SG8-41; genus JAQGMV01. The sequence goes on from JAQGMV010000355.1 coordinate 11,246, forward strand.
TACGCAGCGCGTCGGGCAGGTGGATCGCGAATTCGTCACCGCCGAGGCGGTAGAGCTCCGCGCCGCAGGCCCGCACGACATCCCTGAGCACGCTGCCGACCCCGATGATGAGCTGGTCGCCCGCGCGGTGGCCGTAGTTGTCGTTGACGTACTTGAAGTGATCGATGTCGATGAAGAGCAGGGCGCCGACGCCGGCGTCGAGCATCGCCCCTTCGACCCGGCTTTGCAGGCTGTGGCGATTGGGCAGGTCGGTGAGGGGGTCGTGCAGCGCGAGATGCTCGATGCGCTGGGTCGCCACGTGCTGCTCGGTAATGTCGCGCGCGGTGCCGCGGATGCCGAGCGGCTCGCCCGCGTCGTCGTTCGTGAGCCGCGCGTTGATTCCGATCCAGCGATTCTCGCCGTCGGCGGTGAGCACGTGGGTCACATAGTTCTTGATCTCGCCCTTCTTGCGCAGCGTCGCCAGAAACCGCCGGTTCGCAATGTGCGCAGCACCGGCCTCGAAGTTGAAAAAGCAGCGTCCGATGAGCTCCTTGGGCGGAAGACCAAAGATGTCGTGAGCGGCGGTATTGAGATAGGTGAAGCGGCCTTCGGGATCGGTCGCCCAGATCAGGTCGTGGGAGGTCTCGACCAGGTCGCGGTAGCGGTTTTCGCTCTCCAGCAGGAGCTGGATGATGCGGCGCTTTTCCGCGAGCGCGCGCTTGACGGTCGCAAGCTCCTGGGAGCTCTTGTCAGCCGTCGCGCCGAAACCCGACGCGGCGAGCCGGTCGATCAACTCCCTGGAATAGCGGCGATGACCGCCGGAGGTCCGCAGCGCGACGAGCACGCCCTGCTCGTCCCAGCGGCGCAGCTTCTGAATGGGAATACTCAGGAGCTCGGACGCTTCTTGTATGCTGTATTCCATAGCACAAAGCCGACGATGGAACTCTTCCCGGCCCTGCACTCCCTCGGCAGGCCCCCGTAATCCCGGGAATGCCTGGCGAGTGTATCAAACTGCCGTCCAGCCAGCGAATCGCCGGAGTCCGGCTCCGCCTCAGTGGACCTGCGGCGGGTCGGTCAGCACGTTCTGGCGCGAGACCAGGCGCTGCATGAGCTTCAGATCGCGCAGGTTGATGCGCAGCGCCGCGTCGACCCAGATCTGGACCACGTCGAGCAGCTCTTCGAAAGTGATCGAGTGGACGCGGCGGCGGGTGGCCGCCAGGGCCGCAAGGCCGTTGCGCATGCGGGCGCGGCGCTTGATCAGGGCGGCGACTTCGGCTTCACCCTGGCCGTCTTCGGCCACGGCGTCGACGACGCCTAAAGCCAGCATCTCTTCGGCCGTATAGATCTTGCCGCTGGTGATGATTTCCTCGGCTTTTTTCTGGCCGACCTTGCGGTCGAGGAAAGAATAAGCGCCCATGCCGGGGAACAGGTTGAACAGGATTTCAGGGAAGCCGAAGCGGGAGCCTTTCTCGGCCACGATGACGTCGGAGGAGAGCGCAGCCTCGAACCCGCCGCCGAGGCACTCACCCTGTACCAGGGAGATCGTGGTCACCGCAGGCAGCTCGTGCGCGATGTAATTGCGGTACAGCACGTCGATGCATGCGCGGCCGTAGCGCAGCAGCCCGGCGCGGTCCTGCGAGCCGATGAGCTGTTTGAACAAGTCCAGGTCGCCGCCGAGCTGGAAAACGCCGGGCATGCCAGACGCCAGCACCATGTATTCGAGCGGGTGGTCCTCGCCGCCGCAGTGGATGCGGCCGTCGGTTTGCGCGACGAATTCCTGGTACGACCGGATCTCGGAGAGCAGGCTGGGGTTGAAACACGGGCGCGGCTCAGCCGTCCAGCGGGACCACATCGCGCGCGTCTCCGTGTCGAATCGCGCCGTCAGCTGCGCCGAGAACGTGTACTCGACGCCGTTGGGGACGGGCGTCGTGCTGGCGGGCTGCTGGCGGGCTTCGAGGACGGCGGCGGGGATGCGCATTTCCATGGGGGTGTCTCCGGGCGGCTGAGGCTGCTGGTTTGAATATTCGTTGATTGCTTCACGGCCGATTTAAATCCAGCAGTTTTTAAAAAGCAAATCTAACAAATTGATAGATTTCTGTTTTTTGCTTTAGATACAACGCGCAACACACCACCTGTTGTGGTCCGGAGTCCGAAAAAACTTCGAATCCACAACCCCTAGATGGCGGGTGGGCGCGCAAAACCGTTGGCCGCGGGCCTGTTTGACTCAGTCGGTGAGAGCATATAAAACGGAACGACAAAAACTCAGCAACTTAACCGCGGTACTTCATGTGATACGCACGCTTTTGCGCTGGCTCACACGCGCGCTGTTGCGAGTGCGTCTGGTCGGTGATCTCACTGCCCTCGAAGGCGGCCGCAGACTCGTGGTGGCGAACCACGATTCCCTTCTGGACGGCGTTCTCCTCGGCCTCTTCCTGCCGGGCGCGCCGACCGTCGTCGTCACCCCGGAGGCGCTGCGGCATCCGCTCGTGCGCCTGTTCAGGCGCGCCGTATGTTTCGTCGTGCTGGATCCTGCCCGCCCCCTCGCCTTGAAGCACCTGATCCGCCAGGTCCAGAAAGGCGAGACCGTCGTGATCTTCCCGCAGGGGCGCGTGTCCACGACCGGCGGAATCATGAAGGTCTACGACTCGGCCGGGGTCATCGCGGCGCGCTCCGGCGCGCACATCGTGCCGGTGCACATCAGCGGCACGCTGTACTCGCGCGTGTCGGCGGTCCGGGGCGCCTATCCGAAGCGCTGGTTTCCACGCGTCGTGCTGACGGTGCAGCCGCCGGTGGAGATCGCGCCGATGCCGCACGTGAGCGTGCGCGACCGCAGGCGCCGTCGCGCGGACGAAATGCTCCAGATCCTGCAGACGATGATGTTCGACGCACGGCCCCGGCAGACGCTGTATGAAGCGCTGCTCGACGCGGTCGCGCTGCACGGGCGCCGCACCAAGATCATCGAAGACGCGCGGGAGCAGCCCGAGTCCTATCACGCGCTGCTCAAGGCGACGCTGGGCCTGGCGCGCATCAGCAAGAGCGTGAGCACCGAGGGCGAGACACTGGGGGTGATGCTGCCGAATCTGTCGACGACGGTCGCGCTCGTATTCGGGCTCACTGCAATGCGCCGCGTCGCGGCGATGCTCAACTACAGCGCCGGCCCCGAAGCGATGCACGCGGCGTGTTGCGCGGCCGGTATCAGGACGATCATCACGTCGCGCCGCTTCATCAAGGTTGCACGGCTCGAAGCGAGCGTGCGGGCGCTGCACGGCATCGACCTCGTGTACCTCGAAGATCTGCGTGCAAAGCTCGGCCTCGTCGACAAGCTCTGGATCGTGGCGGCGATGCTGCGCCCACGCAGCGCAATGCCCGCGCAGGACCCCAGCGCCGTCGCCGTCGTGCTTTTCACCTCAGGCTCCGAGGCGCGCTCCAAAGGCGTCGCGATCTCGCACGATGCGATGCTTGCGAACATGGCGCAGATGCGCGCCGTGATCGATTTCGGTCCGAACGACAAGTATCTGAACGCGCTGCCGATGTATCACACCTACGGGCTCACGGCGTGTACGCTGATGCCTATCCTGACCGGCACGCGGCTCTTCCTCTACACCACGCCGCTGCACTATCGCCTGATCCCCGAGTTCGCCTACACGCGGGAGTGCACCTATCTCTTCGGGACGAGCACTTTCCTCGGTCACTACGCGCGCCAGGCCCACGAGTACGATTTCTGCCGGCTGCGCGTCGTGGTCTCGGGCGGAGAGAAGCTCAACCCGGAGGTCGAGTCCTTGTGGCTGCGCAAGTTCGGCCTGCGCATCATGGAGGGTTACGGCGCGACCGAATGCGGGCCGACGCTCGCGCTCAATACGCCGCTGAGCTACCGTCAGGGAACCGTCGGGCGGCTCCTGCCGCGCATCGAAAGCCGCACAGTGGCGGTCCCGGGGATCCAGGGCGGGTGCGCGTTGCACGTGCGCAGCCCGCACCTGATGACCGGCTACTACTTCTCGGATGAGCCGGGCGTGCTGCACACGCCGCGCTCCGAAGTCGGCGTAGGCTGGTATAACACCGGCGACGTCGTCGACATCGACGACGACGGATACGTCACCATACTCGGGCGCGTCAAACGCTTCGCGAAAATCGCCGGAGAGATGGTGTCGCTCGAGCTCGTCGAGCGCATCGCGTACGCCGCATCTCCCGAGCACAAGCACGCGGCCACGGTCGAGCAGATCAGCGGTAGCGGGGAAAGCACGGTGCTGTTCACCACCGACGCGCGGCTCGACCGCCTCACGCTCGTCAAGGCTGCGCGGCAGACCGGCGCCCAGGACCTCGCGGTCGCCCGGCGCATCGTGAAAGTGGCTTCACTGCCGCTGCTCGGCAGCGGCAAGACCGATTACGTGACGTTGAAGCGCATGACGACGAAGGTCGGCTGACGCGCTGAAGGGCCGTCGCACAAGTCATTCGCGCTGCCGGAATAGGC
>JAQGMV010000371.1 GCA_028292225.1 Betaproteobacteria bacterium
AGCTCGACGCCGCTGTCGGTCTCGTGGCCCCAGTGGCGCGCGAGAAAATCGGCTTTATCGTCGGGAAGCCGCGGATTGTTGGCCTTCAACCTCGCCGCGAGCTCGGCGAACGACGCGTAGGTCGAAAACCGCGGCGCCTCTGTCTGCGCGGCCAGCCAGGCGGTCAGGCGTTTGGGCGCCGCTTCAGGCCCTGTGCGCGCCATTCCCAGGCCTTCGAGGGTCACCAGCTTCGCGATCCGCTCCGGCCGCAGGCCCGAGTAGGTGCCGGCGATGTTGCCGCCCATGCTGTGGCCGACCAGGAAAACCGGGGAGTCGGGTTGATAAAGATTCAGCAGCGCATCGAGGTCAGCGTAGTAATCGGGAAACCAGTAGCCTTCGCGCGCCCATTCGGTCAGGCCGAATCCGCGCCAGTCAGGCGCGACGACGTGCCAGTCGCGCTCGAACGCGTCGACGAGGTACTGGAACGACGCCGAGACGTCCATCCAGCCGTGAAGCAGGAAAAGCCTGGGCGCGCTCACGTCGCCCCACGTCCTCACGTGATAGCGCAGGCCGCGGATGGTGTGGAACTCGGATTGGGAGGGTTTCATTTCTTGTAAGCGGTGAGCGGTGAGCGGTGAATGGTGAACGGTGCAGGCGCCGCCTGCGCACCGCTCACATACCAGCCTTCGCGTAGTGCTGACGGCGGTTCCTGATTACGGTTCACCGTTTACGAGCGTGCACAAGTCGCAATAGTAACTGCTCGGACCCGCCGTCGGTGGCCCTTGCTTCACGTAAAATGCCCCTCATGACCGACCCGTCCTTCGTCCACCTGCGCCTGCACAGCGAGTACTCCGTCGTCGACGGCATCGTGCGGCTCGACGAAGCGATAGCCGCGGCGGTGAACGACCGCATGCCGGCGCTGGCGCTGACTGACCTCGGCAACATGTTCGGGCTGGTCAAGTTCTACAAGGATGCGCGCGCACGCGGCCTGAAGCCGATCGCCGGGTGCGACGTCTGGATCTCGAACGAGAACGACCGCGACAAGCCCTTTCGCCTGCTGCTCCTGTGCCAGGACCGGGCGGGCTACCTGTTGATCTGCGAGCTGCTGACCCGCGCCTACCGCGGCAACCGCCATCGCGGCCGCGCCGAGCTACGCAAAAGCTGGTTCGAAGAGCTCGGCACCGAAGGGCTGATCGCGCTTTCGGGCGCGCATCACGGCGACGTGGGGCAGGCGCTGCTCGCCGACAACACCAAAGCCGCTCAGGCGCTCGCCGAGGAATGGCGAACGCTGTTTCCGAATCGCTACTACCTCGAGCTTCAGCGCGTGGGCCCGGGCGCGGTCACCAGCGGCGCTGCAGCGCTGCCGCTCCAAGTGCACGTGCAGCGCGCGTTGCACCTTGCCGCGGCGCTCGGCATTCCACCGGTCGCGACGCATCCGATCCAGTTCGTGAAGCCGGACGATTTCCGCGCGCACGAAGCGCGGGTGTGCATCTCCGAAGGGTACGTCCTCTCGGACCAGCGCCGGCCGAAGACTTTTCACGGCGAGCAGTATTTCAAGACCCAGGCCGACATGGTCGAGCTCTTCAGGGACATTCCCGAAGCGCTCGAGAACAGCGTCGAGATCGCCAAGCGATGCAACCTGAAGCTCACGCTGGGAAAAAGCCAGCTCCCCCTCTTTCCCACGCCGAACAACGTCGGCCTCGACGACTACCTCAGGGACCGGGCGCTCGAAGGCCTCGAGCAGCGGCTCGCGGTGATCTATCCGGACACGGCGGAGCGTGACAGGGAGCGTCCGCGCTACGTCGCCCGCCTCGACTTCGAGTCGAACACGATCATCCAGATGGGTTTTCCGGGCTACTTCCTGATCGTCGCGGATTTCATCAACTGGGCGAAGAACAACGGCGTTCCGGTCGGGCCCGGCCGCGGATCCGGCGCGGGGTCGCTGGTGGCCTACAGCCTCGGCATCACCGACCTCGACCCGCTGCTCTACAACCTGCTGTTCGAGCGCTTCCTGAATCCCGAGCGCGTGTCGATGCCCGACTTCGACATCGACTTCTGCCAGGACGGCCGCGACCGCGTGATCGACTACGTCAAGATCAAGTACGGCGCGGACAGCGTGTCCCAGATCGCAACCTTCGGCACGATGGCGGCTAAAGCCGTCGTGCGCGACGTCGGGCGCGTGCTCGACCTCGGCTACAACTTCTGCGACCAGCTCGCGAAGCTGATCCCGTTCCAGCCCGGCAAGCACATCACGCTCGCAGACGCGCGCGAGATGGAGCCGCAGCTCAAAGAGCGCGAGAAGAACGAGGAAGAAGTCGCCGAGCTGCTCGAGCTTGCCGGCAGGCTCGAAGGCCTGACCCGCAACGTCGGCATGCACGCAGGCGGCGTGCTGATCGCGCCGGGCAAGCTCACCGATTTCTGTCCGCTGTATATCGCCGACAATTCGGATGCGGCGGTGAGCCAGTTCGACAAAGACGACGTCGAAGCGATCGGCCTGGTGAAGTTCGACTTTCTCGGGCTCACCACGCTCACCATCCTCGACTGGACCCTGCGCTACATCAAGCAGCTCGATCCGGAGTCGAAATTGAACCTCGAGACGCTCCCGCTCGACGACCGAGAGGCCTACCGCATCTTCTGGACCGCGAACACGAGCGCGGTATTCCAGTTCGAATCGCGCGGCATGCGCGACATGTTGAAGCGCGCGAAGCCCGACCGCCTCGGCGATATCATCGCGCTCGTCGCGCTCTATCGCCCGGGTCCGATGGACCTGATCCCATCGTTCTGCGAGCGCAAGCACGGCCGCGAGCGCGTGGTCTATCCCGACCCGCGGGTCGAGCCCATCCTCTCCGAGACCTACGGCATCATGGTCTACCAGGAGCAGGTGATGCAGATGGCGCAGATCATCGGCGGCTACAGCCTCGGCGGCGCCGACCTGCTGCGCCGCGCGATGGGCAAGAAAAAACCGGAAGAGATGGCGGAGCACCGCCTGATCTTCCGCGAAGGCGCGGGCAGGAACGGTCTCACCGAACAGAAGGCCGACGAGCTTTTCGACCTGATGGAGAAGTTCGCGGGCTACGGCTTCAACAAGTCGCACGCCGCGGCGTACGCGGTGGTCGCGTACCACACCGCGTACATGAAAGCGCACCACCCCGCGGCTTTCATCGCGGCGAACATGTCGGCGGTGATGGCGGACACCGACAAGGTGCAGGGCCTGTTCGACGACGCGGCTGCGAACCGGCTGAAGATCCTGCCGCCTGACATCAATACCAGCGGCTATCGTTTCGTCCCGGTCGACACCGAATCGATACGCTACGGGCTGGGGGGCATCAAGGGCAGCGGTGAATCGGCGATCGCGCACATCGTCGAGGAGCGCACGCGCAACGGTCTGTTCAAGGACCTGTTCGATTTCTGCCATCGCGTCGACAAGCGCGTGGTCAACCGCCGCACGGTCGAGTCCCTCGTCAAGGCCGGCGCGTTCGACACCGTCGACGAGGACCGCGCGAGACTTTTTGCGTCGGTCGGGATCGCGCTCGAAAGCGCGGAGCAGGCGAACCGCGCGGTGAACCAGGTGAGCCTCTTCGGCGGGGAAGAGCCGGGATCGGCAGTGTCGCTCGTCGCCGTGCCGCGCTGGACCGATCTCGTGAAGCTCCAGAACGAGAAAAGCGCGCTGGGCTTCTATCTCTCCGGTCACCCGTTCAGAACCTATGAGCCCGAGCTGCGCGGATTCATTTCGACGCGGCTCGACAAGCTCACGCCGGCGAACAACGTGCTGCTCGCCGGCATCATGAACAGCCTGCGCATCCAGATGACGCGCCGGGGGCGCATGGCGGTGATCCTGCTCGATGACGGCAACGCGCGCGTCGAGCTGACGGTGTTCAACGAGCTCTTCGAGCAGCACCGCCACTGGCTGAAGGAGGACCAGCTCCTCATCGTCGAAGGCAAGGTCGCCGACGACCAGTTCTCCGGCGGCCTGAGGATCTCCGCCGAGAAGCTCGTCGATCTGCAGACCGCCCGCAACCGCTATGCGCGCGGGATCAGAATCCGGTGCAACGGCGCGTCTTCCGGGGCGAAGCTCAAGGAGTTGCTCGGACCGTACCGCACCGGCGGCAACTGCCCGGTGAAGATCGAGTACCGCAACAAAGGCGCTGTGTGCGAGATCATGCTCGGCGACGACTGGCGGGTCGATCTGCGCGACGATCTCATCAGGAGTCTCGGCGAGTGGCTCAAGCCGGAGAACGTGCAGATCGTCTATCCGGCCGGCGCACATACGGCGTAACGGCCGTTCACCCTTCGACAGGACAGGCGCGCCGAAGCCTGAACGGCTGCCGCACAGGCGGCCTACGCCGTCGGCCGAGCCTCGAAATCGCTGTACTCACCCGCTGCCGGCTCAACCTGAACATCCTCCACCCGTGCGCTGGTCGGTCCGTGGCGCGCCCATTCCACGAGCGCCTGAACCGCCTCGGTCTCACCGTGCAGCACCGCCTCGACGCTGCCGTCGCGGCGGTTGCGAACCCAGCCGGCAACGCCGGTGCGCAGCGCTTCCTGCTGCAGGTGATACCTGAAGCCGACGCCCTGCACGCGGCCGCGGATGGAAAGGTGGAGAGTGTTCAAGCGGATTGCGGCGTGCACCAGAAACGACGAAGCGAGCTTTAGCCGCGGTTCGTCGGCACCTGGGTGATGACGAGCTGAGCGGCGCCGTCTTCGGCTGTGGCGCCATCCGGGGCTGCGGGCAGGCGCACGGTGAACTCGGCGCCGCGGCCCAGCCCCTCGCTCGCGGCGGTGATGCTGCCGCCCTGCTGCAGCACCAGGCGCTGAACGAGCGCCAGGCCTATGCCCAGCCCTTCCAGCGCGCGGGTCTCGGGCTGGTCGACGCGTGCGAAAAGCTCGAACACTTTCGAGAGCATCTCGGGTGCGATGCCGATGCCGTTGTCAGTCACCTTCATCACGACGTCGCCGCGGTCCTGCCGCACGGCGAGCGTGATCATGCCGCCGGGCTCGGTGTATTTCGCGGCGTTGCTGAGCAGATTCGCGACGATCTGACAGACCCGGCTCGAATCGGCGAGCAGGAAAAGCGGCGCCGCGGGCAGCAGGACTTCGAGCCGGTGTTTGCGCGAGGCGATCAGCTCTTCGGTCATCTGCGTCGCCTGCTCGACGGCGCTACGCACGTCGAAACAGGTCTTGCGCAGCTCGAACTCGCCGCGGCTGATGCGCGCCAGGTCGAGCAGGTCGTCGACGAGGCGGCACAACTGTTCGCTCTGCCTTTCCATCACGTCCAGCGACGTTGCGACTGCAGGATGCGGCTCCTTCAGCACCTTGCGGAGCACCGACAGCGAGTTGAGGATCGGCGCGAGCGGGTTGCGCAGCTCGTGCCCGAGGATCGCGAGGAACTCGTCCTTGCGCCGGCTGAGGTCTGCGATCGTCTGCAGGCGTGCTTCTTCGATCGCCTGCAGGTGCTGGTCGCGCTCATTGACGTAGCGCCCGACGCTCGCCTCGACGGCGTCGTCGACGAACACCCCGACAGCGAGGGATTCGCGGTAGTACAGCGGACGGTCGAGGTTCTCCTCGAGATATTCGAGGATGACGAGCCGCAGGAGCTGGTAGTCGCGAACGAGCTCGGTGACCGACCAGCCGCTGTCCCAGCGCTGCGTCCCGTGCTCCTTGGCCTTGCGCTTCGGCGCCGCGCCGGGTTCGCCGGCCTGCGTGAGCGCCCGCCCCACGGCTTCGATGAACGCCGGAAGGTCGTCGCGCAGCTCGGCGTAGTGAACCCGCTTGGCGCTGTCCTGCTCGCGTTCGGCGACCCGGCACCAGCGATTCACGATGACCGTCGCGTCGCGCTGGAGCAGCGTACCGATCTCGACGTGGGGCTCGGCGCGTATGACTTGCGTGGCGATGTCCATCAGCGGCTTTTCCAGGGCAGGATCGCAGGGGCTAAAAGGGGGCGAAGTATAACACCGGCCGGCGAAAACCCCGGTCGCGCCGCGGCGCGAAATGGGCCGCGGAATTGCAGTTGCGGACAGCCTCAGGCGTGTGCGCCGGGCGGCGCATCAGGGGACGCGACGACCGCGCCAGCCCTCTCCAGCGCGGTCGCGAGATCGAACGTCAGGTTGTCCGGGGTCAGCCGCTCGACGAATCCCGAGCGCTCGAAGAGCGACCGGGGCTGGTCGTTCGGCGCTGCGAGGATAAGAGTCTTTCCGCTGCGAACGAGCTTGCGGTGCAGCGTCTCGAGGATCTCGAGCCCGGTCGTGTCGACATTGATCACCTTGTGCATGTCGAGCACGAGCACCCGGGTCGGATGCGCGGGCGCTGCGAGCGCGAGCAGCGGCTCGATCTTGGTCGCCGCGCCGAAAAAGAGCGAGCCGTACAGGCTGTAAGCCTCGACGCCCGGAGGCGTCGGCACCGAGAGCTCCTGCACACCCGTGAGCTGCGAGACGCGAGTGATGAAAAACACCGCCGCGAGCACCATGCCCACTTCGACCGCGACGGTCAGGTCGATCACCACGGTCAGCACGAAAGTCGTGAGCAGGATCGCGCGGTAATTGACCGTATAGCGCCGCAAATCCTTGAGGTCGTGCCACTCGCCCATGTTCCACGAAACGACGACGAGGATTGCCGACAACGTCGCGAGCGGCACGTACTTCGCGATCGGCGCGGCGACGATCACGATCATGAGCAGGGTCAGCGCGTGGATCATTCCGGCGACCGGGGTGCGCGCCCCCATCTGCACGTTCGTGCTGGTTCGCGCGATCGCGCCGGTCGCGCAAAAGCCGCCGAACAGCGGCACGGTCATGTTCGCGATGCCCTGCGCCATGAGCTCCTGGTTGGGATCGTGGCGGTCGTCGATCATCGCGTCGGCGACTCGCGCCGAGAGCAGCGACTCGATCGCGCCCAGGAGCGCAATGGTGAAGGCGGGGAATATGAGGTGTCGCAGCGCGGAGAGAGACATCTCGGGCCAGACGAACGTCGGGAGGCCGGAAGGCATCTCGCCGAAGCGCGAACCTATCGTTTCGACATCCAGATCGAGCGCTGCGGCGACCGCGGTGCCCGCGACCAGCGCCACGATCGGGCTGGGAATGACGCGCCAGGCTTTGGGCCACGCCACGATGACCGCGAGACAGCCCACCG
>JAQGMV010000373.1 GCA_028292225.1 Betaproteobacteria bacterium
TCGGGCGCCTCGAAAGGACGATGGCCTTCGACCTGCGCCGCATACAGTACGCGCCGGCTGGTCGATTCGAACGCATCGCGCCGGTGCAGGGTCGCGCGGTTGTCCCAGACCACCACGTCGCCGACAGCCCAGCGGTGCTCGTAGCAGAAGCGGGCTTCAGTGCAGTGCGCCCACAACTCGTTCAGCAAGCCTTCCGAGTCCTCGAGCGAGCAGCCGTTCACGTAAGCGCTGTGGCGCCGTCCGAGGAAGAGCATGCTCGCACCGGTCTCGGGGTGGGTCGAGACGATCGGGTGACTGGGCCCGGGGATCGTGCGGATGTCCGCGTCGAGCGATGCGCCCGGCCGAATCTGCATGGCGGTGTCGACGATGTTCGCCTGCTTGATCGTCATGCCCGACAGGCGCGTTTCATCTCGTCCGACAGCGCGTCGTAGGCCGCGTAGCAGTTGAGGAAGTAGGTGTGGCCGCCGAGCTCGGACGGAGGAACCTCGACCGCGAGCAGCATGCGCGCCGCGGTCGGCGCGTCCTTGAACGAAAAATCCGAATCCCGCGAATCTCCGCGCCGAGCGCGGCGTCCATCGGAACCACCTCGAATGGCTGCGGAGCAGCGCTGCGCTGCAGGGGAGATCCGGACATGGACAGACTCCTTGAATAACGATGCGACGGGGCCACGCGCGCAGCCGGCCGCTGCCGGCGACCGGTCAGTCTTCTTCGGTGTACACCTTCAGATAGCTCGAGCGCCCGCCGTCGGCCGCCAGGGTGGTGCCGGTGAGCATTCGCGACTCGTCGCACGCGAGGAAGACCGCGATCGACGCGATGTCTTCCGGATCGCCTTTCGAGAACGGATAGAGCTTCTGGAAAGCGGCGCGCTCACGCGCCGCCCGGCCGGGCTTTTCCGCCAGCATGTAGTCCCTGTTCTCGTAGCGCCGAATCTGGCGCTCGGTGCGTACCGAGCCCGGCGCGATCGCATTGGCGCGGATGCCGTAGTCGACGTACTGCGCGGCGAGCGTCTTGGTGAACGAGATGATGCCGCCCTTGGTCGCGGCATACGCCGGCTTCATCGACCCCATCAGTCCCAGGTGCGAAGTGACGTTGATGATGGAACCGCCCCCCGCGCGCATCATGTGCGGAATGCCGTGACGGCAGGTGAGAAACGGATGGAGCAGGTTGAGGGCGATGGTGCGATGCCAGACCTCGAGATCCATCTCGTGCACCGGAACGTCCTCCTGCAGCGAGCCTCCGGCGCAATTGAAGATCACGTCGAGACGCCCGAAGCGCCGTACCGTCGCGTCGACCGCCGCGCGCACGCTCTCGTCGAGCGTGACGTCGGTTTCGACGAACAGTGCATCGGCGCCGATCTCACGCTCCGCGGCCTGGCCGGCTTCCCGGTTGATCTCGATGAGCGCGACCCGGGCGCCTTCGCGCACGCACGCTCTTGCAGTCGCTTTCGCGATGCCCGCGCCGGCGCCGGTAAGGAACACCACCTTGTCCTGCAGTCTTCCCATGCCGTCCTCCTGCCCGCCGGCGAAGGGCCGAATCTACCGCTCGGCTCCATAACCCACAAGATTGTTTAGCTCATGCTTCCATAACGCACCGTTACGCTCAAGACGCGAGGCCGAGTATCCAGTCCCAGCGCCTGCCTGCGCGCTCGACGATACCCTCGAGATCTTCGGCAAGGACATGGCGCTTCGCGATCAGCTCGCGGGTCGTGCGCCTGACCTCCTCGAGATACGCGCTGCGCGACGCATAACGCTCTGCAACAGACCGCCGCGGATCGCCCGTGCGCTCGCGGTCCTGCCGCGTGAGCGGAAACGGCAGTGTCGAACCGTTCATCGACATGAGATCGCCTGCCGCGCCGGTGTCGGGATGGCGCGTGTTCCAGCCGGTGAAAGTCGCGAGCGGCGCAACGAGCTCGGGCGGGCGGATGCCCGCCACCTCGTTGCCGTCTTCGTCGATCGCCGAGACCACCGGGCGGTAAGGCGCGCCGGTCTTCGGCGGATACGCTGCGATGCCTTCGTCGATCTCCGGTCCGAAATCGAGCCGTGAAGGCCGGCTGATTCGCACCGGGAAGCGAGCGCCGGGGATGGTCCCGTAGAAGCTCGCGAGCGATTCCGCTTCGACGGCTGTGCCATCGGCAATGCGGGGAAATGCGCTCGGCGGCGGCTCTGTGTCGTCGCTGACCCACCGATCGAGGTTGACCAGCGCGCTCCTCAGAAGCGGCGAGTAATCGACCACGTTGAAGCGGTGATAACCGCGATCGCCCGTGCCCGAATTCACCGTGAGCGGCGGCAGCGTGCCCGGCGTGTGCTGCGTCCCCGCGAAGAGATAGGTGCGAACGAACGCCGCCGGCTCGGCATCGCGAGTGCCTTCGATGTCGGTGTGGATGAGCGACGCGTCGCCGCGCCAGTATTCGGGCGTCGAGTTGGTCGCGATGACCCGCGGAGTGTGCCCACGCTTCGCGATGCGATCGAAAACGCCTTCGTCGTTGAAAGGCGGAAGACTGCCGACCGACGCGCTGACGTTGAGTGAGGGCTGTCCGAAGCGCAGGTTGAATTCGCCGCGACGGCCGCCCGCCACGTGCGGCAGGACGGCGTCGAACACCATGCGGCCCTGCTCGTCTTCGTCGAGCCCGAGAAACAGCATGTGGCGCAGGAACCGCCCGCTCTGGGAGACCCCGAAGAGGTAGGCACGCTCGATCTCGCCCGCGCACGGGTTGCCATCGTCCGCGGAGCCCCAGCGCAGAAACGCCGCGGTGTCGCGCACCGCGAGGAACGCGAGACCGACCAGCGACGGATCCGAAGACCGGTAGATCACCTGATAGATCGCGCCGGGGGCGAACCCGCCTTCGAGCTTCACGTGACCGGCATCGGGAAAGCACCACTGCGAGCGCGGGACTTCGACCAGCGGCGCTCCCGAGCGCTCGCGCATCGTCAGCTTCGCCCGTGGATCCTCGAGCGCGACGGTCGCATACGGCACGTGGTAACGATCCGCAAGCGGCAGGGTATCGACGCGGTCGTTGGGCCGGAGCTGCACGCGCACGGTGCCGCCGACGCCTTTCGCGCGGGGGACGTCGAGCGCCATCATCCCGTCCTGCCGCGGCACGTCGGGCTGCCACCCCACCCACGCGACCGTATAGCCGTGCCGCATCAGAAAACCATTGCCGAAATGCTCCGGCTTCACCGGATCGGGGACCCGTGGCGCGCTGTTGAAAACATCCAGGGCGACTTTGCGCCCGCGGTTGGGCACGTCGAGCAGAAGCCGGCCATTGCCTTTGGCCGCGTCGACAGGCTTCAGGAGATAGAAGTCAGCAGAGAATTCGACCCGCCCGTCGGCATTCTTCGGCGCGAGATCGATGTCGGTGATCTGACCATGCAGCGGGTGCGCGGGATCGGCAGTAAAGCGCAGCGTGCCGATGATCTTTTCGTAAGCGCCCGCGTCGCCGAACCCCTTGCCGTCGAGAACGACTTCGCGCCTGTCCATCTCCAGCCGTGTGACCATGGCCCCGCCTCCCGATTAAATGATACCCATCCAGAACATCGTCTCTTTGCCCACCTCGATGTAGTACTGGCGTACGTACTCGAGCTTGCCGTCTTCCCGGACCTTGAATACCGCGAGACTGGGTGAGACCGGGGTCACCGAGCCGCCTTCGCTCGCAAGCATCGCAACCGAGTTCGCGGCAACCA
>JAQGMV010000389.1 GCA_028292225.1 Betaproteobacteria bacterium
ACAAGGCCGAGGTTCAGACCGACGCCGAGCCGATCTTCCGCAACAAGCTCGAAGGTGTGCGCGCGCTGATCGTTGCACGTAACGCCACGGCGCGCGGGACGCTCAACGCCCAGATCACCAACTGGGGGATGAAGACCCGCAGCGTAGAGACGCCCGACGAGGCGGTCAGGCTGCTCGTGCACGCGGCAGCACAGGGCGTTCCTTATCAGATCGTGATCATCGACAGCGCCATGGCCGGAGCCGCCGCGCTCGAGCTGACGCGGACGATCAAGTCCGATGCCACGCTCAGCGACGCGCGCCTCGTCATGCTGATGGCCGTCGGACGTCATGGCGATGTTCGGGAAGCGAGGCAGGCGGGCGTCATCCTGTGCCTGTCCAAGCCGGTGCGGCAGTCGGCGCTTTATGACGGGCTGCTGGGCGTTGTGACCGGCGACGGCGCTGCGCTCACGGAGCTGCCGGCGGCCGAATCTGTTCGCGAGGCGGTAAAGCGCGAGAACCGCGGCAAGCTGCTGCTCGCCGAAGACAATGCAGTCAACCAGCAGGTGGCGCTCGCGATCCTGAAGATCGAAGGCTATCAGGTGACCGTCGCCAGGAATGGCGCGGAAGCGCTGGACGCCTACACGAAGTCGGCCTTCGATCTGATCCTGATGGACTGCCACATGCCCGAGATGGACGGCTTCGAAGCGACTCGCAATATTCGCGAAATGCAGAAGCAGTCGGGCCTGAAGCGCATCCCGATCATCGCGCTCACCGCAAACGCGATGCAGCAGGACCGCGATGAATGCCTGAACGCCGGCATGGACGATCACCTGTCGAAGCCGTACACCAGACTGCAGATGCGCGCGATGCTCGAACGCTGGCTGCCGGCCGCAGCCGTTGCGGCGCTCGAGGAATCCGCGTCGGATGCCGTGAAAGCAGCCTGAACTGCCTGGGACTGCACGATTCGACCGGGCATGGTTTGCGCGGCGACCTGAACGCCTTACTCGGGTTTGATCCCGGCCGCCTTCACGATCTTCTGATGCAGCTCGAGCTCTTTCCTGATGAATGGCCCGAATTCCTGGGCTCCGCTGCCCGACACGACGAACGCGAATTCCTTGAGCTTGGCGGCGAGGCCGCCGTGGAGCGCCTTGACGACCTCCGCATGGAGGGTGTCGACGATTTCCGGCGGGGTGCCGGCAGGCGCCAGTAGTCCGATCCAGCCGCGATACTCGTAGTCGGGCAACCCGGCTTCCCTGATGGCGGGCACGTCCGGAAAAGTCTCGGAGCGTTCCCTGGTGGTGACACCCAGCGCGCGCAGGCGGCCCGATCGCACGTACGGGATCGTGCCCGGTATCGGCTCGAACAGAAGATCGATCTGCCCGCCCACCAGATCGGTCAGCGCCGGCGCTCCGCCCTTGTACGGCACGTGCGTGATATTCACGTGGGTGTAGTAGCGGAACAGCTCGGCAGCCATGTGTTGCGAGTTGCCGACCCCGGACGAGCCGTAATTGAGCGCGCCCGGCCTGGCTTTCGCCAAAGCGATAAATTCCTTGATCGTGCGCGCCGGCACGGCCGGATTCACGACCAGGATATTGGGCTGAATCACGATCAGCGTGACGGGCGAGAAATCCTTGAGCGGCTGAAACGGCAGCTTGGGATAGAACGCGGGATTCGCGGCCAGAGGCGCGGCGCTGCTCATCAGCAGCGTGTAGCCGTCAGGCGGCGATTTGGCGACAAACTCGGTTCCGATGTTGCCCGACGCCCCCGAACGATTGTCGACCAGGAACGTGCGTCCCAGCGTTTCGGTCAGACGCTGCCCTATCATCCGCGCCACGATGTCGACCGTGCCGCCGGCGGGGTAGGGGACGACGATGCGCACCGGCTTTGCCGGGTAACCCTGGGCGAGCACGTTGCCCGATAATAATGCGGTTGCTATAACGACCGCGCTGCTCTTCATCATTGGCATGGATTTCCGTATTTGGATTAGTTTGGCGCGCTGGCGTCATCGCTTGAAAACGGCGACGAGTACTGCTGAACGCCGGGAGGGTGTCGCCGCGTTTCTTCGTGCCGCGGTTCAACTGCGCGACCTTCGGTGCGTACGTACGCGCGGCGGTCGAGCAATGCTCTTTTTTGATGCGGCCGCGCGCCGCGCGCACCATGAAGCGGCATACCGCATGGGCGGTTTGCCTGTTATCGTTGCGCGGATGCCTTCCGAGCACGATGTGTACCAATGGAATACCCGGCAGGAGGATGGCGTGGTGAGTTGGCATACCTCTTGCGCTAAAGCGCCGCGGCAGGCATTACCCCGAAGAAAATGCGCTAAACCAGATCTCAACAATGGGCTCTCTTGACGATATGAAAAAAAGAAATTCCGCAACGCGTATGGAAACGCTGTGCATGTTCGTGCTTGCGGCAGCAGCCGCGCTGAGCGCCGGCTCCGCCGCGGCGCAAAGCATATCCTCGAAGACCGTGCGTATGGTCATACCTTTCCCGCCCGGCGGCAGCAACGATACTGCGGCCCGGATACTGGCGCCGCCATTGAGCCGCGCGATCGGTCAGTCCGTGATCGTCGAGAACCGTCCGGGCGCCAGCACCATCATCGCGACGAGCCTCGTCGCCCGCGCGCCTGCGGACGGCAACACCATGCTGATCATCGGTTTCTCCTGGTTTGCCAATGCCGGCCTCAGGACCGACCTCCCTTATGACACGCTGAAGGACTTCAGCGGGGTCGCACGCTTCGACAGCAGCCCGTTCGTGATCTCGGTCCATCCGTCGTTGCCCGTCAAGACGGTCAAGGAGCTGATCGCCCTCGCGCGCGCGCGTCCGGGGCAGCTCGCGTATGCGACCAACGGCAACGGGACCGGGCAGCATCTCACCGGCGAGTGGCTGAAGCTCCAGACCGGCATCGATCTGCTGCACGTGCCCTACCAGGGCGGCGGCCCGTCAGTCGTCGCGGTGATGGGCGGACACGCGCCTATTCTGATGTCGACCATTCCGGCTCTCGTGCCGGCGCTGGCCTCAGGCAAGCTGCGCCCGCTCGCCGTAACTTCGCGCGTGCGCGCGGAGCAGTTGAAGAGCGTGCCGACGCTCGCTGAATCGGGCATGCCTGATTTCGAGCTGACCGGCAATCTCGGCGCCGTCGTACGCTCAGGGTCGCCGAAAGACACCATCAATCACCTGAGCGCCGAGCTCTTACGCGCGATGCAACTCCCCGAGGTGAAAGACAGCCTGATCAAGGGGGGCGCGTGGCCTACGCCGGGCGGGCCGGAAGAATTCGACGCGGTGATGCGCGCTGATGTCCGCAAAATTCAGAAGATCGTGAAAGAGGCGAAGCTAAAGCTGGATAGCTGA
>JAQGMV010000409.1 GCA_028292225.1 Betaproteobacteria bacterium
GCTTACTGCATCGCAGTGCGCCGCTGCGGCGTGACCTCGATGATGCGGTTGGTGGCGGTCTGGTGGATCAGCAGGGTGCCCTGCGGCGTCGTGCGCGCGTTGCGCAGGATGCCCGCGTAGATGTTGCCGGACTTGATCGGCCAGCTCTGGAACGTCTGCGTCGCGGGGTCGAAACGCACCAGCGCATCGGGCCGCACGCCGGACTCGTTGTACCAGATGGCGCCGTCGAGCACCGCGATGCCGTAGGGGTGAGAGCGCGGACCTGAGGGCGAGTCCCATTCCCTGATCTCACCCGACTTCGGGTTGAGCCGGCCGAGCCGGCCGCTGCCCGAATTCACGTACCAGATCATGCCGTCGGGTGCGATGTCGAAGCGGCGCACGGTCGTCGTCGCCAGCGGGAGCTTGACCTCCGTGATGGCGAGCGTGTCCGGGTGGACCTTGAGCAGGCACGGGCGCCCGTTGCAGGAGACCCACAGCATGCCTTCGGAATCGAACTTGATGTCGTACGGCTGCGAGCGCTGCGCCGAGACCTTCACGACCTTGATATCGCCGGTATCCGGATTGAGCCGCCCGATCATGTTGGCCCACTGGAACGTGAAATACACCATGCCCTTCTTGTCGAAGGCGATCGTGTGCACGTCCGTCGCTTCCGGATCGGGCATCTTGTAGACGGTCGCCTTGCCGGTCGCAGGATCGATCCAGCCGATCGAGCCGTTCTTGTTGCCCGAGAACCACGGCCTGCCTTTGGGATCGAGCTGCACGGTGTGCGGCATCGCGTTGGGCGGCAGCGGATATTCCCTGGCCTGACCGGTTTTGCGATCGAGGTGTCCGATCAAATTGCCGAACTGGCCGGCGTACCAGATCGAGCCGTCGGCAGCCTGGACCGGATCGCGGGTGCGCTGCCCGAGCTGCGGCATCACCCATTCCTTGAACGTGACCTGAAAGTTGCCTGGCACCAGCTTCGCGGGACGCTTGTTATTCGGCGGGAAATTGGCGGCAAGGTAGTCGAGGATTTCGTTCTGCTGCGCCGGGCTGCCGGAGAGATCGACCATGTAGCCCGTCAGCTCCTTCCAGTGCTCTCGCGTATAGCCGGAGCTGTTGCTGATCAGCTCGAGCGCGTGGCACGACGAGCAGATGCCCTGAACGAGCGGCTTGCCCTTGCCCTCGGGCAACGCAGAGGGCCCCTTGGCCTGGCCTTGTGCGCCGCAGACAGGAGGAACGAGCACGAAAGCGGCAGCGATCAGAGAGGCACGGTATGTCTTCGACATTGCGCTATGTCCTAATCAGGTGGGGAACAGGCGGAACTGTATCTTATACGTACGCGGGAGCCCGGCCTGTGAGGGACATCGAGGCTGGCCTCTTTGATCCTGCTCGCGCCGGCCTTTCGAAGTCAGCCTCTGCGGCAGTCTCCGGGGCTTGCTTCTTGCATCCCGTCTCGATGCGCATCAGCGACCCACTCGCCGTGACCGGCGGGTGGCGGCGTTGCCGGCGCGTCCACATCGGAGCAAACAAATGAAGCGACGGACATTTCTCATCACCACCGGTGCTGCGATCGGAGCGACGGGTCTCTTTGCAGCGGGTTGCACCACGACCCGACCGGATGCGCCGGCCGACGGTAGCGCGAGACGGCGCGAGATCGACAGCGGAGCCGACGGGACGCTGACGCGGCTGTATTCCACCGCCCGCGGCTCCAGGGAGCTTGCCGACCGCGCCCGGGGCATCCTGATCTTTCCGCGGGTGCTGTCCGCCGGTTTGGTTGTCGGCGGCGAGTACGGCGACGGCGTGTTGCGTGTCGGCGGACGCCCGGCCGGCTACTATCGGCTGGTCGGCGGCTCGCTCGGCTGGCAGATCGGCGCGCAATCGCAGGCGATCGTGCTGATGTTCCTGACGCAGGAGGCGCTGGACCGCTTCCGCAACAGCAGCGGCTGGACGGTCGGCGCCGACGCCACCGTTTCCGTTGCGCGCGTGGGCGCGAGCGGTGACATCGATACGAATACCGCGCGTCAGTCGATCGTCGGTTTCGCGCTGACGAACCTCGGGCTGTACGCCGGCGTGAAGCTCGACGGCAGCAAGATCACGCGGCTCGACCTGTAGACTCGAGGGGCGTGGGCTTGTCCAGGGAAGCATTGAGGAGAACGGCTTCCCTGACCAGCCCGATCACCGTTGAGCGCTCCGGAGGCTCCAGGGTGGCCATCTCGTACTAACTCCCATGGGCATCTGGCTGGCGCCTCCGGTTTCTCGCCCTCAGGCCTCGCTGCCGGACTCCGGTCCGTCCAGTTGGCGCACTTCGCATTCGAAGTCCCAATCGTCCCCGTGGACCTTCAGGAAGCGCTGTGTCAGCTCGATCGCCTCCTCCTTCGACTTCGCCTCGAGGATCGCATAGCCGCCGATCACTTCCTTGGTCTCCGTGAACGGGCCATCGGACGTCGACAGTTTGCCGCGCTGCAGCCGCACGCGCACCCCTTCCGAGGTCGGCCGGAGCCCGGCGGTGCTGATCAACTGGCCGGTGCGGGTCAACTCCTCCATCAGCCTGCCCATGTCGGTCATGAGCTGCTCGCTGGGCACCTTGCCCGTGTTCTCTTCAATCCGGATCATCGATATGAATCGCATGGTCATCGTCTTCCTGGTCGTAACGGTGGCGCGTGGTGCTGGACAATACCGTCCCTCGGCACCTCGCTACAACCTGGTCGAATGAAGGTCGCGCGAATCGACAAAGCGTGTCATCCGCGTGCCGGGAATCTTCGTTCCGCCGTGGAGCATGATCCGTACCGCTCTCTCGCCGGGGGGGCCATCACCACACCCTCAATCCGCCCATCGATTTGCTGAGCGTGCGTCATGAGGCGCGGGGCGCCGAATCGCGCCCACTCGAACGACAGTCGGGCTCATGGCGTGACTGAGCCGACAGTACAGTCATTCGAAAGCTCGAGCCTGTTGTAATCAAGTGGATAATCCCCTTCGCGTCCTCGCCATGGCTTCAACCACAGGCGTACACAAGTTCCTACCCCGATATCGGCTTTATTCCACACATAAACGGTGCTGCTGTCGGCGAGGTTGATCATGTACCTGAAGTGCTGCGGCACGTTATATAAAGTGTCCACGACGGCGAGGCCAAGAAAACCGCCCATCGTTCCCGCAAAGTCCCGATTCCAATAACTGTTGCCGGTCGGAACGATATAGCGTTCCTGTACTACCCCGGTCTGGGTAGCTGTCTCCGACAACTCCAGCGGTGCCGCGCAGCCAAATACCGACAGTAGTATTGTCCACAGCCCAATCCGCGTGGCTGACGACCGTGAGAGTTTCATGGCATTCATTCGAGACTGGCGCTTCCTTCACATAGAGCAACTTGACGCGCTTGCGCACAGCAACGGCCTACGCTTGCAAGAGGCCACT
>JAQGMV010000421.1 GCA_028292225.1 Betaproteobacteria bacterium
CCGGTCAGTCGAGGGGCTTCAGCACCTTTTTCCAGCGGACGAGCTCGGCCCGCACCAGGTCGGCCATTTTCTCAGGCGGGCCTCCCGCCGCGTCCGCGCCGAGGTTCGCAAGACGCGTTCTCACCTCAGGGACCACCAAGGCGCGGTTCAATTCAGTGTTGAGCCTGTAGACGATCTCTCTGGATGTCCCGGCCGGCGCAATGACGCCATGCCAGTCGTTGACCTCGAAGCCCGGCACGACGGTTTCGGCAATCGTCGCGATATCAGGCAACGCCGGATTCCTCCTGGCACTGGTGACGGCCAGCGCCCGGACTTTTCCGGACTGTATGAGGGGTAGTGAAGTCGAAACACTGAGGAAGGCCATCTGCGCCTCGTTTGCCAGCATCGCGCCCAGCGTCTGCGGCCCGCCCTGATACGGAACCTGCACGAAGTCGATGCCCGTATCGTATTTGAAGACTTCGGAGGCGAGGTAGCCCGAGCTGCCGCTGCCCGAATGCGCATGGTTGATCGAGCCCGGCTTCGACCTGGCGAGGGCCACCAGATCGCCGGCCGATTTCACCGGAAGCGCAGGAATCACGATCAGTACATTCGGCACCGTGGCGAGCAACCCCACGGCGATGAAATCCTTCACGGCGTCATACGGAAGCTTGCTGTGCAGGGCCGGGTTCGCGCCGAACGCGCTGTTCGTCATCATGATCATGTAACCGTCGGGACGCGCCTGCGCGAGCACTGCGGTCGCGACCACAGTACCGGCTCCGGGCCGGTTATCGATGACGACCTGCTGGCCGAACCGCTCGGCGAGCCGCGGCGCGATCACGCGCGCCACGCCGTCGGACGAGCCGCCCGCCGCATAGCCCACCAGAATACGGATCGGCTTGTCCGGATAGGTCTGCGCGAGGGCCTCTGCAATGAAACCCGCACCCATCGCCATCGCACAGGCCGCCACGGCACAACATTTCGCCAGCGTCATGAGCTCTCCACGATCATTCCTGTCACGATGTGCAGCGGGCTTCAGGCATCGGCGCGCAGCTTCCGGATCTTCTCTTCGTCGAGCGTATAGCCCCAGCCGGGACGGTCCGGGACCCGCACCCGATGACCTTCCATGTGTATCGGTTCGGTGACGACGTCCTCCGCGTAGACCGACAGGCCGATGGGGAAAGGCCCGTCGAGCAGCGGACCCGGCCACGCCGCGGCAAGATGGAGCACCGAAGCGGTCCCTATGCTCGTGCTCGGATGGTTGCCGGGGAAAATGCGGATGCCGCCCGCCTCGGCGATCGTCCACAGCTTGCGAGTTCCCCACAGGCCGCCGTTCTTCGCGACCTTGGTGTGTATGGCGTTGGCCGCCCGCTTCTTGATGATCTCGACGAGGTCGTGATCGGTCGCGACCGATTCATCCGCCATCAGGGGAACATCGACCCGCCTCGCGAGCTCGGCCATGCCGTCGAGGTCCCAGATGGGAAGGAGCTGCTCGGCCGCGTCGATCCCGTAAGGCTCGAGCTTCTTCAGCAGCGCGAGTGCGCCGTCGAACTGCATACCCGCGTTGGCGTCGACGCGTATGACGATGTCGTCGCCCAAGCGCTTGCGCAGGGCGGCGACGTTGCGCACGTCGTCCTTCGGATCCACGCCGATCTTGACCGTGAAGCTTCGAAAGCCCTGCGCATAGGCCTCATCCGCGCCCTCCAGGGTCTCGTCGATCGAGTCTTTCATCGTCAGCGTTGCGCACGTCGGCACCGCGTCGCGGCAGCGTCCGCCGATGAGCTGGTGGACGGGAACGCCCAGTATCTTTCCCTGGAGATCGTACAGCGCATCCGCCACCGCGGCCTGCGCGTACAGGCTGTGGTGGATCGCCTCTTCGAGGTTGCGCATGATGGAAGCCAGCGCAAACGGCGATTGACCGACGAGATGGGGCGTGAAATGCCGCTCGATCACGGTGCACAGGCTGGCGAGAGTCTCCGCGCTGCCCTGCCGCCGCCACGCCTGCGTCTCTCCGACTCCGCTCACGCCGTCGCCGGTGTGCAGCCTGACCAGCAGCACCTCGACCGACGGACGCGGCGGCCCGTTGGCGATCCTGAAAGGCGTGCGCAGCGGAATGCTCAGCGGTATTGTTTCGACCCGCGTGATCTTCACGCTCAATCGATGGGTCTCAGCACTTTCTTCCATCGCTCGCTTTCCGCCTTCACGAATTCGGCCATCTGCTCCGGCGTGCTCGCGTTGGGCTCGGCACCGACGCTGGCGAGACGCTCCCTCACTTCCGGAATGGTGAGTACGCTGTTGACTTCCCTGTTCAGCAACTGAACGACCGGCTTCGGAGTGCCGCGAGGCGCGAGCATGCCGTGCCATTCGTTGACCACGAAACCCGGCGCGACCGTTTCCGAAAGCGTCGGCGTGTCAGGCAGCGCCGGGCTGCGCTTGGCACTGGTTACGGCCACCACACGAATTCTGCCGGTCCTGATGTAGCTCAGCGTCGTCGGGACCGTCACGAATATGAGATGCGCTTCACCCGCAAGCACCGCCCCCACCGCCTGCGCGCCGCTCTGGTAGGGAATGTGCACCACCTTGATTCCGGAGTCGTACTGCAACGTCTCGGCGACCAGGTAACCGGCGCTGCCGACGCCTGCGTGCGCATGATTGAGCTGGCCCGGCTTCGACCTGGCATAAGCAATCAGCTCGGCGGGCGACTTCGCCGGCAGCGAGGGGTGCACCACGAGCACGTTGGGCATCACCGTCACCAGGCCCGCGGATTCGAAATCCCGCAAAGGGTTGTAGGCCAGCTTGCTGTGCAGCGCCGGATTGGCGCCGAAGGAGACGTTCGCGAGCATGACGGTATAGCCGTCCGCGGCGGACCGGGCGAGCAACTCGGTCGCGATGATCGAGCCCGCGCCGGGGCGGTTGTCGACGACGACCTGCTGGCCGAGCTTCTCCGAGAGTCGCGGAGCGATCACACGGGCGATGATGTCAGCCGCGCCGCCCGCGCCGTATCCGAGGAGCAGACGGATCGGCCTGTTGGGGTAGGTTTGCGCGATCGCTGCATCGTAGCAGGCACCCATCACCGCGATGACGAGACAGACCCTGGCTGCGAATGCGCTTGTTCGTGTCATGTAACCCCTCGCGTGTGAACGGCAATGCAACTGCTCCGCGTGCGAGTGACGAGCGCAAAGGTGCGCCGCCCCCCGCTCTACAGCATCCGCACATCGACGATGGCGCCCGCCACCGCAGCTGCGGCGACCATCGCGGGACTCATGACGTGAGTGCGGGCGCCTATGCCCTGGCGCCCCTCGAAGTTGCGTGGCGAGCTCGAGGCGCAGCGCCGGCCGGAGGCGACGAGGTCCCCGTTCGAGCCTACGCACATCGAGCAGCTCGCATCCCCCCACTCTGCGCCGGCGCTCACAAAAATGCCGTCCAGCGCTTCCGCCTCCGCCTGCCGTTTGACCGACATCGATCCGGGCGAGATCAGCGTCGGAACCCGCACACGCCTGCCCCGCAATATGTCCGCGGCGGCGCGCAGGTCTTCGATGCGCGAATTCGTGCACGAGCCTATGAACGCGCGGTCGATGGGTATCCCCTGTAACGCAGCACCGGGCGTCAAACCCATATACGCAAGAGAGCGCTCGAGCACTGCACGCTTGTCGGGATCATCCACGTCTGCGGGCTGCGGAATCCGGCCGTCGATGCCGTCGGCCTGGTCGAGGCTCGTGCCCCAGGTGACCATGGGCGCGAGCGTATTCACATCCAGGCTGACTTCGCGGTCGAACCCGGCACCGTCTTCCGTGGCCAGCCCTTTCCACGCCTCCAGCGCGTCGTGCCAATCGCCGCCTTTCGGCGCACGCGCACAGCGCGACAGGTAATCGAATGTCGTCGCATCGGGACCCACCAGCCCTGCGCGCGCGCCCGCTTCGATAGCCATGTTGGTGAGGCTCATGCGCGCTTCCATGCTCATGGCGGCTACGCAAGAACCGGCGTATTCGATGACATAGCCGGTGCCCGCGCCGGCGCCGAGGCGGCCGATCAACGCCAGCGCCACGTCCTTGCTGGACACCCGCGCCGGCAGTCCGCCGTCGATGCGCACGCGCATCGTCTTCGGCCTGCTGCGCCACACGGTCTGCGTCTCCAGCACCTGCTTGATCTCGGACTGGCCGATGCCGAAGGCCAGTGCGCCGAACGCGCCGTTGGTGCAGGTGTGCGAGTCATTCCCGGTGATGACGAGTCCCGGCAGGACGAGGCCGAGCTCGGGTCCCACGACGTGCATGATGCCCTGGAGCTCGTCGTCGAGACCGAAGAACTCGAGGCCGTGCGCTTTCGCATTCTTCTCGAGCTCGACGATGACGTGGCGGCCGTCCGCGTCGAATATCGCCGCCGCCCTGTCGCCTTCGACCCGGCGCGTGGGCGCGAAATGATCGACGAACGCAAGGCTCCCGCCCGGCCTGCGCACGCGCGATCCCGCGTGCCTGAGCAGGTCGAATGCGAGGAACGATCCTTCGTGCAGGAGATTGCGGTCGACGTAGAGAAGCGACTCGCCGTCCGCGGACGCCGTGACCACGTGACGGTTCCAGATCTTCTCGAAGAGCGTCAGCGGTCTATCCATGTGCGCCATTTCCCCGTGGCGCAGCCCATGGCCACGTCGAGAAGTGCCGTTGCTCGAACTGCGCGATCTCGTCGAGGTATGCGAGAGCCAGTGCAGCGTCGTCGAGGCCCTGCGCAAGTCTGAGCTTGCGCGTCGGGTCGATCTCGAAGCGGTATTCGCGTCCGTCCGGCGCGCTGACATGCTGCGCATCGAGATCGACGGTCATCTGCGCGCCCGGCTGCTCGTGCAACTGACGGCGCAGCTCGAGCACGTCTGCGGCGGGGAGCACGACCGGAAGCAGGCCGTTTCGAAAGCAGTTGCTGAAGAAAATCTCGCCGAAGCTCGGCGCGATGACGCAGCGGAAACCCGCGTCGACCAGGGCGTACACCGCCGGCTCGCGCGACGAGCCGCAGGCGAAGTTCGCACCGGCGACGACGATGCGCGCGGGTCGGTACGGCGCACGATTCATGATGAACTCGGGACGCTCGCTGCCGGCCTCGTCGAAGCGCGCGTCTCTGAACAGGAAGTTGTGATAGCCCGCGGAGCGGGGCTTGCGCAGGAAGCGCGACGGGAATATGCGCCCGGTATCGATGTTCGCGTCGTCGAGCGGGACCGCGACTGCGGTAAGGCCTTTGTAAGGTTCCATATCCGGTTTCGCCTCGCCCTATCCGGCGACGCGCCTGCTTCGCGTGCGGCACCGACTGCCGCGGGATGAGCGAAAAGTCATCACATCCCCCCTGCGAACGCCGCTGCGCTGCGGCCCGCGGTGCGCCCCAATACGGCTCCGCACGTGAGGCCCGTGCCGCTCGGGTAGTTGTGATAGAACAGGCCTCCCACCATTTCCCCCGCAGTAAAGAGACCCGGGATGGGGGCGCCGGCATCGTCCTCGACTTCGGCGTTCGTCGTGATTTTCAGGCCGCCGAACGTGAAGGTGATGCCTGCAGTGACCGCGTAGGCTTCGAAAGGCCCTCGATCAAGCGGTCGCGCCCAGTTCGACTTGGGCAGGGCAAGACCCGTGGTCCCCATGCCGTCTTTCACGCTCGCGTTCAATGGCGCGTCCTCGCCGGGCGCGGCGCGGTTGAACGCCTGCATGGTCTCGAGAAAGCCGTCCGCGTCGACGCCTTCCATTTTCGACGCGAGCTCTTCCAGCGTTGCACCCCGCGCTTTGGTCACCTGCCGGATGCGGTAGGTATCCCGCAGCAGAGGGATCGCGCGCTGATCGAAAACCTGCCACGCGAAGAGTCCCGGCTGCGCCAGCACTTCACGCCCGAAGCGCGCATAGGTCAGCGTCTGATAGTCCTCGCCTTCATCGACGAATCGTTCGCCGTTCGCATTCACCAGCACGCCGAACGGATAGCTGAGCTTCTGGTAAGCCCCTTTCACGACCGGGTCGCCGTACTCCGGCGAATTGAGCTCCCAGAAAGTCGAGTGCGCGCACGACCAGTGTCCGTACGATCGTGCCCCGGCTTCGAGCGCCATGCGCAGACCCGCGCCGGTGTTGAAGCGCGTGCCGCGCACTTTCGCCAGGTCCCAGTTGGGGCCGAGATAGCGTGTTCGCATTTCGGCGTTCGCCTCGAAGCCGCCGCACGCGAGCACCACCGCTTTCGCGCGAATCTCGCGCATCTCGCCTTTGTGCAATACGGTGATGCCGGTGATGCGGCTGGAATCGCGCAGGAGCCCCACGGCCGGCGTCTCATAAAGCGTGCGGATGCTGTCCTTTACCGCTCTCGCGTGCAGCGCGTCGATGAGGCCGGCGCCCCCGCCCCAGACGATGCACGGCAGCCCGCCCCAGAACTTCATCTTGCCGTCCACCTTCGACGCCTGCCGCCCGAAAGCCGCTTCGAACCTCACGCCTTTGCTGCGCAGCCACACCAGGGTGTCGAGGCTGTTTCCGATCACGTACTCGACGAGCTCCGGGTGACAGCGATACTGCGTCACCCGCGCCATGTCTTCGAAGAAATCCGCGGCGGAGTACACGCCGAAGTCGGTGTTGCGAATCTCGTCGTCGGTCAGGTCTGCGATCACTTTGGTCAGGTCGTCGACGCCGTCGAATGCGACACGCATCTGGCCGCCGGCGTAGGCCGTGTTGCCGCCACGATCGTCTGCCGATGCCGCGTCGACCATCAGCACCGCCGAGCCGGCCTCCCTGGCGGCGAGCGCGGCGCAGGAAGCCGCGTTGCCGCTGCCGACGACGACGACGTCTACTGTTTCCAACACACTCATGCCGTGCTGCCGGCGCCCGCGCATGCCGCCATGAGCTCTTTCACGCCGGCCTTGCGGAAATTCAGGGCAAGCTCGATCGCGCGGTCGCGTTTCGACTTGTCCAGCACCGGCTCGGCCAGCGAGTGGAATTTCTGCGCGATCTCCTCG
Source organism: Betaproteobacteria bacterium (assembly GCA_028292225.1). Lineage (GTDB taxonomy): Bacteria > Pseudomonadota > Gammaproteobacteria > Burkholderiales > SG8-41 > JAQGMV01. Next base: position 6,932 of record JAQGMV010000421.1, read on the forward strand.
TCGGTGAACGGCAGGCGGTAGTCGCCGCGCGGATAGGCCAGCTCTTTGACCAGCACTTTCCCGTTTTTGAGCTTCACCGTCACGCGTCCCGGCCGGTCGCCCGGGAATACCTTGTCCATCTCGGGATCGCGGAAGCACTTGGTCTTCCTGATCATCTCGCGCACTTCCGGCGCCTCCCAGCGCTTCGCCTGGAGCTGCTTCAGGTTGTATTCGCCGTCGACCAGACACACAGCCACGACGTACGGAAGACTGTGATCGGCCGTCTCCCGGCTGTCGATGTCGTAACGCGAGGTGCCGCCCATACCTTCCACCATGTCTTCGACCAGCCAGCTGAACGCGTCGACGCGCACCTCTTCGATGTCCGCGGGCGAGATGGCGTTTTCGCGCCTCACCGTCAGCGCAGAATCGATCGAGCTGTGCATGATGTAAGCGGCGGGATAACGCTTCAGATTGCTGCGGGGAAGACGCCATTGCGTGACCGGCGCCGAGAACAGGTCCCAATCGGTCTCCCCGAGCATCAGCTTCGACACGCCGCGGCGCCCTTCGAAAGCGTTGGCCGGGCCGGTCACGCCTTCCATCGCCAGATAGGCCGCTTCGATACCGCGGCTCGCCCCCAGACCGGCGCTCACCGCCTTCATTTCCGAGATCTGTCCGACTCGCAGCTCGCCGGTGGTCGGATAACACGCCGCGATGGAAATCGCCTGCGCGAGCCGCTCGGCGTCGAGGCCGAGGAGCACCCCCGCTCCGGCGGCGGTGCCCACGGTCACGAACGTCGTGTGGTCCCACCCCGCGATCCGCTGGAAAGAGCTCTTTGCGATTTCACAGGTTCGCATCTGGACTTCGTATGCGACCAGTATGCCGCGCAGTATTTCCTCGGAAGTGCGCGACTCGCCGTCGCCGACGGCCAGGACGCCGCCGATATTGTCGCTGGGATGCGCCGAGTCGCGCGGATAGTAGGTGTCGTTCATGTCGAGATCGCGCATGGCCGTGCAGTTGGCGAGCGTAGCGCCGAGCACCGAGCTCGACTCGCGCGTCCCGACCAGCGAGGCCTCGCCGCCGCCGTTGATGCGCTTCGCCCAGCGCCTCGTCGCCCTGGGTGCAGGTGAATCGACCGCGCCCAGACCGCACGCGAGCGTATCCAGCAGGAGTCGCTCGGTCGCGTGCATGACTGTGTCGTCGACGGGCGCCTTGGCGGCTGCGACGAGCGCCTCTGCCAGTTTCGTGGCCACTGATTTCATTTTTTCTCCACCTTTCTGTTGTCAGTTCGATTTACGTTCACTTGGCGAGCCCAATGTCTTTCATGAGCGCGCTGATCTGCTTGTGCTCGGCATCCAGAAACTGCCTGCTTTCGACTCCGCCGATAAAGAGTGGCGAAAGCAGGTTCTTGTCGAGGTCTTCCTTCCACTCGGGGGTGGCGGCCAGCCGGCTGAACACGCCGCTCCAGTACGCGACCTGGGGCTCGGAAAGCCCTTTCGGTCCGAACACGCCGCGCCAGTTGCCGAAGACGCCATCGACACCCATCTCCTTCCATGTCGGAGCGCTCGCAAGCCCTCCGGGAAGACGCTGCGCGGACGACACGGCAAGCACGCGCACCGTGGAAGCGGCGACGTGCGGCAGCACCGGAGACGCCGGGGCCAGGACCAGGTCGACGTGTCCTCCGAGTAAAGCGGTGACGGTCTCGGCGGAAGACGCAAAGACCGCGACTTTCAAACGTTTGACGTCCCCACCGGCGGCCTTGACGACCATCGCGAGCGCAATGTGGTTGGCATTGCCGAGACCGGGCGACAACGCGATGCGCACGTCCTGCGGACTGGACACGAGCCTGGCGAGCAGCGCCTTGCCGTCCTTGAACGCCGAATCCGCCCGAACGACGAAGACGGTGTATTCGCTGCACAGTATGGCGAGCGGCGTGAAGTCGGTGTGGCGAAACGGGCTTTGCCCGATGACGTACGACGACATCAGCGTCCCTGAAGTCATCAGGACGAAATGCGCATCCGCTGCGTGCTGATTCACATAGTTGTAGGCGACTGCGCCGCCCCCGCCCACCTTGTTGACCACCGTCGCTGGCGATTCGATCAAACGCTTGTCCTGCATGATCCTCTGCATGGTCCTCGCCGTCCGGTCCGACGCACCGCCCGCGCCCGCCTGGACGACGAGTTCGACATTGCGCAAAGGCCGCCACTCGCCCTGGCCCATCGCATGCCCGCACCAGGACGCCAATGCGACCAGCACGATGAGGCATGACGCGCAGCCCTGATAAAACCCTGTCGCCCTGTACCGCATGTTCCTAGAGTTCATGTTGTGCTCCTGGAAACGCTTTTGGTAACCGACGCTGCAGGCGGCGTTGCGAGCGCGTTCAGCTGCCGAGCTGCCTGGCTACCTTGCCATGCCGAGACTGCCGGGTAGTGCTTTCAATTCCGTATCCGGAAATTCACCGCTGTCGGTGCTGCGTGGAAGACCCCGCAATCACTCGCGGCAGACGATTCCGTCCTGCAGCGAGATGAAGTGCAGCACCTCCAGCGCACAGGTGGCGGCATGAGTGACGTTGATGAGGTGGGAATCCGTCGGGACTCTCACGATTCTGATGTTGGCGACCTTGGTGCGTAGAAGACGATGGTGTTCTTCAGTCGAGACCACGTTCGGATTCGGGTACAGACCGAGCACGGGCGCGCGGATCCGGGACAGGTAAGGTTCTGCGTCGGCCGTCGATATCCAGCGAAAGTAGTTGATCAGCACGTCGACATCCGATTTCCCCATTTCGTCGACCACCCAATCGAGCATTCCCTGGTCCGCGCCCACCGGGATACGCCGCCCCGCGTTCGACGCTTCCGCCCAGCCGCGGGATCCCACTTTCTGCAGCATCTCCACGCGCGTCGCAAAACTGCCCAGCGAGCTCTCGATGTCTGCCTGGGGCATGGAGATCGGCGACGACGAGACGGTGAGCGTGCGCACGCGCTCCGGGGCTTCAGCCGCGAATGCGAAGCCGAGCGTTCCGGCCGACGATTCTCCGACGTAATGCGCGGACTCGACGCCGAGATGGTCGAGGAGATCGGTGAAGTCCTGCACGTAGGCGGGGACGTTGAAACCGGTTTTGAGATCGAAATCGGTGCCCGACTTCCCCATGCCGCGCAGGTCCGGTCGTATGATCTTGTAGAACCGGCTGAGGTAAGGAACCCACGCGCGCCAGAACTCGCAATTCTTGGCGTTCCCGTGCTGGAGCACGACATAAGACGCCTTCTTCCACGGATCGGTATAGTCGTCGACCTCGTAATGCAGGGTCGGCCGGCCGGATCTCTCGAGGTATGGCACGTGTATTTCCCCTTGTGTTGGAAGCGCAAACCGGTTTATCGATCTTTCGTCGAGTCGACGCGGCTGGATAGAACCTTCGCCGCGATTACTGCAATGCCATGCCCGATGCCTTGACGAGCCTGGCGTACATCGCCGCGTCCTTGGTTATGAGCGCCGCGAACTGCTCGGGCGTTCCTCCGGTGACGTCGAACCCGATCTCCGTCAGCTTGGTGTGCAAACTGCTTTTGACCGCTTTTTCGACCTCGTCGTGGAGCCTGACGATGATGTCCTTCGGCGTCGCGCTCGGCGCGAGCAGGCCGATCCAGCTGCCGAATTCGCAACCCGGGAGCCCCGCCTCACGCATCGTCCGCACGTCAGGCGCGACCGGCGATCGCTGTGGGGAAGTCACCGCCAGGGCGCGCAGCTTGCCGTTCTGTATGAACGGGAGTGCAGAGGGCACGACCGCAAACGTGAGGTCGACGTGCCCGCCGATGAGATCGGTCAGTGCCTGCGCAGTGCCCTTGTACGGCACATGCAGTAATTTCGCGCCGGTCGTCATGATGAAGAGCTCCGCGGCCATGTGCCCTGACGCACCGGGACCGCCCGAGCTGTAACTCAGCTTTCCCGTTCCTGATTTCGAAAGCGCGACGAACTCCTGGATGTTCCTCGCCGGAACGGACGGATGCAGGACCAGCAGCAGCGACTGGAAGACGATCGGGGTGATCGGCGCAAAATCCCTGATGGGATCGAACGGCAGCCTGGCGAAAATGCTGGAATTGGCGGAGAGCTGCTGCGCACTGCCGATCAGGAGCGTGTATCCGTCGGCCGGTGCCTTCGCGACGAAGCTCGCAGCGATGTTGCCGGCGGCGCCCGCGCGGTTGTCGGTGAGAAACTGCTGGCCGAGCGTCTCGCTCAATCGCTGCCCCACCATGCGGGAAACGATATCGAGCGTCCCGCCGGCCGGAGCGGGAGCGACCAGGCGTACCGGTTTTACGGGGTAGGTCTGCGCCTGCACGCCGTTCGAAAGGGACAGTGCGAGCAATGCCGCGACGAGTGCTTTGAACACTGCTATCTCCTTTCGGCCATCGCTCAAACGCTCAACCGGAACGCCAGCGCCGGTTGGTCCATCCGATTCCGCGGCTTGTGTAGGCGCTGCGCCATCGCCAGCGCATAGGGAGCCCCTTCCAGCAGTATCCTGGTCTGATAGTCGTCGAGCTCGAGTCCGCGGCGCCGTGCCGTGCTCAGCACGAAATCGCGAGTGCGCGCATCCAGATCGCCTTCGACCGGCTCGTTGCCTTTGAGCGTTACTGCGGGCTGCGGCGTGCCGGCAACCAGTGGCGGCTGGCGCAGATGCCAGTCGGTCACGCGCTGGTAGGCGTGGCCGACCCGCAATACCGTCGCATCGTCGAACGGCCTGCCGATGATCTGCATGCCGAGCGGCAGGCCGTCGCCGTATCCGACTGGCAGGACGAGCGCGGGTCCGCCCGTCACGTTGGCGACGGTGAACACACTGGGCTTCTGCCAGTGGCCGATTGTTTTATGCGCGTCGAGCCGGGGCGCAGGCCCGTAACCGACCGTGAGCAGCACGTCGTACTTGTCATAGAGCGGCTGGGTCTCCGCGATGACGCGCCGATGCTCGCGCGATGCCTGCACGTAGTCCGACGCCTGGAACAGGCACGCCGGCAGCACCCGTCCGAGAAAATCTCGACCGAAGTCGCCGGGGCGCGATTTGAGATTGTCGTGATGAACCGAAAAGATCTCGCTTTCCGCGATGATGAGCTTGAGGTCGTGCGTATCCTGCAGCGGTCCCGTGTGACAGTCCTCGAGACGGGCGCCGAGTTTTTCGAACACCGTGATCGCCGCTTCCATCGCCCGCTCGAGAGCCGGGTGCGTCGGCACGCCCTTCCAGTATTGACTCAACACCCCGATCCGAAGCCCGCTCAACCCCGTATCGAGGCCGGCGCGATAGTCCGGGATTTCGGTTACGGCGCTGCCCGCGTCGTGCGGATCGTGGCCGGCGATCGCCTGAAGAATGATGGCGCAGTCCTCGACCGTGCGCGCCATCGGGCCGCAATGGTCGAACGTGAACGAGTTCGGAATCACACCCGAGCGGCTGACCAGTCCGGTGGTCGGCTTCAGCCCGACGACACCGCAATACGAGGCGGGATGGCGGATCGAGCCGCCGGTGTCCGTGCCGAGCGACACCGGCACCAGCCCCGCGGCCAGCGCGGCGCCCGAACCGCTCGATGAACTGCCGGTGAAGTGCTCGAGGTTCCAGGGGTTGCGCGCGGGCGGCCAGGGCAGGTCGAACGACGGCCCGCCCTTCGCGAACTCGTGCGTCTGCAGCTTGCCCAGCAGCACCGCGCCCGCATCGTAAAGCCTGCGAGCGGCGGCGGCATCGTCGTCGGGAATATTGTTGCTGCAGACTTTCGAGCCGGCGGAAGTCAGTATGCCTTTGGTGTTGTAAATATCCTTGAGCGCGAACGGAATGCCATGCAGCGGACCGCGGTAGCGGCCTCCCGTGATTTCGGCCTGCGCCTGCCTTGCCTGTGCGCGCGCGAGCTCGGCAGTGCAGGTGATGAAAGCATTGAGCTGGGGTTCGAAGGTGTCGATGCGCTCGAGCAAGGCATCGGTGTACTCGACCGGCGACAGCTTGCGTGCACCGATCAGTTTCGCGGCTTCGGCGAGCGTGAGCAGGTGCAGGTCATCGGTCATGCGGCTCTCACGCGTAGCGATGGGCGGCGCGCGCTACGCCGCTCTGCGCGGCTCGAACACGGCTTCCGCCGCCGCGCACGCAGCGCGCACGTGCTCCACGGCGGCCGCACGCGCGCCGTCCGCATCCTTCTTCTCGATCGCTTTCAGGATACGGCGCATCTCGGTCGAGCTGTACTTGTCGCGCCCGGGGTTCGACATCGATCGCGCGCGCAGGAAATTGATACGGGCCACCAGGCCCTGCAGCAGCTCGCTGATGATGCTGTTGCCGCAGCCCTGCAGCATGACCTCGTAGAAGCGGCCGGTCGAGGTGAGACGCCCCATCGCGTCGTTGGCCTCGGCGGCTTCCGCGAACGCCGCCAGCGCCTGCGTCATTACCCGCCGCTGCTCGGTCGTCGCGCACTGGGAGAAGAGCGCCGCAGCTTCGCCCTCCAGGATCGCGCGCACGTCATAAATCGCTTTCGCTTCTTCCCACGTGATCTCGGCGACCGACGGACCGCGGTTGGGAATGATGGTGATGAGCTTTTCGGCCTCGAGCCCGCGCAGCGCTTCGCGCATCGAAGTACGGCTGACCTCCATCCGCTCGCAAAGCTCGGACTCGACGAGACGCTGTCCGGGCTTGAAGTATCCGGACAGAATGGCGTCGCGCAGCTTGTTTGCAGTCTGTACTTGTACCGTCCGGGGTTCGACTTTGAGATCCATGGACCATGCCTCTTTACATGATTGTATGACAATCATAATGTCGGCCCATGCCGGGTGTCAAACGGATGCCGCGCCTCCATCGGTGAACCGGAAGACCAGCGACGGCTCTTCCGCGCGATCGCGCGGTTTGCGCACACGCTCGGCCATCGCCATGGCGAATGGAGCCGTCTCGAGCAATATCGCCCACTGATGCTCGTTCAACTTCAGGCCGGCGCGCCGGGCCATCGTCTCGACGTGGCTGCGCGTCGCGGCGTCGAGGTCGGACGCACCCGGCTCATTGCCGCTCGAGTTCACCGCAGGTTGCGGCTTGCCGGGCACGAGCTCAGGGCGACGCTTGTGCCAGTCGGTTGCGCCCTGATATGCGTGACCGGCGCGCAGCACGGTCGCATCGCCGAACGGATGGCCGATGACCTGGATCCCCATCGGCAGCCCCGTGCCTGAAAATCCGCAGGGAAGCATGACCACGGGATTGCGCATGACGTTCGAAGGCGTGCACACATTCGTTCCCTTCCAGAAGCTCTTCGTGCGCGAGGCATCGAGGCGTGGCGCCGGACCGAGGCCGCAGGTGAGCAGCACATCGTACTTCGCGTACAGCGGCTTTATCTCGGCAACGAGGCGCCGGTGCTCGCGCAGCGCCTGTACGTAATCGGTCGACTGGAACATGCAGGCGGGCAGCACGCGGCCGAGAAAGTCCCGTCCGAAATCGCCGGGCCGCGCGATGAGATTGTCCTGGTGGATGGCAAAAAGCTCGGTCTCCGCGATCAGCACCTTCACGTCGAGAAAATCGCGGACGGGTCGCGACCGGCAGTCTTCCACTTTCGCGCCGAGCGTCACGAAAACACCGATCGCCTCTTCGAGCGCGCGCCGGTGATCCTCGTGCGCCGGCACATCTTCTTCCCAGTAGTGTCGCAGCACGCCCACCCTGAGACCCTTGATGCCCCCGCCGAGCGCGGCGCGGTAGTCCGGAATCTCCTGCTCGATGCTGCCCGCGTCCCGCGCGTCGTATCCGGCGAGCGCCTGCAGCATGATGGCGCAGTCTTCCACCGTGCGCGCCATCGGGCCGCAGTGGTCGAAAGTGAACGAGTTGGGCATGACGCCGGCGCGGCTGACCAGGCCATAGGTCGGCATGAAACCGGTGACGCCGCAATGCGAAGCCGGGTTTCGGATGGAACCCCCGGTATCCGAGCCCATCGCAGCAGGCACGAGCCCGGCCGCGAGCGCCGCACCCGAGCCGCTCGACGAGCCGCCGGTGACGTGCTCGAGGTTCCACGGGTTGCGCGACGGCGGCCGCAGCACGTCGAAAGATGGGCCGCCGTGCGCGAACTCGTGAGTCTGCAATTTGCCGAGCAGCACCGCGCCCGCTTCGTAGAGCTTGCGCGTGGTCGTGGCGTCCTCACCCGGAACATTGTCCGCGCACACTCGCGAGCCGCCGGAGGTGAGGACGCCCTTGGTTCCATAGATGTCTTTCAGCGCGAACGGTATGCCGTGCAGCGCGCCGCGATAGCGCCCCGCCATGATTTCGGTTTCGGCGTGGCGCGCCTGCTCGCGTGCCAGCTCCGCCGTCACGGTGATGAAAGCATCGAGCTGGGGGTCGAACGTTTCGGTGCGCGCGAGCAGCGCATCGGCGTACTCGACCGGTGACAGCTTGCGCGCCGCGATGAGCTGCGCCGCTTCGGCGATGTCGAGGGTATGCAGGTCTGCAGTCATGACAGTCTCTCTCTAAAGAATAGCGGCCGCACCGCTTGACAATATTGTATGACAATCCTAATGTCGTCACATCCGCACCGAACATACCCAGAAACACGCGACCCAAACGAGGGGATAGCCGTGAAAGCCGAGATCGCGAAGGCGTTGCACGTCAGGTTCATGCCGTATCTGACCGCAGCGATGGTGTGTGCCTGCACGTGGGCCCTCCCCCCTGGAGCCGCGTTCGGTCAGGGCTACCCGACCAAGCCGGTTCGCATCGTCGCCGATACCGCGGGAGGCGGCACCGATTTCGTGGCCCGCATCCTCGCGCGGGCGCTTACCGACGGCCTGGGCCAGCAGGTGATCGTGGACAACCGCGGCGGCGCCTCCGGCGACATCGGAATCGGTTTTGCGGCCAAGGCCCCGCCCGACGGCTATACCCTGCTCGTCTGGGGCAACGGCATGTGGACCCTGCCGCTGCTGCGAAGCACCTCGTACGATCCCGTGAAAGACTTTTCTCCGATCACGATTGCGGTGTCCCAGCCGAACGTGCTGGTCGTGCACCCTTCGTTGCCGGTGAAATCGGTGAAGGACCTGATCGCCCTCGCCAGGGCAAGACCGGGCGAGCTCGCCTTTGCTTCAGGCGGCCCCGGCACGACGAGCCATATCGCCGCGGAATTGTTCAAGGCGGCCGTGCGCGTGAATATGCTGGACGTTCCTTATAAAGGTGCGGGTCCCGGAGTCGCCGCCCTGCTCGGCGGCGAAGTGCAGCTCATGTTCCCGATCGCGTCCGGTATCGTCCCGCATATCAAGTCGGGACGGGTCAGAGCGCTGGCAGTGACGACCGCGCGTCCGACCCCGCTCTTTCCGGACCTGCCCACGGTGGCCGCGTCGGGTCTGCCCGACTATCAGTCGGTGGTCCTGTACGGCGTATTCGCTCCGGCCAAAACGCCTGCGCCGCTGATCGGTCGAGTGCATCAGGAGCTCCTGCGCGCGCTGAACACGCCCGAAGTCAAAGACGCGTTTTTCAGGAACGGGACCGAGACCATAGGGAGCTCGCCCGAACAGCTTGCGGCCGCCTTGAATTCGGAAATGACGCGCGTGGGCAAGGTGATCAGGGACGCCGGAATCCGCGTGCAGTAAAGACCGCCAGCGTACGAGGGGCCGCAGTGGATCTCCCGTTCATGAGCATCGCAGATCAAGCCCGCCTCGTGCAGGCGCGCAAGATATCGCCGGTCGACCTCGTACAGGGTTATCTCGACAGGATCGAGAGGTGGGACGCAAGCCTGCGCGCCTACATAACGGTATGCGCCGAACACGCGCTGGAGCAGGCCGCGCGCGCGGAACGCGAGATCGCCGCAGGCGAGTACCGCGGAGCGCTGCACGGCATACCCTACGGCGTCAAAGACCAGATCTGCACCGCGGGGCTGAAAACGACCTGTGGCTCCAAAATCCTCGACGACTACGTGCCCGACCACGATGCGACCGTCATCAGGAAGCTCGATGATGCGGGGGCGATCCTGCTGGGCAAACACAACCTGCACGAGTTCGGCAAGGGCAGTACCAAGGTATTCGCTTACGGCCAGCCGCGTAATCCCTGGGACCTCGATCGCAGCCCGTCGAGCTCGTCGAGCGGCTCCGGCGTCGCCGTTGCGGCCGGGCTGTGCTCGGCAGGCATAGGCGCGGACATGGGCGGATCGATCCGCGGGCCGGCCGAAGCGAACAGCATCGTCGGGCTGAGGCCCACTTTCGGCCGTGTCAGCCGCTTCGGGACCCTCGCCTATGGCTGGAACGCCGACACGATCGGTCCCCTGACCCGCACGGTTGAAGATTGCGCGATCGTTCTTCGCGCGATCGCCGGAGAAGACAGGAACGATCCGCTGACGAGCCGGCGCCGGGTGGCCGATTACCGCACGGCGCTATCCGGAGAGATACGCGGTATACGCGCTGCCGTGGTCACGAACCTCACGTGGCTGCCGGAAACGCACCCGGATATCTCATCCGCGATCGAGGAAGCATTACGCGTGCTCGCGGACTGCGGCGTAGTGGTCGAACAGGTGACCTTGCCGCTTTCCGAGCATGCAACCGCGTTCCAGTCGGTCACGTCCGACGTGGACACCGCCTCGGTTTTGCTGCGGAAATGGCTGAAGACGCGCTGGCACGACTTCGATACCGGCACGCGCACGCGATTCGCGGCGAGCTGCCTGATCCCTGCCGTGGTCTATGACCGCGGTATGCGCGGCAGGGCACTCGTCCGGCAGGAAATCCTGAATGCTTTCGAGCGCTGCGATGTGCTGATCACGCCCACCAGCCTGAATCCGCCCCCGCGCCTCGACGAGGAGCGCGACCGCATCAGCGGCGGGCACAGCGCTCGCCGCGACGTTCTGCGCAGGCTCACGAGTTTTCCGTTCAGCGTTGCGAACACGCCGGCCATTGCGATCCCGATGGGGTTCAGCAGCACGGGGCTGCCGTTGTCGATGCAGATCGCCGGAAGACCGTTCGATGAAGAAACGGTGCTCCGCGTGGCGCACGCGTACGAACGCGCTACGCACTGGCACGAGCGCCATCCCGATCTGGGCAGTACGGTCGGGCGTTTCCAGCGTGCGGGCGCGTAAGAGTGACGGCCAGGCCATCATGAATCTCAGCCATGACCAGGTCGAAGCGCTGGCGAAGACGATCGGGCTGGACATACCACCGGACGAGATCCCGCACGTCCTGCGCCAGCTCGCTGCGCTACTCACGGCGATGCAGGAAGCGGAAGACAGGATCGGGCATTTGCTGGATGCGGTCGAGCCGATCCCCGCGGTGTTCCCTCACGAGGATTTTTGAATTCCGGAGAATCGGATGCATCGTCTCATCGTACGGATGTTGTGCGGCATGACGCTCCTCGGCGCGAATGGAGTGTCCGGCCAGAATTTCCCGACGAAGCCGATTCGTATCGTCGCGGACGCCCCCGGCGGCGGCACCGATTTCGTGGCGCGCCTCGTCGCGCGTGGGCTATCGGATACGCTGGGACAGCAGGTGATCGTGGACAACCGCGGAGGCGCGGGCGGCGCCATCGCAGCCGAGCTCGTGGCGCGGGCGCCTCCCGATGGCTATACCCTGATCCTCTGGAGCGACGGCCTGTGGACTCTGCCGTTGTTGCGCAGCGTGCCCTACGACGCATCGACCGATTTTTCGCCGATCGCATTGATCGGTATCCTGCCGAGCATACTCGCCGTGCATCCCTCGTTGCCGGTGAAGAACGTCAGAGAGCTCATTGCGCTCGCCAAAGCCAGGCGCGGGGAGTTGAGCTACGCTTCGGGCGGCGCAGGCGCGAACAGCCATATATCGGGCGAGCTGTTCAAGGCGATGGCCGGCGTCGATATCATGCACGTTCCTTACAAAGGCGGCGGCCCCGGCATGACCGCGCTCATGGGGGGCGAAGTGCAGATGATGTTCATGGGCGCAGCGTCGATGATGCCGCACATCAAGTCGGGCCGGTTGCGGGGCCTGGCCGTGACGACCGCAGAAGCATTCCCGCTGCTGCCCGGCATGCCCACGCTGGCCGCCTCGGGTCTGCCGGGCTATCAATCAGTGTTGATATACGGCGTCTTTGCGCCGGCGAAGACACCCGCGGCGTTGATCAACCAGTTGAACCGGGAGATCGTGAGGGTCGTCAATACACCGGACGTGCAGGACCGGTTCGTGACCGGGATGATACAAACCGTCGGCAGCTCACCCGAGCAGCTTGCGGCGAGAGTCGGTTCCGAAGTGGCGCGGCTGGGAAAATTCATCAGGCAGACAGGCATACGCGCGGAGTAGCGCGCGCCGGGAAGCACGAATACGCGCGGAGTGGCACGCGCAAGAAAAACAGGCATACGCGCGAAGCAGCGCGCACTCAACCGGCGACGGTGCGGTGTACCAGCTCGGCGAACGCGAGCGTGCGCGCGTCGCCGCCGAACGGGCCGACGATCTGGGCGCCGATCGGCAGGCCCTTGTCCCCCCGCCCTATCGGCACGGTCGCCGCAGGCACCTGCAACGCGTTCCACACGCGGTTGAACACCGCATCGCCGGTCTCGCTCAAGCCTACCGGCGCCTCGCCGGGCGCGCTCGGCGTGAGCAGCACGTCGTAGCGCGAGAACGCATCGTTCAGCGTGCCCCGCCATCGGTCGATAGACGATCGCGCCGTGAGGTATTCCTCGAGCGTGTGTCGCGCTCCCTTCGCGAGCCTTTCCTGCAATTCCGCGCTGAGGAGCTCGGGGAAAAACTCGCGCTCGTAGGCGCACGTGTGGTACGTCTCGTACTCGTTGATCGTCTCCTGCGCGTTCCATGCGAGCTCGAATCCCGGAGGCATCACTGCCTCTTCCACCTTGGCCCCCGACCGGGAAAGCGCCGACGCGAGCTGCTCCAGGGCCGACGCTGAAGCGGCGTCGAGACGGTCGCGGAACGGCGTGCGGTAAAACCCGATGCGCCGTTCGCGACCGCTGACGACGTCGAGCTGCGGCGCCGTGCCGTCCGTCAGCACTGCCAGGGTCAACGCGACGTCCCGCACGGTGCGGGCGATCAGGCCCACGCTGTCGAGACTGTCCGACACCGGCCTCACGCCGGCCCGCGCGATCACGTTGTGAGTCGGCTTATAGCCCACCACGCCGCAGTATGCCGCGGGACGTATGGTCGAGCCGCCCGTCTGGGTGCCGAGTGCAACGGGCACCATGCCGTCGGCGACCGCGGCCGCCGATCCGCTCGACGACCCGCCGGGCGTATGCGCAAGATTGTGCGGATTGCGCGTTCTCGTCGCATGCCGCACTGCAAATTCCACGGTTTCGGTCTTGCCCATCACGATGCCGCCGGCGGCGCGCCACGCCGCGACGCACGCGGCGTCCGAGCGGGGACGATGCCCCCGGTAAATCGGCGACCCATATTCGGTGGGCATGTCAGCGGTGTCGATGATGTCCTTCACACCGATCGGGATGCCGTGCACGAGGCCGCGGGGCGGCGCGCCGTCGCATGCGCGCGCTTGCGCCAGCACCTGTTCGGCGTCGATATGCGCCCAGGCCTGCACCGCACCTTCGCGTCGCTCGACCTGCGCCAGGCAGGCCTCGGCAAGCGCAAGGGCGGTGAGCTTGCCCTGCGCGATCAGCGCGGCGGCCTCGCTCACAGACAGGTTGCAGAGCGCACTCACCACGTCTGCAGCTCCATCCCCGTGGCCTTGACGACTTTTGCCCACTTCACGATCTCGCCGCGGATGTACTCACCGAACTGCTCCGGCGTACTGCCCACAGGTTCGGTCCCCAGGCTTATGAGCCGCTCGCGCACGTCGGGCAATTTGAGTATGCGGGCGATCTCCTGCTGCAGCTTCACGACGATCTCGCGCGGGGTGCCGGCGGGAGCGAGCACGCCGGTCGCGTTCGTCGCTTCGTATCCGGGCAAGCCCGCCT
>JAQGMV010000430.1 GCA_028292225.1 Betaproteobacteria bacterium
CTCAACGAGCTCATCGCGAAAGTCGATCCGCTGTACGAGCGCGCGAAATCCGGCGGACCGCCGGACCTCCCCGACTTCCTGAGCGCGAATCCGAGCGAGCGACCCGCCGGGACACGGTCGCGCGCGGACTATGCGGCGCGGGTGAGCGCCGAGCCGCAGGCGATGACTTTCATCTCCGAGGACTTCGATCGCTTCAAGTCGGGCCAGGCGGTGCTCGCATGCGGGGCGGAGTGCGCCCTCGCCTATACCTTCCAGAAGAGCACGTGGAAAACCCTGCACCAGAAGCAGGCGTGGCGCGAGCTCGCCATCCGTGTGGTCAAAGTCGGCTACGAGAACGACCTGTCGTACTACCTGCTGGGCGAGGCCGCAAAAGGCCTCGGCCTCCAGGACGCTGCGGCGGCGTATTACAAGCGTGCAGCCGAAGCGCTGGCCGCAGGCAAAACGTGCGGCGGCGCTGTCAACACCTGCGATGGGTTCGTCATCGGCGACGCGCGGTAGTCGCGTAGCCTCCGCTCGCCGGAAAAGCGGTCAGCGCCGGGAGGGTCCCGCCGGCGGCCCCTGGAGCCTGAAAGCGGTGTTGACGATACCGACGTGCGACAGCGCCTGCGGAAAATTTCCCGTCAGGCGGCGCAGCACGGGTTCGTATTCCTCCGAAAGCAGTCCCACATCGTTGCACAGCGCCAGAACGCGCTCGAAGAGCACGCGTGCTTCATCGTGCCGGTCGAGCAGGGTGAGCGCGTTGGCGTACCAGAGGGTGCACGCGATGAACACGCCTTCGCCCGGCGGCAGGCCGTCGACTTCGGGCGTCGTGCGGTAGCGCATCAGCAGGCCGTCGACCATGAGCTCGCGCTCGATGGCCTGGAGGGTGCCGAGCACGCGGGGGTCCTGCGGCGGGAGGAATCCCACGAGCGGGATCATCACCAGGCTCGCATCGACGGCTTTGCTGCCGTAGTACTGCACGAACGTTCCGCGCCCGGCGTCGTAACCGTTGCGGCAGACGTCTTCATGGATCTCGGCTCGAACGCGCCGCCAGCGCTCCAGCGGCGCTTCGAGCCCGAACTGCTCGGCCGACGCGATGAAACGGTCCATCGCGAGCCACGCCATCACTTTCGAATGCGTGAAGTGCCGGCGTGGGCCGCGCACTTCCCAGATGCCTTCGTCGGGCTCTTTCCACGCCGACTCCACAAAACGCGCGAGCTCCCGCTCCACATTCCAGGCATCGGCATCCGCTTCGAGACCGCTCGAGCGCGCGAAATGGAGCGCGCCGGCGACTTCGCCGAAGACATCGAGCTGAAACTGCGTATAGGCGGCGTTTCCGGTGCGCACCGGACGCGAGCCTTCGTACCCGGGAAGCCAGTCGAGCTCGAGCTCGGCGAGGCGCCGCTCTCCGGCAAGACCGTACATGATGTTCGCCTGTGAGGGGGTGCCCGCGATCGCCCGGACGAGCCAGCGCCGCCATGCCCGGGCCTCGTCGACGTAACCCGCGTGCATGAGCGCATACAGCGAGAAGGTCGCGTCGCGCAGCCAGCAGATGCGATAGTCCCAGTTGCGCACGCCGCCGATCTGCTCCGGCAGCGAGGTCGTCGCCGCGGCGACGATGCCTCCCGTCGGCGCGTAGGTCAGGGCCTTGAGCGTGATGAGCGAGCGCACCACGTTCTCGCGCCACGGCCCCGCATACGTGCAGCGGCCGGTCCAGTCCATCCACCACGCCTGCGCCGCTGCGAACGCCGCCGCGGGATCGACGGGCGGCGGAACGCTCTCGTGCGAAGCGTGCCACGTCATCACCATGGGGACCGATTCGCCTCCGGTCACGCTGAAATCCGCGACGGTCGTCAGCGCTTCGCCGCGCAGCTTAAAGTCGGTGCGCAGCACCAGCGCGTCGGGCCCCGCGATCGCCCGCCAGCCCTCCGGCGACTGAGACACCCACGGAACGATCGAGCCGTAGTCGAAGCGCACCACGAGCTGCATCCGCATCGCCACGGTCCCGCTGCGTCCGAGCACCGTCCGTATGACGTGCGGATTGCCGCTGCGCGGCGGCATGAAATCGATAACGGTGACGCTGCCGGACGCCGTCTGGTAATCGGTCTCGAGTATCAGCGTGCCCGGCCGGTAGCGTCTGGACGTCTTCAGGATTTCTTCCGCGGGCGCGAGATGCCAGCGGCCGTGCTCCGGGGTGCCGAGCAGCGCCGCGAAGCACGCGCCGGAATCGAACCGCGGAAAACACAGCCAGTCGATCGAACCGTCGCGCGCGACGAGCGCGGCCGAATGACAGTCGCCGATCAATGCGTAATCTTCGATTCTGGAAGGCATGGTTCGATTATGCTGCCTCGTGGCTCGTCGGTGGCTAGAATAGATCACGCCGCAATCAATTCGAGTGCCCATGAAAATCACGAAGATGACGACGCACGTCGTCAACATGCCGCTGAAGCTCGACGGCGACGTTCCGCACGTCGGAGGGCAGGCGCGAACCGCGCTGGAGATGCTGCTGGTGCGCATCGACACCGACGAAGGCGTGACCGGGTGGGGCGAGGGCTTCGGCCATCGCATCTGGCCGGCGACGCGAGCCGCGATCGACCACATCATCGCGCCTGTCTGCATCGGCCGCGATCCTCGCGACATCAATGCGCTGATGACCGAGCTCACGCGCTCGCTCCACAGCGCAGGCCGCCACGGCGCGGTCACCTACGGCCTGTCCGCGATCGACATCGCGCTGTGGGACATCGCAGGCAAGCTCGCCGGTCTTCCGCTCTACCGGTTGCTCGGCGGCGGCGTGCGCGAAGACCTTCCCGCTTACGCGAGCCTGCTGAGATACGGCAAGCTCCCCGCGCTCGAGCGCCACATCGAGCAGGCGCTGGAGCGCGGCTACAAGCTGATCAAGATCCACGAGATCGACCGCGACATCATCCGCGGCGCGCGCGCGAAGCTCGGTCACGGCATTGCGCTGATGGTCGACTGCAACTGCCCGTGGAGCGTCGAGCAGGCGCTTTCGATGTGCGACGAGCTTCGCGATCTCGGCCTCGAATGGCTCGAAGAACCGGTGTGGCCGCCCGAGCCGGCGCTGCTCGCGCAGGTGCGCGCCGAAGGCCGTATGCCGGTTTCGGCCGGAGAAAACGTGGCTAACGCCTTCGAGTTCCAGAGGCTCTTCGCGGCGAAGGCGCTGACTGTCGCACAGCCGAGTGTCACCAAAGTCGGCGGCGTCAGCGAGATGCGCAAGGTGTTCGATCTCGCGGCGACATGGGGCGTTCGTGTCGTCCCGCACTCGGCATACTTCGGTCCGGGGCTGCTCGCGTCGATACACGTGTGCGCGGCACAGCCGAACGAAGTCTGGATCGAGCGCTTCTACTGCGATTTCGACGAGACTCCGCTGGGCGACGCGATCAATCCGAAGAAAGGCCGCATCGCGGTGCCGCAGGGGCCGGGACTCGGGATCGATCCCGACCCGGAGGTGCTGAAGAAGTTTGCGGTCGCCACATGAAAATTCTCGCGCTGGCGCTCGCAACCGCCGTATTGATCGGATGCTCGAACATGCCCACTGACGTCCCCGATACGAGCCGCCGGCTCGTCCTCGCCGAGCAGGGCTACTTCTTCGTCGGCGGGCATTACACACAGACGAAGGAAGGCGAGGCCCGCGTCGGCCAGATGTATGTGCAGTACCAGATTCCCGAGAACCGCACCCAGCCGTATCCGGTCGTGATGTGGCACGGCGGCGGCCAGACTGGCACCAACTTCATGGGAACGCCGGACGGGCGCAAAGGCTGGGGCGATTACTTCCTTCAGCGCGGCTACACGGTCTACATCGTCGACCAGCCGGGACGCGCGCGCTCGGGCTTCTTCACCGAGGCGTACGGCGCGACCCGGCGCCCCAACACCGGCGCCATGTCTTCGCGTTTCACTGCGCCTGAGAAAAACCCCCAGTATCCGCAGGCGAAGCTCCACACGCAGTGGCCGGGCAGCGGCGTTTCGGGCGACGAGACTTTCGATCAGTTCTTCGCGTCGCAAGTCGAGGACATCGCCGATCTGAACGTGATCGAGCAGCTCAACCGTGATGCAGGCGTCGCGCTGCTCGAGAGGATCGGTCCAGCCATCCTGCTTACCCACTCGCAGTCGGGTCCTTTCGGATGGGCGCTCGCCGATGCGCGGCCGAAGCTCGTCAAAGGGATACTCGCGATCGAGCCCAACGGGCCGCCGTTCCATGAGAACACCGTCGTCGGCGAGAAAGAAGGCTGGTTCAAGGACGGCGCGCTCGGCCGTGCGTGGGGGATCACACGCACGCCGCTTGCGTACTCGCCGGCCGTCAAGGATCCGAAAGACCTGCGGATGAGCCGCCAGGCCGCGGCGACGGGCACGGACCTCGTGCGCTGCTGGCTGCCTTCGTCGCCGGCGCCGCAGCTCACGAACCTGAAAGGCATCCCGATCCTGATCGTCGTCAGTGAAGCGTCGTATCACGCGCCTTACGATCACTGTACGTCCGAATATCTGAAGCAGGCGGGCGTGCAGAACGAATTCGTGCGGCTCACCGACCTGCACCTCCACGGCAACGGTCACATGATGATGCTCGAGAAGAACAATCTCGAGATCGCGGCGTTTCTGGACAAGTGGGCGCGGCAGAACGTCCGCTGATTGGATTCCGGCCCTGCTACGCCGGAACGACAAATCGAAATCGGGGTCTGTCCCCGATTTAGAGGAGAGTTGATGCACGCGAAGTTCATCCGCGCCGCGGGCGCAATCCTGTTCGGCATCGCACTGGTGGGCGGCGCTCGCGCGCAGACGTACCCCACCAAACCCGTGCGGCTGATCCTGCCGTTTCCTCCCGGCGCGCCGAGCGACCTCGTGGGCCGCACCATCGGGCAAAAGATCGGCGAGCAGATGGGGCAGAACTTTCTCCCCGACAACCGCACCGGAGCAGGCGGAACGGTCGGGCTCTCGCTGGTCGCAAAAGCGCCGCCCGACGGTTACACCCTCCTCGTCAGCTCACCGACGATGGCGCTCTCCCCGCTGCTCTATTCGAATCTGAGTTACGACCCGATCAGGGATTTCGCGCCGGTCGCCAGGCTCGCGTCGATCGAGAACGTGATGCTGGTGCATCCTTCGGTGCCGGCGAAGACGCTGAAGGATTTCATCACGCTCGCGCGGTCCAGACCGGGGAAGCTCAACTACGGCTCGGGCGGCCCCGGCACGACAAACCATCTTGCCAACGAGCTCCTGCGCAGCCTCGAAAATCTGAACATGGTTCACGTGCCGTACAAAGGCGCGACGCTTGCCACGGTTGCGCTGATGGGTGGAGAAGTGGACGAAGTGATCGTATCGGTCGCATCGGTGCTGCCGCTCATCAAGGCCGGCAAGGTCCGGGCGCTCGCGGTGCTTTCGGAAAAGCGCGTCGCAACGCTCCCCGATGTTCCGACCTCGAAGGAGGCCGGTTTCCCTAATTTTCAGATGTCGATCTGGTACGGCATGTTCGCTCCAGCCGGAACGCCGCGCGACATCGTCACGCGCCTGCACCGCGAAGTCGCTAAAGCGATGGATGACCCGGCGCTCCAGAAACACATGGCCAACGCGGGAATGGATCCGTGGCTGGGCACGCCTGAGGACATGGGCGCGCTGCTCAAGAACGAGATGGCGCGCTATTCGCGGATCATCCAGAGCGCGGGGATAAGGAAAGACGCGTTGTAAGGAGCGGGCGAGCGC
>JAQGMV010000475.1 GCA_028292225.1 Betaproteobacteria bacterium
TTCCACGCAGCCGAGTAACCGGGATCGTGCACGACGCTCGAGCGCAGGTGCGCAATCGCCGCCGCGGGATCTTCAGCTTTGAGGTATTCGTTGCCGAGGCTGTAGCGCAGCAGGGCGTCGTCGCGGCCGCTGCCGAGCATCCTGAGCAGATTATCGATCAGGGCGCCGGCCATGACGAAGGGATGAGCGAAAGAATGAGGGAAATACAGTGTGGATCGGGGGCCTCGCTGACGGCGTGCGCAGGCGGCGCATTTGAAACTTTACCGTCGCAGCTTCATCATAGCACGGTGAAAAATCGCCCCTACGCGTTCACTGAGCCGATCTCATGCCGCGCGCGGTAAAGAAGCACGCGGTGAGCGCATCGCCTCCCGCCGCGCGCGCAAAGCGCGCCACTTCGACGAAGCGCACCGAAAGTAACGCGAGCCCGGCCACCGCTGCGTCGCCGCAGGCGTCGTACGGCTTTACCGGCGTGCAGAAAGCGACGCTCGACAAGCTCACGCGCCTGGGTATCACGCGGCCGTTCGATCTCGTCCTGCACCTGCCGCTGCGCTACGACGACGAGACTCACGTCTACCCGATCAGCGATGCGCCTTCGGCCCACGACGTGCTGGTCGAAGGCCGCGTCGTCGAATGCGACGTGAAGTTCAGGCCTCGCCGCCAGCTCGTGTGCCACATCGAGGACGGAACCGGAGTCCTCACGCTGCGCTTCCTCAACTTCTATCCGAGCCAGGCGAAGCAGCTCGCGTCGGGATCGCTCGTGCGCGCGTTCGGTGAGGTGAGGCACGGCTTCTTCGGCCCCGAGATGGTCCACCCGCGAGTCAAAACCGTGCGCGACGAGACGCCCTTGGCCAAAGCGCTGACGCCGGTGTATCCGACGACCGCGGGCCTCGGCCAGGAAACGCTGCGCAGGTCGATCGAGCGCGCGCTGAAGGAGTGCGATCTCGCCGATACCCTTCCGCTCGCCACGATCGCCGCGCTGCGGCTGCCGCGCTTCGACGAAGCGGTGCGGTTTCTCCACAACCCGCCGCCGGACGTCGTCCTCGACGACCTGCAGGCGCGCGAGCATCCGGCGTGGCGCCGGATCAAGTTCGACGAGCTGCTCGCCCAGCAGCTCTCCATGCGCATGCACTACACCAAGCGCAAAGCGGCGGATGCGCCTGCGCTGCGTCCGCAGCGAACGCTCACGCAGCGCCTGCTCTCGTCACTGCCTTTCGCGCTGACCAGGGCCCAGCAGCGCGCGCTCGATGAAGTCGAGCGCGATCTCGCGCAGCCTTACCCGATGCAGCGCCTGCTGCAGGGCGACGTCGGCAGCGGCAAGACCATCATTGCGGCGCTCGCGGGACTGCAGGCGATCGAGAACGGCTCGCAGGTCGCGATCATGGCGCCCACCGAGATCCTCGCCGAGCAGCATTACCGCAAGTTTTCGGGATGGCTAGCAGCGATCGGGCTGAACGTCACCTGGATCGCCGGAGGGCTGCGCAAGCGCGACAAGCAGGACGCGCTGCATTCGATCGCCAGCGGGACTACGCACGTCGCAGTCGGCACGCATGCGCTTTTCGAGGACGAGGTGCAGTTTGCGAACCTCGCGCTCGCCATCGTCGACGAGCAGCACCGCTTCGGCGTGCATCAGCGCCTCGCGCTGCGTATGAAAGGCACGCGCCCGGGTCAGCGCTCGCAACCCCACCAGCTCATGATGAGCGCCACGCCGATCCCGCGCACCCTCGCGATGAGCTACTACGCCGATCTCGATGTCTCGGTCATCGACGAGCTGCCCCCGGGGCGCACGCCGGTGGCGACGCGCCTCGTCGCGGATACGAGGCGGGACGAAGTCGTCCAGCGCGTTCGCGATGCGTGCATGACGGGGAGTCAGGCGTACTGGGTATGTCCGCTGATCGAAGAATCGGAAACGCTACAGCTCAAGACCGCGCTGGAGACGTATGAAAGCGTGCAGGCGGCTTTTCCGGAGCTCAGGGTCGGACTGATACACGGGCGTCTCAAAAGCGACGATAAAACCGCAGTGATGGCTGCGTTCCAGCGCGGCGAGATCCAGCTTCTGGTCGCGACCACCGTCATCGAGGTCGGCGTCGACGTCGCGAACGCGAGCCTGATGATCATCGAGCACGCCGAGCGCATGGGGCTTTCGCAGCTCCATCAGCTGCGCGGGCGGGTCGGGCGCGGCGCCGCGCACAGCACGTGCATCCTGCTCTACCAGAACCCGCTGACGCCGACTGCGCGTGAGCGCCTGAAGATCATCTACGAGAACACCGACGGCTTCGAAGTCGCTCGCCACGACCTGCGCATCCGCGGTCCGGGCGAACTCCTCGGTGCGCGCCAGAGCGGAGTGCCGATGCTGCGCTTCGCCGATCTCGCTCTGGACCTCGACATCCTCGATGCTGCGCGCGACACCGCCGAGCGCCTGCTGCGTGACGACCCCGACGCCGCCCACGCGCATCTCGCGAGGTGGCTCGGCGGGAGGCACGAGCTGCTAAAAGTATAGGTCGGAGTACAATCAGCCCTCCCGTGACACCCATTCCCTGCGACACTTTCTGGCAGCCCGAGCCGGCTGCAGCCGGGCGCTATCGCCCCTGGCTGACCGACCCCGGATCTCTCACGGCGCGCATCAAGGCGCGCTGTCCCGGCGTGTGGGTGAAAGTCGTCTTCCAGGGCTTGCGCAGGCCCGACCGCGACGAGCGCTTCGTCTTCGCGCATCGCGGCCGCGCGCGGGTTCTGGTCCGTGAAGTTTTCCTGTGCTGCGGCGATACGCCGGTGGTCTTCGCGCACACCGTGCTCGATCCTCACGATCTGTGCGGCGTGTGGCGCAGTGTGGCGAAGCTCGGCAGCCGCCCGCTCGGCGCCGCACTCTTCGCCGACCCCCGCATCGAGCGCCACCCGTTGCGCAGCAGCAAGATCAACTGGCATCACGAGCTGCAAAGGCGGTTGAAGCGCTACGGCATGAACACATCCGGCTCACTGTGGGCCCGCCGCTCGTTATTCCGGCTGCATGATTCGCCTATACTCGTCACCGAAGTCTTTCTCCCGGAGATACTTCGCTTATGACGCTCGTCGAAAGGCTCAACGCGTACGAACGGCTGATGCGGCTCGACAAGCCCATCGGCATGCTCCTGCTGCTGTGGCCCGCGCTGTGGGGACTGTGGTTCGCCGCATTCGACATTCCCGATCTCGACCTGCTGCTCATCTTCGTGACCGGCACCGTGCTGATGCGCTCCGCGGGCTGCGTCATCAACGACTTCGCCGACCGTAATTTCGACCCGCACGTCGAGCGCACTCGTAACCGCCCGCTCGCCTCCCGGCTGGTCGCACCGTGGGAAGCGCTCGCGCTTGCCGGGCTGCTGGCGGGCCTGGCGTTCGCGCTGGTGCTGCACACCAACGAGCTCACGATCATGCTGTCGTTCATCGCGCTCGCGCTCGCGGTGATCTACCCGTTTCTGAAGCGGGGATTTTCGTTCCCGCAGGCGTGGCTCGGAATCGCTTTCGGATTCTCGATCCCGATGGCGTACGCGGCGCAATACGGCAAGCTCGTGCCCGTCGTGTGGGTGCTGCTGATCGCCAACGTATTCTGGGCGATCGCGTACGACACCGAGTACGCGATGGTCGATCGGGACGACGACATCCGGATCGGCGTGAAGTCGTCGGCGATCCTCTTCGGACGCTTTGATGTCGCCGCCGTCATGACGTGCCACGCGATCTTCCTCGTGTTGATGGCGGTCATCGGCTGGTGGCAATGGCTCGGGGCGCTCTATTACGTGGGCCTCGCCGTCGCGGCATTTCTCGTGTACCGCCAGTACGACCTCATACGCACGCGTGAGCGCGATGCGTGCTTCAAGGCATTCCTCATGAACAACTGGGTCGGCCTCGCGATCTTCGCCGGGCTCGCGGCGGATCTCCTGTTTCGCATCAGGCTCGGATGGCTGTGAAATATGCCGACCTGCGCGACTTCGTCGCACGGCTCGAAGCGCTCGGAGAGCTGAAGCGCGTCACGGCCGAAGTCGATCCATGCCTCGAGATGACCGAAATCTGCGACCGGGTGCTGCGTGCAGCCGGGCCTGCGCTGCTCTTCGAGAAGCCCCGGGGGCATACGGTGCCGGTGCTCGCCAACCTCTTCGGCACGCCGCGCCGGGTCGCGCTCGGCATGGGACGCGAGAGTGTCGAGGCGCTGCGCGAGCTCGGCGAGCTCCTCGCGTACCTGAAAGAGCCTGAGCCGCCCAGAGGCTGGCGGGACGCGTGGGAGAAGCTTCCGCTGCTGAAGCAGGTGTGGACGATGGAGCCGCGCACTGTCAGGGATCCCCCGTGCCAGGAAATCGTCAAAAGCGGCGACGAGGTCGATCTCGCGGCGCTCCCGATACAGACGTGCTGGCCGAACGACGTGGGCCCGCTCGTCACCTGG
>JAQGMV010000490.1 GCA_028292225.1 Betaproteobacteria bacterium
GGCTCGTCACGGTCTCGCGGTCGTAGGTGATGCGCTCCTTGAGGGTCCAGCTCACCGTCTGCACGATGCCGCCTTCGATCTGGTTCACCACCCCGTCGGCGTTGATCACCTGGCCTACGTCGACCGCAGACCACGCGCGCCGCACGCGAACGGTCTCCGCCACCGCGACTTCGACGATCACCGCAATGTAGCAGCCGAGATTCTTGTAGCGCGCGAAACCGATGCCTCGGCCACGCTCGCCGTCGCCTTCCTCTTTCGCCCGCCACCCCGCCATCTGCGCGACTTTCTCGATCACCGCGCGGGCCCTCGGGTCTTTCATGTGGCGCAGTCGGAACTCGACCGGATCGACGTCCGCGGCAAGCGCGAGCTCATCCATGAAAGACTCGATCGCGAACACGTTCGCGTGCGCGCCGAGCGAGCGCAGCGCGGATGCGCGCAGCGGTGCGGCGCGCACCAGATGGTTGGTCACGCGAAGGTTCGGAAAATCGTACAGCGGGACCGCGTTGCGATGGCTCCCGCCTGCGGGCAGCGGCGGATTGCCCGGACGCGCGGCTTTCACCGGTGTCCCGAGATGCCACGCCGCGAGCAGGTTCACGCCGCCTTTTCCGCCGGGACGCGTGCTGTGGCCATGACTCCAGAGATCGAGCTTCCAGCTTGCGATCCGCCCGTCGGGGAAAAGCGCGGCTTCGGTGCGCACCACCATCGGCGAGCCGTAAGGCTCCCAGCCGAACTCGTCTTCGCGGCTCCACTGGATGCGAACGGGCCGCTCGGGCACCGCGCGCGCGAGCAGAACCGCATCGCACGCCACGTCGTCAGCCCCGTTGTGTCCGTAGCAGCCGGCGCCTTCCATGTGCGCGATTTCAATGGTCCCGGGTTCGACGCCCAGCGCCG
Organism: Betaproteobacteria bacterium; assembly: GCA_028292225.1. Lineage (GTDB taxonomy): Bacteria > Pseudomonadota > Gammaproteobacteria > Burkholderiales > SG8-41 > JAQGMV01. Next base: position 892 of record JAQGMV010000490.1, read on the forward strand.
CAGCGAGGTCTGCGCGCAACGGAAAGATGCCCTGGCTGTGGGTCCAGAGGGTGTAGCGCCCGGCGGCATATTGCGCCACCGCGCACGACGGCCCGAGCGAAGCATGCGCAGTGTGGGGACGTGAGTATTCGGAAGTAAACGTGCGCAGCCCGCTTCCCGCCACCGCAATGCCTTTGTCGGCTACGACTTCGTCTTCACTCTCGCCCTCGAGCAGGTAACGCGGATCGGGGCCTGGCAGCGCGCCGCCGCCGGTCCACTTCGCGATCCGCGCGAGGCGCCGGGCGGCGCGTATCGCCTGCTCTTCGCGTTCGGCCACCACACCGAGGAACGAGCCGTCGCGCACCACCGCGACCACACCCGGCATCGCTTCGACTTCCGCAGGGTCGAGCGCATCGAGCTGCATGCCGGGGCCCGCCGGCCGCACGACGCGCGCGTGCAGCATTCCCGGCAACTCGAGATCATGCACATAGACCGGCGCGCCGAGCACTTTGGCAGGGATGTCGATGCGCTCGAGCGTCCGGCCGATGAGGGTGTATTCGTTCGCGGTCTTCGGCTTCGCCTCCCCGGTCGCTTCGCGGCGCAACAGATCGGCATCGGCGAGGTCCCAGTAGGTGACATTGCCGCCCGAGCGCGCGCTGATCACGCCGTCTGCGACGCTCAACTGCTCGACGCTCACCCCGAGCCTTTCCGCTGCGCGCGCGAGCAGCAGCTCCCGCGCCTCGGCGGCGGCAAAGCGCAGCGCGATGCCGCTCTCCTGTATCGAGCGACTGCCCGAGGTGATTCCCTCGTCCGGGCTCAACGTGGTCGCCGCGGCGACGAGCCGGATCCGCTCGACCGCGACATCGAGCTCTTCAGCCACGATCTGCACCAGCGCGGTGAGTATTCCCTGCCCGATCTCGACCTTGCCGGGGGTGATCGTCACGGTGCCGTCAGGGTTGAAGCGCAGCCACTGGTCGAGCATGCGGTTGGTTTCGAGGCTCCCGGGGAGCTTGCGAGCGGCTGCGTCGGCGCTCATTTCGCGACTCCCACGGCAGCCCGGATCGCCCGCAGGATTCGCGTGTGCGTTCCGCATCGGCAGAGATTGCCTGCGAGAGCTTCTCTGATCTGCGTCTCGCTCGGCGACGGGTTCGCGTCGAGGAGCGCTTTGGCGGTCATGATGATGCCGCTCACGCAGTAGCCGCACTGGGCCGCCTGCTCGCGCACGAATGCGCGCTGCAGCGGATGAGGCTCTGCGGCCGTGCCTATGCCCTCGATCGTCGTCACGGTCCGGCCGGCGACCGCGCTCACCGGCACGTCGCACGACTGCACCGCTTTGCCGTCGACGATCACGGTGCACGCGCCGCACTGGCCGAGGCCGCAGCCGTAGCGCGCGCCTTTCAGCTTCAGGTCGTTGCGCAGCACGTACAGCAGGGGGGTCTCGGGGTCGGCGGCGACTTCGCGCACGGCGCCGTTCACGTTGAGAACGATCATTCCTACCTCCTCAGGAGCGCCGGCATCGCGGCCGGTCGCAGGTCGGGGGGCCTGAGACGCGGGCCTCGAAAACCGCACGCGCAGCGCGCGGAATCGCCCGCGGCGGCGCCTCGTTTTTTGCTTTTTTTAGGGCTATACTGGCCACGTCAAGTCGGCATGGAGGAACCTTCCCATGATGCAAACCACCGACGGCGAAGTGCTCCGGCAGCGTATC
>JAQGMV010000087.1 GCA_028292225.1 Betaproteobacteria bacterium
GAAACCGAAAACCTTGAGGTCCCACGCGGTGCGCCAGGTCTGCTCGTCGAGCCCGGTGACCGTCCCCTGCGGGATCGCGCCCGCGTTGTTGACGAGGATGTCCACGTCGAAGCACGCTTTCGCGAGCGTGTGCACGTTCTCGCTCTGGCCGAGGTCCGTCGCGTGGCACGTCACTTCGACGTCGTGAACGTCCATGATTCTCTTGCGTGCGTTCTCGAGATCGGTTGCGCTGCGCGACGCCAGGTGCACATTGCAGCCTTCGGCGGCGAGCAGTTGCGCCACGCCGAGGCCGAGCCCGCGCGAGCCGCCGGTGACGAGCGCAGTGCGTCCTTTGAGACCGAGATCCATGCTGATGCTCTCCTTCGGGGATTTTGGCCATCCTACCATCCGCCGGCCGGGCGGCCAGGCTGACCCGTGCCCGCGTCAACCCGTTCGCTTCCCGGCGCGTTATGCGTCGTGTCCGTCAGGGCAAACCACTTAGAGGAGCGAGACCATGAACAAAGTACTGTCGACCATCATCGCCGCGGCATTCGCGGCCACCGCAGGCGTTGCAGCAGCCCAAACCACCACGGCGCCTTCCAAAGGCGACGCCATGAAAGCGGCGCCCGCCACGCCGGCGACCCCGGCGACGCCGTCCAGCAAGTCGGGCGCGACCGGCGGCGCAAGCGCCGGCGCGAGCACCACCGGCTCGACGAGCGCGACGGGTTCAGCCAGCACCGGCGCGACGACCGGTGCGACCGACAGCGATTCGGGCAAGTCCAAAGCCAAAGGCAAAACCAAGAAAACCAAGAAAGCGAAGAAAGCCAAAAGCAAGAAGGCCGACGACTCGATGAGCAGCGGCTCGTCCTCCAGCAGCACCACCTCCGGCGGCGCCTCGGGCTCCGCGACCGGCGGCGCAGCGAAGTAAATCGCTAAAAGGCGGCTTCAGGCCGCCGAGCGAACCGCGCGGTGACGCGCGGGAGCACGACAGGAAGGCGGGGGCAACCCTGCCTTCTTTTTTTCCAGGGTCGAAGGCCGCAGTGACGCGGCCTTCGACCTTTTCGGCTGACAGAAGCCGGCAGGTGACCCTCCTTCCACTTGCGCTAATATTCTCCACGCCGGGCGCTCGGCGGAGGAGCGTGAGTGAACACCACTAAAACACGAAGCGTGCTTGCTGCGGCTCTGCTCGCCGTTACTGCGACCGGTGTGCCGGCACAGCAGTATCCGACCCGTCCCATACGGTGGATCGTGCCGGTGCCCGCCGGCTCGACCACCGACATCGTCACGCGGCTCGTCGCACAGAAACTCAATGAAGCGTGGGGCCAGCAGGTCGTCGTCGACAACCGCCCCGGCGGCGTCTTCACCGTCGGCAGCGAGATCGTTGCCAAAGCGCCCGCGGACGGCTACACGATCGGCACGCTGCTCACGCCCCATGTCGTGAATCCTTTCGTCATGAAGAACCTGCCGTACAACACCGAGCGCGATTTCACACCCGTGTCGCTGATGGTGATCGTGTCGGGCGTCATGACCATGCATCCGGGGGTTCCGGCCAACAGCCTCAAGGACGTGATCGCGCTGGCGAAAGCGAAGCCGGACCAGCTCAATTACGGCTCGCCGGGACCGCTGACTTCAGGGCACCTTACGATGGAGCTGCTGAACCTGCAGACCGGAATAAGGATCACCCACATTCCATACAAAGGCGGGGCGCCTGCGATCATCGACCTCATCGGCGGGCGCATCCAGTTCATGATCAGCGGCCCTCCGGGCGTACTGCCGCACATCAAGGCCGGGCGTCTCAAACCGATCGCGACGACCGCAGCGAAACGCTCGCCCGGGCTGCCCGAGACGCCGACCTTTGCCGAAGCCGGATTGGCGGGGTTCGATACTTACGAGTGGTATGGCGTGTTCGCGCCCGGGAGGATGCCCAAGGCGGTGCTGAACACGCTGAGCGGCGAGATCGGCCGCATCATCAAGCTGCCTGACATGAGCGAAAAGCTCGCGGTGCAGGGAGCGATACCGGTGGGCAACTCGCCGGAGGAGTTCTCGCGCTTCGTCAAAGGCGAGATGGACCAGTGGGGCAAGGTCGCGCAGAAGATCGGGTTGAAGCCTGACTGATCGAAGATTCAGCTAAACAAAGCAGGAAAGAAGGACGCGAAGGAAAAGACAAGGACGCCAGGTGCGGGAATGTCGACTTGCCGAATTTCGCGATTTGCGTCCTTGCTGTTTCCTTGGCGTCCTTGAACCTTCCTGCTTTTACTTCGCGGTAACGGGAAACGCGTCGACGATCGAGCGGGCGGCGTCGTCGCTGCGCTCGAGGTTCATCACCGCTTCCGCGAGACGATCAGCCTGCGCTTTACTCGTATCGAGACCGAAGGCGAGGCAACCCCGCAGCTTCGCGATCAGCTCGTCCGGCGTCATCGGGTCCTGCGGGCTACCTTTGATCGTCTCGGCTGCGAGCTCGCGGGTGCGGCCGTCCTTGAGCACGACTTTGACGCGCGCGGGTTCTATCGCGGTCGCGTCGATCGACGGATCGGAGATGACGCGGGTCACTCGCGTGAGCGCGACGATGCGCGCGTCGGCGATCGCGGGCTTCCGATACGTCTCCAGGTCGACGCGGCCGTCGCGTAGCGCGCGCGCGAAGCTGTATGACGCGTTGAACTGCGCGTGCACGACCGAATCGCGGGTCGCGTCGTACGGCTCGCCCACGGTGAGCCAGTTCACGTCGCCCATGCGGACCTCGATGGCTTCGACGTCTTCGGTGCGCACACCTTCGCCGTGCAGCCTGATGCCGAGCCCGATCGGCGTGTGATTGCAGCGGCAGCACGGATACGGCTTGAAGCTGTATTCGGGGGTGTGCCATCGGGTGCCGAGTCCGTCCATCAGCACGTCGAGCTTCACCTCATTGCGCTCGTAAAGCGCGAACAGCCCTGCGTTGCCTTCGAGCGCGCGCTGCGTGCCGGTGAGCCCGTCGGCCGCGAGGAAGGCCCCCGTCACCGCATTGCGGGCCGCGAATCCCGCGCCGAGACGCTTGGACAGAACACCGTCGCGCATGCTCTGCGCCGAGCCGCTCGCCTGGTGATAAGCCATTCCGAGCGCGTTCACGAGCCCCGCTGCGTCGAGTTTGAGTAGCCGTCCCGCACCGAGGCTTGCCGCAAGCGTCCCGAAAATCATCGTCGGATGCCAGCCTTTGCCGAGGCTGTTGTAGCACGCGAGCCCGAGGCGCGCGTGCACCTCCGCGCCGATGGCCATCGCAAGAATAAAATCACGGCCGCTCACGTGACCCGCGTCTTCAGCCGTTGCGAGCAATGCGGGCAGCACGACGCAGCTCGTATGCACGCGGGCCGGATCGTGCTGATCGTCGAAGTCGAGCGCGTGAGCCGCCGCGCCGTTGGCCATCGCAGCGGTCGGCGGAGAGTAACGGCGCTTGCCGATGAGCCCCGTCGCCGACCCTGACGGTTCCCACTTCGAAAGCCGTGCGTTGAGCTCGGGGATGCCGGGCGCCGCGCACGCGCCGCCGATCACGCCGAGCGCATCGAGCATCAGCGCCTTGACCGTCTTCACGACCGCCTGCGGCAGGTCGTCGTAGCGCAGGCGCGCGACCCGCTCGCAGAGCTCGAGGCTCAGCCCGACCGCCGGTTCGACCGCCGGCGCGGGTTTCACAGGTGCCGCGCTTGCCATGGAAGCTCCTTCGAAGATGCGCTGTGCAGGTTTCACGTCATACGCGTCGAGGTCCCGCGCGGGCGCCGTTCGCCACGATTATAGGGAGTGGCGCCGGTCTCTTCGAAAAGGAGCTCGACGTAAGCCTGTGCGGCCGGTGAAAGCCGACGGTGCTTGCGCGTGATGATGCCGATCCGGCGCGTAGGGCGCGGCGGGGGGAAACGCGCCGCGGACAGTCCTTTCATGTTGAGCTCACCCAACGCGATGCGAGGCATGACGGTCACGCCGAGCCCCGCGCGCACCATGGCGAGCGCGGTGACCATGCCGGCGACGTCATACGTGGGTTCGGTCGTTAGACCGAGCGCGGCGAAATGCTGCTCGGCGAGGGCTCTCACGGCCGAGCGTCCGGTCAGCAGCACCAGCGGCTCGCCCGCTACATCCCGCCATGTCACCGACGTGCGCCGCGCGAACGCGTGGCGCGCGGGAAACACCGCCACGACCTCGTCGTCGAAGAGCGCCATGAAATCGAGCTCCGCGTGCGCCGCGTCGAGAGTGCCCACGCCGAAGTCGATTTCGCGCGCCAGCACTTTCTCGATGATGTTGAGGTTCTGCTCCTCGATGAGGCGCACCTGGATGCGCGGGTGCCTCGCCTTGAACCGGGCGAGCGCCGTGGTTGCGAGCGCGAATGCAACCGAAGGCAGCGCCGCGAACGCGATGCGGCCGCGCCGGCCGGCCGCCATGTCGCGCATGAAGGTGTGGGCGTCGTCGAGATCGTCGAGCGGACGCTGCACCATCGCGAGAAAGCGGCTGCCGGCCTCGGTGAGCCCGACCCGCCGCGTCGTGCGCTCGAAGAGGCGCACCCCGAGCGTTTCCTCGAGCTGCCGGATCAGCTGCGAGAAAGCCGGCTGCGTCATCGCGAGCTCGCGCGCCGCCGCGCTGAACGAGCCCAGGCGCGTGACCGCGACGAACCCGGCGAGTTGCCTCAGCTTCATATTCATAAGGGTAAAGTATAAATCAGCTGAAAATATCTATTTGTGTCATGAATCGGTCACACCTAAGATCGTTCGCAAGGCAGGACGCGCTCTGTCACGACCAAAACGAACCCCGGTGCAACGGCGCATCGATCGGAGGAACCCTGGAGACGTTCACGGCGCGACGCGTCTGCGGCGGATCCGATTGCGATTGATGAATACGACAGGTGCCCGAATGCGCAGCTCTTATTTCGCTCATGCACTCGCCGCTGCGATCTTCACTGCAGCGGCCTCCCACTCCGCCCTCGCCGTGGATTACCCCGACAAGCCGGTGCGCTACATCGTGGCCTTCGCGCCCGGCGGCCTCAACGACATCGTGGCGCGCCTCGTCGGGCAGAAGCTCGGCGAGTCCCTGAAGCAGTCGGTCGTCATCGACAACCGCACCGGCGCCGGCGGCAACATCGGCGCGCAGATCGTCGCTAAATCGCCTGCCGATGGTTACACCCTGCTGAACATCTCACTCGCGCACGCGATCAACGCGACCCTCTACCAGAACCTGCCCTACGACGTCCTGCGCGACTTCGAAGCGGTGACCCTGCTCGGCTCCTCGCCGCTGTTGCTCGCCGTGAACCCGGGCATTGCGCCGAAGTCGGTCGCGGAGCTCGTTGCGTACGCGAAGGTCCGGCCGCTCAACTTCGGCTCCGGGGGCGCGGGCGCGATCAGCCACCTGTCGGGTGAGCTCTTCAAGCGTGCCGCAAAGATCGACCTCGCGCACGTGCCGTACAAAGGCGGTTCGCTCGCAGCGAACGATCTGATGTCCGGGCAGATACAGCTCATGTTCAACGCGGTGCCCGAGCTCATCCAGTTCGTGAAGGCGGGGCGGCTACGCGCGCTGGCGGTGACGAGCCGCGAGCGCTACCCGCTCGTGCCGGAGTTGCCGACGATGATCGAAGCGGGCTATCCCGGTTTCGAAGCCGGCAACTGGATAGGCGTCGTGGTGCCTGCGGGCACGCCGCGGCAGGTCGTCGCCAGGCTTTCGACTGAGATGGCGCGCGCCGTGCGCACGCCGGACGTGAAAGAGAAGTTCGCGCAGCAGGGCATAGACGCGCTCGGCACCACGCCGGAGGAGTTTCGCCGGCTGCTGGCGGCGGACGTGCAGAAATGGGGCAAAGTCGTGCGCGAGACCGGCACCCGGGCAGATTGAGCCGCAACACCACAGGAGCATCGATGAGGGCCACACCATGAGCACAGTCTGCGTCGGTATCGACACCGGCGGCACGTTTACCGATCTCGTCGCGGTCGAGGTGGAGCGCGGCCGTTATCACTATCACAAAGTGCCCACGCTTACCGCCGACCCCGCGCGCGGGATACTGGACGGCATCGCCGAGCTGCTCGACATCGCCGAGGTCGAGCGCCGCGACGTGAAGTTTCTGGTGCTCGGCACCACGCTCGCGACGAACGCGGTGCTCGAAGGCAAATGGGCGCGCACCGGCATGCTCACGACGCCGGGATTTCGCGACGTGCTGGAGCTCGCGCGTCAGCGCCGGCCGCACTATTTCAACCTCGATATCCCGAAACCGATGCCGCCCGCGCCGCGCGATTGCCGCATCGAAGTCGAGGGACGCATCGCCAACGACGGCGCCGAAGTGACGCCGCTCTCCGAAGACGACGTGCGCGCCGCGATTCACGCCCTCAAGGCCAAGAAGGTCGAAGCGGTCGCCATCTGTTATCTGCACGCGTACGCCAATCCCGCACACGAGGAACGCACGCGCGCGCTGGTGAAAAAGCTCTGGCCCGAGATCTACCTGTGCACTTCCAGCGACGTGCTCTCGGAGTTCCGGGAGTTCGAGCGCTTCGCGACTGCGACCGTGAACGCGAGCCTGATGCCGGTCATGGACCGTTATCTCGAGAGTTTCGAAAAAGGGGTGGCCGGGCTCGGCATCCGCAATGCGCCGCGCGTCATGCAATCCAACGGCGGCGCGGTCTCTCCCGGGGCGGTGCGCAAAGTGCCGGTGAACACCTTCTTCTCCGGACCTGCGGGCGGCGTGATCGGCAGCGTGGGGCTCGGCAACCAGCTGGGGCTCCCCAATCTCATTACGTTCGACATGGGGGGGACGAGCACCGACGTGTGTCTCATCCGCGACGGCGAGCCCGCCAAGAAAAGCGAGCGCACGATGGGCGGTTTTCCCGTGCGCACGCGCACCCTCGACATCCATACGATAGGCGCAGGCGGCGGATCGATCGCCTGGACCGACGCGGGCGGCCTGCTGAAGGTCGGTCCGCAGAGCGCAGGCGCTTATCCGGGTCCTGCCGCGTACGGCCGCGGCGGCACCAAGGCGACCGTGACCGATGCGAACGTGGTGCTGGGACGGCTCAATCCGAAGACGCTCCTCGGCGGACGCATGGCGATGCACGCGGACAAGGCCCAGGCGGTCATCGAGGCGCTTGCGCAGGCGCTCGCGGTCGATCGCACCAAAGCGGCGGCGGGGGTGATCGAGATCATCAACGTCAACATGATGGGTGCGGTGCGCGTCATCTCGGTCGAGCAGGGCGAAGATCCGCGGGATTTCACCCTCGTCGCGTTCGGCGGCGCGGGACCGCTGCACGCGGCGGAGGTCGCGCGCGCCATGGGCATGCGCAAGGTTCTGGTGCCGCCGCGGCCCGGCCTGCTCTCCGCGATCGGCCTGCTGCACGCCGACGTGCGCGGCGACTTCAG
>JAQGMV010000505.1 GCA_028292225.1 Betaproteobacteria bacterium
AGAATTCGGTAGCGGCGCAATCGAGCCCCAGCATCACGTCGTCACCGGCCTTGTAACCGGCCTTGCCGATCGCGCTCATGACGAATTCGAGCGCGGCGTCGGCAGACGGCAGGTTCGGCGCGAAACCGCCCTCGTCGCCGACCGTCGTCGACATCCCCTTCTTGTCGATCAGCTTCTTCAGCGTGTGGAACACCTGCGCGCCGTAGCGCATCGCTTCGCGGAAAGACGACGCGCCGATCGGCACGATCATGAACTCCTGCATGTCGAGACCGTTGTCGGCGTGCACGCCGCCGTTGATCACGTTCATCATCGGCACCGGCATCGCCATCGGCGCGGCGCCGCCGAGATAACGGTGCAGCGGCAGGCCGGATTCTTCCGCAGCCGCCTTCGCCACCGCGAGCGATACCGCGAGGATCGCGTTCGCGCCGAGCCGCGATTTGTTCTCGGTCCCGTCGAGGTCGATCAAGGTCTTGTCGACGAAAGTCTGCTCGGTCGCGTCCACGCCGATGATCGCTTCGCACAACTCGGTATTCACGTGCTCGACCGCCTTGAGCACGCCTTTACCGCCGTAGCGACGCTTGTCGCCGTCGCGCAGCTCGATCGCTTCGCGGCTGCCGGTCGACGCGCCCGACGGCGAGGCGGCCCGGCCCATGACGCCGGACTCGAGCAGCACATCGGCTTCGACGGTCGGATTTCCCCTCGAATCGAGAATCTCCCTGGCGATGACCTCTACGATCGCACTCATGTTCTTCCCTGTTCTAGTTCCTGGTTGAATTCGGCGCGAGCAGGTTTTCTTCGAATCCCGCGCGCTTGACGATCTCGTCGAGCTGCTTGAGGGTTTGCAGCAGGCGCTTCATGTGCTGGAGCGGCCACGCGTTGGGCCCATCGGAGAGCGCTTTCGCGGGATCGGGGTGAGTCTCCATGAATACGCCCGCCACACCGCTCGCGACGGCCGCCCGCGCAAGCACCGGAACGAATTCGCGCTGCCCGCCGCTGGAGGTGCCCTGCCCGCCCGGGAGCTGAACCGAATGCGTCGCATCATAGACGACGGGGCAGCCGGTCTCGCGCATGATCGCAAGCGAGCGCATGTCCGAGACCAGGTTGTTGTAGCCGAATGACGCGCCGCGCTCGCACACCATGAGGTGCTCGCCCGCGTGGGGATCGCCCGGACTGCGCTGCCGCGCCGCGTCGCGAGCCTTGTCGACGACATTCTTCATGTCGCCGGGCGCGAGAAACTGGCCTTTCTTGATGTTCACCGGCTTGCCCGCAACCGCCACCGCGCAGATGAAGTCGGTCTGGCGGCAGAGAAAAGCCGGCGTCTGGAGAACGTCGACGGCCGCGGCAACAGCCTCGATCTCGTCGATCGCGTGCACGTCGGTGAGCACCGGCACGCCGAGGCTTTTGCGCACGTCGCTGAGGATCTCGAGCCCTTTGTCCATCCCGAGGCCGCGGAAAGACTTGTTCGAGCTGCGGTTCGCCTTGTCGTACGACGACTTGTAGATGAAAGGAATGCCGAGCGCGGCGGTCATCTCCTTCAGCTCGCCGGCGGTGTCGAACGCGAGCTGCCGCGATTCCACGACACACGGTCCCGCTATCAAAAAGAACGGCCGGTCGAGGCCGGCTTCAAAGCCACAGAGCTTCATCGGTTCAGGCGATGCTCTGCAGGCGCTCGGGAGCGCTGGCGCCGTGCGACCCGGCACCGGCGTTGTCGAGCGCCGCCTGGACGAAAGCCTTGAAGAGCGGATGCCCGGCGCGCGGTGTCGACGTGAATTCCGGATGGAACTGGCAGCCGACGAACCACGGATGGTCCGGGAGCTCGATCATTTCGCACAGCGAGCCCTTGACCGACACGCCGCTCACCCTGAGCCCTGCATCGCGCAGGCGCGGCAGGTAATGGTTGTTCACTTCGTAGCGATGGCGGTGGCGCTCGACGATCCGTTCGGAGCCGTAAATGCTCTTCGCGAGCGAGCCTTCCTCGAGTTGGCATTCCTGCCCGCCCAGGCGCATCGTGCCGCCGAGCTCCGACTGCAGGTCGCGCCGCTCGACGCGGCCGTCGCGGTCCTGCCACTCGGTGATCAGCGCGATCACCGGGTGCGGGGTCTCCGAATCGAATTCGGTGCTGTGAGCGCCGTCGAGACCGATGTGGCGTGCGTGCTCGATGACGGCGAGCTGCATGCCGAGGCAGATTCCGAGATACGGCACGCGGTTCTCACGCGCGTAGCGGATCGCCAGGATCTTCCCTTCCACGCCTCGCTTGCCGAAACCGCCGGGGACGAGGATCGCGTCCATGCGCTCGAGCGCGGCGGTGCCGTTCTTCTCGATGCTTTCCGAGTCGATGTACTGGATCTTCATCTTCGCGCCGGTATGGATTCCGGCGTGGATCAGCGCTTCGGAGAGGGACTTGTATGATTCGGTGAGATCCACGTACTTCCCGACGATCGCGATATTCACGTTGCGATTCGGATGGTCGAGCGCGTAGATGAGCTTGTTCCACACCGACAGATCGGCCGGCGGGGGATTGAGGCCGAGACGCTTGCAGATGATCTCGTCGAGCTTTTGCGCGTGCAGCCCGGCCGGAATCCTGTAAATGCTGTCGACGTCGACCGCCGAGATCACCGCTTCGACCCCGACGTTCGTAAACAGCGCGATCTTCTTGCGCTCGTCGTCGGGAAGCGGACGGTCCGCGCGGCACAGGAGCACGTCGGGCTGGATACCGATCTCGCGCAGCTCCTTGACCGAGTGCTGGGTCGGTTTGGTCTTGATCTCGCCGGCGGACGCGATGTAGGGCACCAGCGTCAGGTGGATGAAGCAGGCGTTCTCGCGCCCGACTTCGATCGCCATCTGCCTGATCGCTTCGAGGAAAGGCAGCGACTCGATGTCGCCGACCGTGCCACCGATCTCGACCATCGCGATCTCGGCGTCCCCGGCACCGCGCCGGATGAACTGCTTGATCTCGTCGGTGATGTGCGGAATCACCTGCACCGTGCCGCCGAGGTAATCGCCGCGGCGCTCCTTGCGGATAACGCTTTCGTAGATCTGCCCGGCGGTGAAGTTGTTGCGCTTGGTCATCTTCGTCGAGACGAAGCGCTCGTAATGCCCGAGGTCGAGGTCGGTTTCAGCACCGTCCTCGGTGACAAAGACTTCGCCGTGCTGAAATGGGCTCATCGTCCCCGGATCCACGTTCAGATAGGGATCGAGCTTGATCATCGAGACTTTGAGACCGCGCGTTTCAAGGATCGCGGCGAGGGAGGCGGCGGCGATGCCTTTGCCAAGGGAGGAAACTACACCACCAGTGACAAAGATAAATTTGGTCATCACATAATAAGCCAGCCGTTTGCGCATTTTATCGCGCAAACGGCTGGTCAGTCCAATAAAAACTCGCTGTTAGTCGGGCTTGGCGGAGGTGCCGCCAGGGATTGCTTCGCGTGCAAGATACAACCATGTCTCGACGACAGTGTCGGGGTTGAGCGAAAGGCTCTCGATCCCCTCCTCCATCAGCCATTTCGCGAGATCGGGGTGGTCCGACGGCCCCTGCCCGCAGATGCCGACGTACTTGCCGGCTTTGCGGCATGCCTGGATCGCGAGGTGCAGCATGTACTTGACCGCCGGATCGCGCTCGTCGAAAGCGTCGGCGATGATCCCGCCCGAGTCGCGGTCGAGCGCGAGAGTCATCTGGGTCATGTCGTTCGAGCCGATCGAGAAACCGTCGAAATGCTCGAGGAACTGGTCGGCGAGCACGGCGTTGGCGGGGATCTCGCACATCATGATGATGCGCAGACCGTTCTCGCCGCGTTTCAAGCCGTTCTCCGCCAGCAGCTCGAGGACTTTGCGCGCTTCGGCGACGGTGCGTACGAACGGCACCATGATCTCCACGTTCGTCAGGCCCATCTCTTCGCGCACTTTTTTCATCGCGCGGCATTCGAGCTCGAAACAGTCGCGGAAATTCGGCGAGATATAGCGTGATGCACCGCGGAAGCCGAGCATCGGGTTTTCCTCATGCGGCTCGTAGCGCGCGCCGCCGGTGAGACTCGAATACTCGTTCGATTTGAAATCCGAAAGCCTCACGATGACCGGCTTGGGCCAGAACGCCGCGCCGAGCGTGGCCACGCCTTCGGTGAGCTTTTCAACGTAGAAGCTCACCGGATCGTCGTAACCCGCGCTGTGCTCCTCGACGGCGACCTTCAGGTCCGCCGATAGATCGGGATATGCGAGCACGGCTTTCGGGTGCACGCCGATCATTCGCGCGATGATGAATTCAAGGCGGGCCAGGCCGACACCGTCGTTCGGCAGCCGCTGGAACTCGAAGGCGAGCTCGGGGTTGCCGACGTTCATCGTGATCTTCACCGGCGCCTTGGGCATTTTCGCAAGCGACAGGTCGATGATCTCGGTCTCGAGGATGCCCCTATAGACAAAGCCGGTATCGCCTTCGGCGCACGACACGGTGACTTCCTTGCCGTGCTTGAGCACGTGAGTCGCGTCGCCGCACCCGACTACCGCGGGGATACCCAGCTCGCGCGCGATGATCGCCGCGTGGCAGGTGCGGCCCCCGCGGTTGGTCACGATGGCAGCGGCACGCTTCATCACCGGCTCCCAGTCCGGATCGGTCATGTCGGTGACCAGGACGTCGCCGTCTTTTACGGTGTCCATTTCAGCGGCGCTTTTGACCAGGCGCACCGGACCGCTGCCGATACGCTGGCCGATCGCGCGGCCCGTCGCGAGCACCTCGGAGCGCTGCTTGAGTCGATAGCGCCGCAGGGTGTCCACACGCTCGGTGGCCTTCACCGTCTCGGGGCGGGCCTGCAGTACGTAGAGCTTGCCGTCGCTGCCGTCCTTGCCCCACTCGATATCCATCGGGCGCCCGTAATGACGCTCTATGATCATCGCGTAGCGCGCGAGCTCTTCGACTTCCGCGTCGCTGATCGAAAATCGCGCGCGGTCTTCCTCCGGCACCGGCAGGGTCTTGACCGAGCGCCCGGCCTGCATCTGATCGCCGTACACCATCTTCACGGCTTTCGAACCGAGGCCGCGCCGCAGGATGGCCTTGCGACCGGCTTCGAGGCCTCGCTTGTATACGTAGAACTCATCGGGATTGACCGCGCCCTGCACGATCGTCTCGCCGAGTCCGTACGACGACGTGATGAGAACGACCTGGTCGAAACCCGACTCGGTGTCCAAGGTGAACATCACCCCGCTCGCGGCGAGATCGCTGCGGACCATCCGCTGCACCGCCGCCGACAATGCGACCTCGTCGTGCGTAAAACCCTTGTGGACGCGATACGAAATCGCACGGTCGTTGTACAGCGAGGCATAGACGTGCTTGATGGCTTCGAGCAGGTTCTCGACACCGCGCACGTTGAGGAAGGTCTCCTGCTGCCCCGCGAATGACGCATCGGGAAGATCTTCGGCGGTGGCGGAAGAGCGTACGGCGAATGACGCTTCGCTGCCTGCGTCGGCGGCGAGCTTCTCGTAGGTCGCCGCGATCTCGCGCTGGAGTGTCGCCGGGAAAGGCTGCGCGACGATCCATTCGCGGATCTCCTTGCCTGCGGCAGCGAGCGCCTTGACATCCTCGGCGTCGAGCTTCGCAAGCCGCTGCGAGATGCGTGCATCGAGGCCGGTCTGGGCAAGGAACACGCGGTAGGCATGCGCCGTAGTTGCGAAGCCTCCCGGCACGCGTACCCCTGCCGCGCCGAGCTGGCTGATCATTTCGCCGAGCGAGGCGCTTTTACCGCCGACGCTCGCCACGTCGGTCATGCGGACCGCGGCAAGATCGACGACGAGAGCCTGAACTGTCTGAGCCATAAATGTCTTGGTGCCGCCTTGTAAACGCGCTATTTTACCGGAAGCGTCTTCCCTTCCCCTTCATTGCCGATGACTTCGCAGAAACGCGTTGCTTTCTTCATTTCCGACCGCACCGGCATCACCGCCGAGATGCTCGGTCACAGCCTGCTCACCCAGTTCGAGGGCGTGCGCTTCCAGGAAGTGACGCTGCCTTTCGTCGACACGCCCGACAAAGCGCACGAGATCGTGGTTCGAATCAACGAGACCGCAGTGACCGAAGGCGTGCGGCCGATCGTCATCAGTACCCTCGTCAACACCGAGATCGCCGAGATCGTCGGCGCCGCCAACGCCCTTTTTCTTGACTGCTTCGAGATTTTCATCTCCCCGCTCGAGAAAGAGCTCGGCGAGCGTGCGTCCCACGCGATCGGCCGCAGCCACAGCGTCAACGACCTCGTGAACTACTATCACCGCATCGACGCGGTCAACTACGCGCTCGGGCATGACGACGGGGTGACCACGCGCGAGCTGTCCGATGCCGACATCATCCTGGTCGGCGTATCGCGCTCGGGGAAAACGCCGACATGCCTGTACATGGCGATGCAGTTCGGCATACGCGCCGCGAATTACCCGCTGATCCCGGAAGATTTCAGCACTATGCAACTGCCGGGCCAGCTACGGCCGCTGCGCGGGCGCATCCGCGGTCTGACGATCAAGCCGGGGCGCCTCCAGCAGATCCGCAATGAACGGCGGCCCGGAAGCAAGTACGCCACGCTTGCGAACTGCGAGTTCGAAGTGAAGGAGGCCGAAGCGCTGATGCGCCAGGAAGGCATCCCCTACCTCGACGCGACCAGCAAGTCGGTCGAAGAGCTGGCGAC
>JAQGMV010000529.1 GCA_028292225.1 Betaproteobacteria bacterium
CGATCGCGGCGATCATCAGCGCTTACGGAGACCGGCACGCGCTCGAAATCGCGAACGATACCGAATACGGCCTGTCGAGCGCGGTTTTCACGGGCGATCATGAACGAGGCCTGCGCTTCGCGCTCGCACTGCGCGCCGGCATGACGCACGTGAACGACGGGACCGTGAACGACAGTCCCAACAGTCCGTTCGGCGGGGAAAAGAACAGCGGGATCGGGCGCTATGGCGGCGAATGGATCATGCACGAGCTCACCCGCGCTCACTGGATAACGGCGCAGCGCGCGCCGCGCCGTTACCCGTTTTAGTGCGGCGGCTCCTTCACGGCGCCGCAGTCGAGGGCGCCGGAAGCATCAGCGGATCGCGCAGCCGCAAAATCTGTCGGACGCCGTCCGCGTCCACGACCATCAGGCTTTCCAGTCCGGCGATACCTTCGTCGACGTAGATCTCACGCGGTTTTCGAACGAGGTGATCGACGCCTTCGAGGACGACTTCGAGCAGGTCGTCCTGCGGATCGTAGACGAGGCCCAGTATGGGCAGCCACTCGGCTTCGACCTGGGCGCCGATCTCGAGCGATGCCACTTCGATCTCGGCGCGTTGACCCAGGGTGCTGGTCGACACCCAGTCGAAATAGCGCTGCCATTCGGGTTTTTCGAGCTTTCTCGTAGCCATGGCTGTCTCCTTGGGAGTCCGGACGCTGCGTCTGTCGGTCAGGTCGCCGGCTGCCGGGGAAAATGCTGCACGTTACCGTTCGTGAGATTGCTGCGTTTGGCCTCACGGCGCAGCCGGAACGCGAGCGCGAGGAGGAGAATGCCGGTCAGCGTCGCGTAGAAGCTCACCATCCATACCATCGCGAACGCACCCGCAGCCGGGAAGAGCAGGACCAATACGCCGAACGCGATCGACACGGCGCCCGCGAGCACGAGCATCCACTCCCGCTCGATCGTTTTGCGCAGGCGGATCGCGAGCGCGATCTCGAGCACGCCGGTGATGAGCGCGTTGACCCCCATCACCAGGACGAGCACGAGCATCGTGATTTCCGGCAGCATCACGGCCCACACCCCGGCCGCGAGGCTGACGATGCCGAGCAGCAGCGGGATCCACCATTTGTCGTCGCTCTTCCGGTGCCTGATCGCGCCGATCACCATCGCGCCGCCGCCGAGCAGCGCGTAAGCCGCGAAGAGCGCGACGAGCACGATCAGAGTCATGCCGGGCCACAGCAGCGCAAGCACACCGAACAGCACGGCGAGCCCGCCGCGCACCGCAAACATCCACCAGGATCGCATCAAGAGCTCGTTCATGAGACTACTCCTCGGGTAAAGGCGAATTTCTCGCCAGGACGGCCGACTGGCGCGCGTCGGAACCGCGTATCAGCCAGTAAGTGATTCCCAGGGCAACCACGATCGCCGCAAGCGCGAGCATGTGCGCCGGCGCAGCCTCGGGATCGAGAATGATGAACTTGCGCGAGATCGCGAGCAGCGCGATGAGCACGACGGTGCGCACCTGAATGATGCTCGCCCTCTGCGCCACCACCTGCAGGATCGAATGCTTGAACTCGAGTGCGATCAGCACGATCATGATCTCGCCGAAGACCAGTTGAAAAGCCCTGTAGTCGAGCGGGTCCAGCACACCCTGAGCCAGCAGGAACAGTACCTCCCGGCAAAGCTCCCACGTGGCCGCGACGATGATCACCGCCATCAGCCATGTCAGCACGAGCGCGACGATCTGCTCGAAGCGCTCGTAGAAGCTGAGCGTGATCCAGTTCGCAGCGAACCGGGCATAGCGCTCACGCATCGGTCCTGCGCTCATGCAAATCCTGCACTCACGCGCCGACGTCGATGACCCGGACCGTCACGTCGCGCTCTGCATTGCCGCGAACCACGTGAAGAGTGACCTCCTTGCCGATTCCTGCGTCCTCGAGCACGGCCGCGAGGTCCGCGAGGGTCGGCGTGGGCTTCCCGTTGGCTGCAACGATGATGTCGCCGACCTGACCCGTGCGCGGATCGAAAGGCCGCAATCCCGCGCGCTCGGCCGGAGAACCGCGCTGGAGCCCGATGACGACGACGCCGGGGGCGCCGAGCTGCGCGGCGATGCGTTCATCGGCCGCGCCTATGCCGATGCCGGGCCGCTGTGCGCGCCCGTCCTTGATGATCTGCGGCACCACACGGTTCACGAGATCGACGGGGATGGCGAAGCCGATTCCCGCGGATGAGCCGGACTCGGAAATGATCGCCGAGGTGACGCCGATCAGGCGCCCGGAGCTGTCGAGGAGAGGACCGCCGGAGTTTCCCGGATTGATCGCCGCATCGGTCTGGATGACGCCGCGCACTTCGCGGCCCTGCGCGGTCGGAAGGTGGCGCTCGAGCGCGCTGACGATGCCTGAAGTGAGCGTGCGCGAGAGGCCGAAAGGATTGCCGATCGCGTAGGCTGCCTGGCCCACGCGCAGGTTCCGGGACGTGCCGACCGGAAGCGGCCGCAGTTGCGGCGGCACGTCCCGCAGGCGCACGACCGCAATGTCGTACTCGGGCGCGGCACCGATCACGCGCGCCGGAAGCGGCTCGCCGGCGTCGAGCTGGACATACACCGTGCTCGCGCCTTCGATCACGTGAAAGTTGGTGACGACGTGACCCGACCGGTCCCAGATGAAGCCCGAGCCTGCGCCCTGCGCGACGCTGCGGCCTTCGAAAGGATTGAAGCGAACCTGCTCGGTGGTTATATACGCGACCGACGGCGCTGCGCCCTGGAAGAGCTCGATGTTGCTTTTTTCCCAGTCGCTCAGCTTGCCTTCCACCGCTACGGCTGCAGGCGGCGCGGCGGTCCACAGGTAGTTGCGGTAGAAGCGTTCCGCCAGCCACACCGTGACGAGGATCAGCGCCCATAACAGGGCGATACGCAGAAACCGCGGATGGACGCCGGCGCGGGATTCGGTCCCGCTCATCATGCGAAAGCGCTCCTGGCCGTGTCGAGCCGGGCGGACGTGCGGGATCCGGTCGGTGCGTCTGCCGGCCCTTGCTCGCCCGCGCTCTCGTACAGCGTTCGCCGGCTGTCGAGCCGGAACACGCGCGGCGTCGTTCCCGCATGCCGGTGGAAGACCGCGGTGAAATGACCCTGGGTCTGGAACCCGACGCTTGCCGCGACCTGCACGAGCGGCATGTCGCCGTCGCGCAACAGCAGCTTTGCGCGCTCGATGCGCTTGAGGGTGAGATAGACGTGCGGCGGCATGCCGGTCGTGTGCCTGAACATTCGCGCGAAATGATGCAGGCTCATGTGCACCATTCGTGCCAGGTCCCGGATCCGGATGGTGTCCGCCAGGTGTGTCGAGATGAAATCCACGACGCGCCGCAGCTTGTGATCCGCGAGGCCGGAGCATCGCGCGTCCGGCAGATGTTTCTCGCAATGATGCATGGCCAGGTGGATCGCGATCACCCCCGCGAGCGATTCGAGATAGGCACTGCTCGGGACGCGCCCCGCGCGGAAATCGCGTGCGAGCGCGCTTCCCACTTCCCTGATGAACGGATCGACCGCTGCGTAACCGTGTGTGAGCCTCGGCACCGTGTTTCCGAGCGCGAGGCGGGCACGCTGTTCGAAATAGACGCGGTCGAGCACCATGATGATGGCGTCGCGCCGCTCGTGCGGCTCGAACCCGGCAGCCACCGGTCCCCGTGCGCCCGGTCCATTCCGATACGCTGCGCGAAATTCAGCGTGGGCGGGGTCGACCAGCACCTGTATCGTGTCGGCGCTGTCTCCAGGCGCCATTGCAGCGGCGCCGTACTCGACCCTCAGTACCGCGCATGCCGCGCTCGCCGGCCCCGCTACCGGACACACCGCATCCGTCAGCCCGCGAGGATCATCGAAAACACCCGCGCTCACCTGTTCCATCGCTTTTCTCCCCGGATAGATTCAACGCAAGCACTCACCTTAGAGAGGCGATGCGCCATATGCCATTGCACCTTGGTGCAACGGCATCGAGCTTGCAATGAACAGGGGTTGTGTGGAGCTCAGCCGAGCTTCTCGGCCATACGTACGAGGTCGGCAACCGACTTGGCGAGCATCTTGTCCATGATGTGCCGGCGATGCACCTTCACGGTGATTTCGGTGATGCGAAGCGCGGATGCGGTCTGCTTGTTGAGCCGCCCGGCGACTACGTGCGCCATGACTTCGCGCTGACGCGAGGTGAGCGTCTCGTATCGTGCGCGCAGGTCTGCGGTCCGCGCGCGCGCGACGCGCGCATCCTCGCTGCGTACAAGCGCTTTCTTGATCGCATCGAGGAGGTCCTGATCGCGGAAAGGCTTGGAAAGAAATTCCATTGCGCCGGCTTTCATGGCCCGTACCGACATGCGGATGTCGCCGTGCGCGGTCATGAATATGATCGGGATGTCTTTGCCCGCCCGGGTGAGCTCGCCCTGCAGATCGAGTCCGCTCACGCCCGGCAGCCGCACGTCGAGCACGAGGCACGCAGGGGTCTCGACGGGCTCGTGGCCGATGAACTCCTGGGCGCTGGGGAAGGTTTTGACGCGAAGCCCGACTGACCGCAGCAGGCTGCTGAGCGCTTCGCGCACCGATTGGTCGTCATCCACCACGAACACCGTACCCGAGCCGGGCATCAGGATTCTGCTGACGCCGCCGTCGGCGGTGTGAACCGGAACGTTTCGCCCCGATCGTCATTCGGCGAGGCCCACAGGTGAGCGCCGTGGGCTTCCACGATCGAGCGCGCTAGAGCCAGACCCATCCCCATTCCGTCCGGTGATGCCGCCGTCGGCGCCGGGAAAACTCCGGTTCTCCCCCCCTTCGTTGACGTGCGCTCGAGCCCGTGGATTTTCTCCCGCAGAGCGTCAACCCGAACGCGAAGGTGCGGTACTTCGTCGGCGCGATCTTCCATGAGTCTTCCGGCGGAAGAATCGGCGCACGTCTCAGGTAGCAGTTGTGGCATGGAGCGTGATGCCCAAGTTTTTTTTATGTACTGCTTGAATCATCTTACGCCCTATCTTCCGGCGAAACAGTACGTACACCAAAGTATAGGTTCGCAAATTCGCGCCACCGCCCGTCATCATTGCAGAAGATTCGCGCTTCGGCGGCGCTCAACATGAGCGATTGTCAGGAAGGAGATCACAATGGCCGGCAGTCTTCACCCCGGCGGGAGCGCGCGCGGCAGTCTCATCCATGTGGATCGAGAGCTCAGTATCGTGGAGGCGAGCAGGGTCATGAGCGAGAGCGGCGCTGAAGAGCTGCTCGTCACCGACCAGGCGGAAGGCGCGCTCGTCGCGGTCGGCATCGTGACCGCGCGCGATATCGTTACCCGCGTCATCGCCGCCGGCCTCGATCCCGAGGTGCTGACGGCCGGCGACATCGCGTGGTCCGACGCCGCCAGCGCGTACTCCGGCGGCTGCGCGTAGGCCGTCGATGGCAGAGCGGCTCACGAGCGCCGAATCCCCCCTGGTCAAAGTCATCGGCAAGCCCGGGTCTGCGCTCGCGCATGCCCTACGCGACTTTCTTCACCGCAGCGACATCCCTTTCGAATCGGTCCAGGTCACGACTGACGAAGAAGCGCGCGCGATCGCGGGCGTGGCGCATCTGCACGATTCCCGGCTCCCGGTGTGCGTCTTCGCGGACGGCACTCGCATGGAGTGCCCCACGCTGCGCCAGATCCTGGAGAAGCTCGGCTGGTTCAAGACGCCGTCACGGTCGGAATACGATCTTGCGATCTATGGCGCCGGCCCGGCGGGACTGAGCGCTGCCGTATACGGCGCCTCCGAAGGTCTGAGGACGGTGCTCATCGAGCGTTGGGCGGTAGGCGGGCAGAGCGGCAGCACGTCGAGCATCGAGAATTACCTCGGGTTTCCGCAAGGCATCGCCGGCGCGGAACTCGCGGAGCGCGCCCGCGAACAGGCGGAAAAGTTCGGCGCCGAAATACTTCTCGGACGCGAAGGGCTACGCGCTGAATTCATGCCCGGCAGCGGCGTCGGATATCTCGCCGACGGCACGAGGATCTCCGCACGGGCGTCGATCTGTGCAACGGGTATGGAATACCGGCGCCTCGATCTGCCCGACGAAGAGCGTTTTCGCGGCGCCGGCGTCTACTACGGCGCGGGCGCCAGCGAGGCTGCGCTCACGCGCGGCGAGCCGGTGTTCATCGTGGGCGGCGGCAACTCCGCCGGCCAGGCAGCGATGCACTTTTCTCCGCAGGCCTCTGAAGTCACCCTGGTGATCCACGGCAGCTCGCTCAAGGAGACCCTGTCGAAATATCTCGTCGACCGCATCTACGCCGCGCCCAACGTCGAAGTGTTGCCCTGCACCGAAGTCGTGGCGCTGGAAGGCGATGAGGAGCTCCGGGAGATCACGCTGAGGGACCGCAAGAGCGGCCGCGAGCGCAAGGCGCGGACGCGATGGCTCTTCATCTGCATCGGCGGCGTCCCGCAGACACGATGGGCGGTGGAAGTGGGGGCGGTGCGCGACGATGCGGGTTACATCGTGACGGGCCCGGACCTCGCGTGCGTGCCCCACGACCACGCACGCCGCTGGCCTCTGGACCGCGAGCCCTATTACCTGGAGACCAGCCTCCCCGGCGTTTTTGCCGCCGGTGACGTGCGCCACGGCTCGGTCAAGCGCTACGCCTCGGCGGTCGGCGAAGGCGCGATGGCGGTCATTTTCGTGCATCGCTATCTGACCGGAGGGTAGAGCCGGACCGGGTCCGTGTTTCTCCGGCGCCAAGGCCGGAGCGGGATCGGCGTTGCGCTCGAGCGGCTCGAGCAAGCGTTTTGTTATCATTTCCCTTCCACGGCGCATCGGCTCGTCGTGCGGTGCCGCGGCGTCGGATCCCGCTTACGTCTTCGCCGCTTCCGCAGGCAGCCTCGGCCGATTCAAGGAATCTGATTACATGGTTTTCGACGGCAGGCGCACGCGCGCGGAGCTCGAAGCAGGAAACGCCACTTACCACTACTACAGTCTTCCCGCCGCCGAAGCCGCAGGATTGCACGGGATCACGCGGCTGCCGTATACGCTCAAGATCGTGCTGGAAAACCAGATCCGCCAGCAGGCAGACGGAATGACCGGCAGCGAAGGTGTCACCGCGATCGCAGGCTGGCTGCGCAATCGCAGCTCCGATCACGAGATCGGTTTTCGCCCGGCGCGAGTGCTGATGCCGGACTCCTCCGGCATTCCGCTGCTCGGCGACATGGCGGCGATGCGCGATGCGTTTGCGCGGCTGGGCGGCGATCCGAAGCGTCTCAACCCGCAGCTTCCGATCGATTTCATCTGCGATCACTCGGTCATGGTCGACGAGCACGGCCATGCCGGCGCACTGGCCGGCAACATGCGGCTCGAGCTCGAGCGCAACAAGGAGCGCTACGACTTCCTCCGGTGGGGCCGCGACGCGTTCGAGAACTTCCGCATCGTTCCGCCCGGCAGCGGCATCTGCCACCAGGTCAACCTCGAGCGTCTCGCGCGCGTCGTGTGGACGCGCACCGGGAATGGCCGGACCATTGCTTTCCCGGACTCGGTCATCGGGATGGACAGCCACACCGCGATGATCAACAGCCTCGGTGTCGTGGGCTGGGGCGTCGGCGGCCTCGAAGGCGGAATCGCGGCGCTCGGCGAGGCGGTGTCGATGGCGATCCCTGAAGTCGTCGGCTGCCGCCTGTCGGGCAAGCCTCGCGCCGGCGTGACCTCCACCGATATCGCGCTCACCGTCACGCAGGTCATGCGCGGCCACAAAGTGGTGGGCAAGTTCGTCGAATTCTTCGGCCCGGGTGTCGACGAGCTCGCGCTCCCCGATCGCGCGACGATCTCCAACATGACGCCCGAGTACGGCCCGACGATGGGTTTTTTCCCGGTCGATGCCGAAACGCTGCGCTTCCTCACGCTCACGGGGCGCGACAGCGCGCAGGTCGCGCTGGTCGAGGCGTACTGCAAAGCACAGGGGTTGTGGCGCGATGCCGGAACACCGCTGCCCGACTACACCCAGGTGGTCGAGATCGACCTGGGAGCCGTCGAGCCCAGCGTCTCGGGTCCGCGCCGTCCGCACGAGCGCGTGCCGCTCGCCAAAGCGCGCGATGCGTTTCGCGATGCGTATCCGGAAAAAGGCGGCGCGGCGCCGGTCGCCGGCAGCGGCCATGCGCTGCAGTCGGGCGACGTGGTGATCGCCGCAATCACGAGCTGCACGAATACCTCCAATCCGTCGGTGATGGTCGGCGCCGGCCTGCTCGCGCGCAACGCGGTCAGGCGCGGCCTGAAGACCCGGCCGTGGGTGAAGACCTCGCTCTCACCGGGCTCACGCGTCGTCGCCGATTACCTCGCACGCAGCGGCTTGCAGCAGCCGCTCGAGCAGCTCGGATTCCATGTGACGGGATTCGGATGCATGACGTGCATGGGCAACTCGGGCCCGCTGCCCGAGCCGATTGCCGATGCGATCGAGGCGGGCGGCCTTGCGACCGT
Source organism: Betaproteobacteria bacterium (assembly GCA_028292225.1). Lineage (GTDB taxonomy): Bacteria > Pseudomonadota > Gammaproteobacteria > Burkholderiales > SG8-41 > JAQGMV01. The sequence goes on from JAQGMV010000529.1 coordinate 8,428, forward strand.
GGCGATCCTGTCCGGGAACCGCAACTTCGAAGGCCGCATCCACCCCGCGGTCCGCGCAAACTTCCTGGCGTCGCCGCCGCTGGTGGTGGCGTATGCGCTCGCAGGCTCGATCGACAAGGACTTGTCGAAGGATCCGCTGGGCGATGACCGCGACGGCAACCCCGTATTCCTGCGCGACATCTGGCCCGACACGGACGAGATCCGCGCCGTGATCGGGCAGACCCTGACCCCGGAGCTGTTCAGGCAGCACTACGCCGCCCCGGTCGATCCGGAAGGCTGGCAGCAGAGCGGGGATGCGGCGAGCACGATTTACGACTGGAATCCGGCGAGCACTTTCATCCGGCGCCCGCCGTTCTTCGACGACATGGAAGCCGAGCCGCCGAAGGTGAGCGACATCACCGGCGCGCGCGTGCTCGCGATCTTCGCAGACATGCTGACGACCGATCACATCTCGCCGATCGGCTCGATCTCGCCGAAGACTCCGGCGGGACAGTACCTGCAGTCGCTGGGCATCGCGCCGAAAGACTTCGTCAACTACGCCGCGCGACGGCTGAACCACGACGTCATGACCCGGGGGACGTTCGCCAGCGTGAGGATACGCAACGAGATGACACCGCAAGTCGAGGGCAGCTGGACGCGCCATCAGCCGGGCCTCGAGGAGATGTCGATTTACGACGCGGCGCAGTGCTATGCGCGCGAAGGCGTGCCGCTCGTCGTGATCGGCGGCGCGGAGTACGGCGCAGGCTCGTCGCGCGACTGGGCCGCGAAAGGGACGCGGCTGCTCGGCGTGCGTGCGGTGATCGCCGAATCGTTCGAGCGTATCCATCGCTCGAATCTCGTCGGCCTCGGCGTGCTGCCGCTCCAGCTCATGAATGGCGTCACCCGCCATACGCTGAAGCTCGACGGCAGCGAAGTCATCGACGTGACCGGGCTCGAAGCCGGACTGACCTCGCGCATGGACGTCCAGTGCCGCATCACGCGGTCCACAGGAGAACGGATTTCGGTGCCGCTGCGTGTGCGGCTCGATACCCACCCGGAAGTGGAGTACTACCGCCACGGCGGTATCTTCCATTCCGTATTACGGCGATTGATCAAAGAGGGAGCACACGCATGACACCACGGCAGAAACTGCGCAAGATGATCGATGGCGGAAAGTACGTCATGGTACCCGGCGCCTACGACCCGCTTACCGCGCGGCTCGTGCAAACGGCAGGCTTCGAAGCGGTCTACCTCACCGGCGGAGGATTTTCGCGGGCGAACGGTTTTCCCGACCTCGGTCTTTTCACGATGAGCGAGAACGTCCAGTTCATCTCGCGCACCGTCGACACGGTCGATATCCCGGTGGTCGCCGACATGGACACGGGCTACGGCAATGCGCTCAACGTCATCAGGAGCGTGCGCGAATACGAGAAGACCGGAGTGGCCGGGTTCCACCTCGAAGACCAGGTCTCGCCGAAGAAGTGCGGGCACTACGAAGGCAAGCAGCTCGTGAGCAAAGCCGAGATGGTCGGCAAGATCAAGGCGGCGGTCGACACGCGCACCGATCCCGACATGATCATTATCGCGCGGACGGACTCGCGCGCCGTCGAAGGATTCGAGTCGGCGATCGACCGTATGAACGCCTACCTCGACGCAGGCGCCGATGTGGGATTCGTCGAAGCGCCGGTGAATGCTGAAGAAATGGCGAAGATCCCCGGCAGCCTCTCCAAGCCGGCGCTGGTCAACATCTTCGAAGGCGGGAAAACGCCGCCGCTGCCGGCGAAGCAGCTCGAAGCAATGGGCTTTCGGCTCGGGATCTATCCGTCACAGACCCACCGTGCCGCGATATTCGCAGCGCAGGAGGTGCTCGCGATCCTCAAACGCGACGGCGACGCCGCGAAATTCGAAAGCCGCATGGCTTCCTTCAAGGACCGCGAAGTGGCGGTGAACACCGCGCGCTGGGGCGAGCTCGAGCGCAAGTACATGACTTTCGATTGAGCAGTCCACAACCGGACGTAACCAATCCGCAACCAGACGTGATCGATCACGCAACGTACGGAGGAGAAAACAATGAGCCGTAGCTTCATCCCGGGCGGGGCCGCCGTGCTGGCGGTCCTGCTTTCAACCGCGTTCACGGCAAACCCCGCGCGGGCCCAGGCCTACCCGGGCAAGACCGTGCGGGTCATCGTGCCGAGCGGAGCGGGCGGCAGCGTGGATACGCTCGGTCGCCTGCTCGCGCAGAAACTGACGGCGAGCATGGGTCAGCAGTTCGTCGTCGAGAACCGCTCCGGCTCGGGCGGAGTCATCGGGAGTGAAGTGGCCGCACGCGCGGCGCCGGACGGCCTTACGCTTCTGATGGCTTACGGCAGCCACGTCGTGAACCCGACCCTCTATCCGAAGCTGCCATACGACACGGTGAAGGATTTTTCACCGATCACCCAGGTGGCGGTGCAGCCGCTGCTCGTGAACGTTCATCCCGCGCTGCCGGCGAGGTCGATCAAGGAGCTCATCGCCCTCGCCAAAGCCCGGCCCGGCCAGCTCAATTACGGATCGGCCGGGGCGGGCAGCGGCGGGCACCTCGCGACCGAGATCATGCTCATGATGGCCAACGTGAAGATGACGCACGTGGCGTACAAGGGCTCGGCGCAGTCGATGTTCGACGTGGTCGCCGGCAACACCCAACTCATGGTCGTGACCCTCATCACATCGCTGCCGCAGGTACGAGCCGGGAAGCTCCGCGCCATCGGCATCACCAGCGCGAAGCGCTCTCCCATCGTTCCCGAAGTTCCTGCGGTTGCGGAGACGATCCCCGGCTACGACGTCGAAGTGTCCTACTTCCTGCTCGCGCCCGCGGGAACGCCCAACGAGATCGTTCAGCGTCTACACGCAGAATCGGCGAAAGCCCTGAAGCAGCCGGACGTCACCGAGCGCCTCGCGCGCGACGGTGCCGTGCCGATCGGCAACACCCCCGAACAGACCGCAAAAGTCATCGAGTCCGAGATCGTGAAGTGGGGCAAGGCGGTGAAAGCCTCGGGGGCTAAAGAGCATTGAGTTGCGAGCGCGCGCTGTCAGCATTTCATCTTCAACCGCATGGGGGACGCTATGCCGAAAAACATTGCGATGCTCTTCGACGGCACCTGGAACAAGCCCGCCGAGTTCCAGCAGGACCCCGGCTCGAAATGCGACACCAACGTGCGGCGGTTCTACAACTCGATCGACACCTTTGCGGATGACGGGCGCGAGCAGGTCACTGCATACGACTTCGGCGTGGGCACCGAGTGGCTGAACGCTGTGCGAGGGGGCGCGTTCGGCCGCGGACTGGACACGCACATTCGCAAGGCCTACGAGCATTTGTGTCGCATCTACGAACCGGACGACAAGGTTTACGTCCTCGGCTTCAGCCGCGGCGCGTACAGTGCGCGCAGCATGGTCGGCCTGATCCGTAATTCAGGCGTGCTGCGGGAGGCGAATGCGGTAAGGGTCGACGAAGCCTACGAGCTCTACCGCAAGCGCGACCGCAGCGCCGATACACCGGGCGCCGTCGAGTTTCGCCGCCAGTACTCGCGTGAGATCGAAATCGAATTCCTCGGCGTGTGGGATACCGTCGGCTCGCTGGGTATTCCGTTCACCGTGTTCCAGGAGCTCAACGACGAGCGGTACGGCTTTCACGACACCAAGCTCTCACGCATCGTGAAGAACGCATTCCAGGGGCTCGCAATCGATGAACACCGTGAGCCGTACAAGCCGACTTTCATGATTCAGCAAAAGAACGCCGGGGAGCAGCGGCTCGAGCAGGTCTGGTTCGCCGGTGCGCATTCCGACGTCGGCGGCGGCTACCCCGACCAGCCGCTGTCGGACCCGCCGCTGCGCTGGATGCAGCGGCGGGCT
>JAQGMV010000026.1 GCA_028292225.1 Betaproteobacteria bacterium
TCGAGCTCGTATGACAAATCCGCCGCTGCTGTGACGAGCGTGCCCTCGCCGCCGGCTGCGTTGATGAGCGGGCCGCCCTGGCGGGTCACGCCCGTGCGCGCCCCGAGCTGCGGAAAAAGTCCGGCGCGGGCGGCGCTAACCAGCGCCCTCGCCTGCGCGAGCCGCGCGGTCGCGAGCTGAATACTGGTATTGCTTCGGCCGGCACGTTCGACGAGATCGTCGAGCAGCGGATCGGAGAACGCTTTCCACCAGGTGCCTCGCGGCTGCGCATCGGCGGGAGCCGCCGTCGTCCACAAACCGTTGCCTTCCTTGAATGCGACGGGTGCGGCGGGAAGGCCCGAGCGCTCGATGGGCGCAGTGGAACACGCGCAGAGCCCGGCGGCTGCGAGCACTATCGCGAGCATCGGGGCGAGTCGCGCGCGTGACGTCTCGATCGAATTCAGTGGTTTCAACATGGACAGCCGTCGCGCGGAAAAACGGATACGGCGCGGCCGTATCCGTCTTTCAGCACCGCTACGTCAGCTTTGCGCTCAGATTCCGGCGCAACGGCTGACCGGCGGCACGTAGACCGGCACCGGCGTGACGTCCGCAGGGGACGAGCTGTCGGTGCTGCTCGACCGTTTCTGGCTTCCTGACCCTGCGCGAACGTTCGTTTTGATCTTCATTTGTTACTCCGATGTAAGACGTGCGCAATGCACGCTGTTGTTGACGACAAATGTCGGCAATTCGAGACCCGATCGATTCGAATATCGATCAGGTGGTGATGGATTCAGTAATTTCTATAACGTCTTTCGTGATCTCGACGCGCAGGCCGAGCAGCGGCTCGAGCTCGTTGATCAGATACGGCAGGCGTCTCGCTTCGTCGCCCTGAAGCAGGACGTGGATGTCGACGTCCTTCGCGTTGAACGGCCGCGACGGTGCGGCGCGCCCGACGAGGGCGTTGATGCGGTTCTGGATCTCGCACGCGAGGACGAGAATCGCTTTCGCCCGGACGAAATAGCTCGCCAGACATGCGACGATGCTCTCGACGCCGGCATCCGCTGCGCCGCCGCCGAGCCGCGAAGACAGGATGGCGCGCAGCCGCGACGCCACTTGCGCATGCGCCGCGCCGTCGACGGGCGACAAGCGCTCCTCGAGTGTCTCGCCGGAGGTGACGCCCAGCCCGTTCGCAGACGCCTCGTAGATGTGCGCGTAGACGCGCTCGCGGTTCACGCGCCATTCTTCGGTCGCGTGCAGGCTCTCGTTCCTCAGGGTCTCCATCCTGCGGTGCAAATGCTCGCGAAGCGCAGCCACGGCGTCCGACGGTCCCTGCCACTCGTCCGCGATGCGCGACAGGCGCTCGTAAGTGCGGGTCATCACCGGCCACAGGGAGAACACCACCGCGTGGGCCTGCAGGCCGTAAAGGCCGTAGTCGAAAGCGCGATCGATCGAACGCAGCGCGTCTTCGACGGGCGGATCGAGCACCGCCGCTTCGTCATCCCGCGCGCCGCGGCCGTCGACGAGGACGCCGAGGAATTCCTCGATCATCACTCTGGGCCCTGCGCAGACGCCGTGCGTCGAATGGAAGGCGTAATTGCGCTCGGCATACTCGTACACCTCACGCGAAGTGATGAGCGCGTCGGGCGCGAGCGTCGCTTCGCCGACCGGCACGAAAAGCATCTGGTGCGTGGTCATGCGCAAACCGTCGCTGACGCGGAACATCGAAGAGAGCGCCGGATGCAGCTTCCCGTTCTCCACACGGCCTTGCGTGCGCACCAGCATATAAGTCGGCACCGCCAGCACCAGGGTCGAAAGCCGCTCGAGATCGCCGACGGTCCAGCCGTTTCTCGCTGCCGGAAATCGCGCGAGGTAAGCCTCGCGAATGCGGCGCAGCGCTTCCATCATCTGCGGCCAGTGCGCTCTCATGGTCTTGAGCGCGGTCACGTTCATCGGCCGCTCTTCCTGGAAGCGGCTGCCGGCGTATATGCACGTGCGCCATTTCGTCGGCACGTCGAGCCGCAACGGCTTCGGAAACACGTTGGCTTCGCCGACCTGGCGACCCTCGGCGTCGAGCGCCATGTGAGCAACGCGGAAGATCGGGACGACGAGCTCGAGGTAGCCGGGTTCCAGCGCATGGCCGGTGAGTTCCCGCGTGATGGCTGCGCACTCGTCCCACGTCCTCGCCGCTGCGGTCACAGCCTGCGGGAGCGGCGACGGCCGGGCGCCGTCGCGCATCGTCACGGGCCCGGCTTCGGCGGTTTCGGCGTATTGCAGGATTCCGCCTTCGAGGAGTTGCTCGAGAAGCTCGCGAACCCGCGGCCACTCGTACCCTTCGCCCCAGCGGGTGGCCGCGCCGGCGGCGAAGCGCGCCTGGCGGCCGAGGCCTTCCCCGAAGGCGAAAAGCTCAGGCTCGTCGAAAGAGATTTCCTTGTCGCCGTAGTAGAGATGCAGCTCAGGCGCGCCCTGCGCGTCCGTCGAATACTGGGTGATGACCCGCTTGTGGTGGGGGAAGAAGAGCTCATCGTCCTGGTCCAGCCCCGGCCGCGACGCGCTCAGCGCATGCATCGGGCACACCTGCCGTTCTATCTCTTCCGTGTTCGCTTCGACCGAGTCGCTCATTGAGGCCGTGTTGCCGTCGTGCCGTTTGTGTGAGGCCAATGTAGCGGCCGCACCGCAGCTTGAGCACGTCCGAAATGCGCGATTCGGCGTCACCCTTGGTCCAAAAAACTCGAGACCTTAGTCCAATGCCAAATCTGCGGCGGGCTGTTACAGTCCCGCGCTCGGCTTATTCCCTCCAATGAAGAAAATCCTCGGCCGCCTCTCACTGGCGCAGCAGTTTTTAATGGTGAGCTTTCCGATCCTCCTTGCCGCCACGCTCGTCATCGGCTGGTGGATCGGCCTGCAGGTCGAAGACAGCGTCGTTCGCAGGATCGGCGGCGTCACGGCGCTGTACGTCGACAGTTTCGTCGCACCGCACGTGCAGACCCTCGCTCAGACGGACGACCTGACACCGGCCGATCGGGCCGAGCTCTCGGCGCTGCTCGCCAACACCGCGCTCGGCAAGAAAATCGTGTCGCTCAAGATCTGGCGGCCCGACGGCCGTGTACTCCTGAGCAGCGACGGGGACGACGCCGGTAAGACATTCCCTATAGATGAGGGGCTCGCCGTCGCGCTCGGCGGAGGCATTTTTTCGGAAATCAGCGACAGATCCGACGCCGAACGAGCGAAGCACGGCGCGCCGCGGGCCCGGCTCATCGAAACCTACACGCCGATACACGCGGACCGTCTCGGCAAAGTCGTCGCCGCAGCCGAGTTTTATTCCGCGACCGACGAAGTCGACCGCGAGGCGAGCGCCGCGCAGCGCCGGAGCTGGCTGCTCGTCGCCGGCACGATGCTCGGCGCCTATCTGCTGCTCTTCCTCGTCGTGCGGGGCGGAAGCCGCAAGATCATCGAGCAGCAGCAGGACCTGAGCGAGAAGGTCACGCAGCTTACCCACCTGAACGAGCAGAACACGCAGCTCCACGAACGCGTGCGCCGCGCCGCCGAGCGCGCGACGGCGCTGAACGAGACTTTTCTGCGGCGTATTTCGGCGGACATTCATGACGGGCCGGGGCAGGACCTCGGATTTGCGCTGATGCAGTTGAAGAATATCGGCGACACCTGTGTCGGGAGCGGAAACAGCGATCACGAACGGCACGCAGAAAACCTCGTTCCCGTTCGCATGGCGGTCGAATCCGCGCTGAGCGACCTGTGCGCCATATCGGCCGACCTGCAGCTACCCGACATCGAGCCGCTCGAGCTCGCCGATATTGCCGCGCGCGTGATCCGCGACTACCAGGCGAAGACCGGCGCCACCGTCACCCTGAAGACCGACATCCCGCAGGTGCAGGCGTCGCTGCGCGTGAAGATCACGCTCTACCGGCTGCTCCAGGAAGCGCTGGCGAACACCTTTCGCCACGCCAAATGCGGGAACCCGCTCGTGCACGTGAAAAGCGACTCCACGTCGCTGACGATGGAAGTCATCGACGATGGTCCCGGCTTCGATACCGGGGCCGCGCTGAAAAAAGGCAGGCTCGGCCTGATGGGCATGAGACAGCGAGCCGAGGTGCTGGGAGGATCGTTCGAGCTGGAGAGCAGGCCCGGCGCCGGGACTCTGATCCGCATCACGCTGCCGCTTTCGACTGAGGTTTGAATCAGGATGACCGAATCCATCAACATCGTGGTCGTCGACGATCACCCCCTCTTTCGTCAGGGCGTGGTGCATTCGCTCGGTCTCGAGCCGGACCTGAAAGTCGTCGGCGAGACCGCTTCGGGAGAAGAAGCGCTCGAGCTTGCACGCGCGCTGCTTCCCGATCTCGTGCTGCTCGACATCAGCATGGCAGGCTGGAGCGGCATCGAGACCGCCGCGAAGATATCCATCGCGTGCCCGGCGACGACGATCGTCATGCTCACGGTCTCCGACGACAAGGACAAGCTGCTGGCGGCTTTCAAAGCCGGGGCGCGGGGGTACGTGCTCAAAGGCGTCTCCGGGAAAGAGCTCGCGCAGGTCATACGCTCGGCAGTCGCCGGTGAGGTTTACGTCTCGCCTTCGATCGCCGCTGAAATGCTGGTGTCGCTGACGCAGGGCCATGCGCCCGACCCGCTGCAGGAGCTGACCGACCGCGAGCGCGAGATCCTCGGGCTGATCGGCACCGGCCTCACCAACCGGGAAATCGGCGAGCGCATCTTCCTGTCCGAGAAAACGGTGAAGCATTACGTGACCAACATCCTGCAAAAGCTCCAGGTGCGTAGCCGCGTCGAGGCGGCGCTGATCGCGAACGGCCACAACAGACCAGCGCAGAGATAATGCCCGCCCCGTTCAGCCGCACCGCGCGCGCGCTCGCGAGCGACACGTCTAGATACGCGGTGGCAGCCTGGCTGCTCGCCGGCGTGATGATGATCGGCTGGCTGGGATGGTTCTTCATGGGGTCGGTCACGGTGTACGAGCTTTCGAAGCACGCGCGCCTCGAAGTCCAGCAATCGGCCCACCCCGTCGCGGCGCTCGTGCCGAGCCGCATCGTCGCGACTGCGCTCGCGCTCGGGCAGGAAGTGAAGCCGGGCGACGTCTTGGTCGAGCTCGACGCTTTGACCGAGAAGCTGCGGCTGCGCGAAGAAGAGTCGCGCCTGACCGCAATCCCGCCGCGTGTCGAATCGCTCAGGAAGGAGATCGCCTCTCTCGAGCAGGCGAAGACCGAAGACCGGCAGTCTTTGATCGCCGCCGCGCAGACCGCGCGCTTCAGAGCCCGGGAAGCCGTGGCGGCGGTCGATTTCGCAAAAGACAACGAACGGCGCCTGAAAGAGGAGAGCAGCTTCGGCAGCGTCGCGCAGATCGAGGCCCTGCGCGCGCGCAGCGAAACGCAGAAGCTCACCGCGAGCGGCGAAGCGCTCGCTTCCGACGTGAAGCGCATCGAGATGGACGCGCAGACCCGCGCTCACCAGCACCAGGCGGCGATCGAAAACATGAAGCGCTCGGTCGTGTCGCTCGAAGGCGAGTTTCAGACCACCCAGGCGACGATCGCGCGGCTCAAGCAGGACATCGAGAAACATCTCGTGCGCGCGCCGATAGCAGGCACGGTCGGAGACGTCGTCCCGCTGCGGATCGGCGCGTACGTCGCCGAAGGGCAGAAGCTCGCGACGGTCGTGCCTCGCGGCGGCCTCATCGTGGTCGCAGAGTTCAATCCAGCCGCGGTGCTCGGACGTCTCCATGAAGGCCAATCGGCGAGGCTGCGCCTGGACGGTTTCCCGTGGGCGCAGTTCGGCAGCATCGAAGCCAAGGTAAGCCGCGTCGCGACCGAGATCAGGGAGAACCTCGTGCGCGTCGAATTCACTCTGGTCGCCGGGTCCACGCGCAACATCGTCATGCAGCACGGCTTGCCCGGGTCGGTCGAAGTCAGCGTCGAAGAGACCACGCCCGCCGTGCTCGTGCTTCGCGCCGCGGGCCAGATGTCATCGAAGCCGATGCAGCAGGCGGCACAGTCGGCGCCCGAGCCGAGGCCGTGATACCCGTGTCGGCCTCGCGCGCGCAGCGGCGGTGGCTCGTCCCCGAAGTCGTGCAGACCTCGGCCATGGATTGCGGCCCGGCTTCGCTCAAATGCGTGCTCGAAGGTTTTCGCATCCCGGTCAGCTACGGGCGGCTGCGCGAAGCGTGCCAGACGGACATCGACGGCACCTCGATCGACGCTATCGAGACGATCGCGAACCAGCTCGGGGTCGCGGCCGAGCAGGTGATGATTCCCGCGGATCACCTGTTTCTCACGCAAGCCGCGGCGCTGCCCGCCGTCGTCGTCGTGAAGCACTCCGACGGCGCGACTCACTTCGTCGTCGTGTGGCGGCGCCACGGATCATGGTTGCAGGTCATGGATCCCGCGATCGGCAGGCGCTGGGTGCGCATCGATCGTTTCACCGAAGAAGTTTTTCGTCACGAGACCTCCGTGTCCGCGGATGGATGGCGCGTATGGGCGGCGTCCGATGATTTCCTCGGACCGTTGCGGCAGCGCCTCGCGCAGGTCGGGACGTCCGCCGCCGGCGCCGCGTCGCTCATCGATCGGGCTCTTGAGGAATCGAACTGGTTCGGACTCGGCGCGCTCGACGCCAGTGTGAGGTTCGTCGCCTCGCTGATAGAGGCCGGCGGCCTTTCGGCGGGCGCGCACGCTTCGAATCTCGTGAACGCGCTGTTCGCGCAGACTTACGGCAGCACCGACGACATCCACAGGATCATCCCGCGCGTCTACTGGTCGGTCGTCCCCGACAAGCGCGACGCTGAAGGCGCGCTGCACCTCACCCTGCGCGGGGTAGTGCTGGTGCGGCTCCAGGGACGCCGCGCGAGCGGCGGCATAGAGCACACATCCCCGCTGTCTCCCGAGCTCGCGGCGGCGCTCGCCGAAAAGCCGGTTAATGCGCTGACGACGATCTGGACGCTGCTCAAGACCGACGGCATCCTCGGCCCGGCTGCACTGATCGGCGCCATGGGGCTCGCCGCAGGCGCGGTGCTGCTCGAGATCCTGCTTTTCCGCGGGCTCTTCGATATTTCGTGGGCGCTCAACCTGCCGAGTCAGCGGCTCGCCGCGGTCGCAGCGCTGCTCGCATTCGGCGCGCTGCTGCTGCTCGTCGAGATCCCGATCGTGATGGAGTCGATGCGCTTCGGACGGCACCTCGAAGCGCGGCTGCGCATGGCGCTGCTGCGCAAGCTCCCTCAGCTCACCGACCGGTATTTCCACAGCCGCCCGGTGTCGGACATGGCGGACCGCAGCCACAGCATCCACCTGTCGCGGCTCGTCCCGGGTCTCGGCCTGCATTTCGTGCAGGCGATGTGCGATCTCACGTTCACGCTGATCGGCATCGTCATCATCGATCCGCAGAGCGTCGGCCTTGCATTGACGATCGCGGGAGCGGCGATGGTCCTGCCGCTCGCGATCCAGCCGCTCGTCAACGAGCGCGACCTGCGGGTGCGCAATCACGCCGGTGCGTTGAGCGGGTTCTATCTCGACGCGCTGCTCGCTCTGGTGCCGATCAGGGCGCACGGCGCCGCGCAGGCGGTGCGCCGACAGCACGAGGGGTTGCTGGTCGAATGGGCGCGGTCGACGCGCGGCCTCATCCGGCTCTCGATGTCTGCCGACGCGGTGCAATCGCTCGTGTGTCTGGGCCTCGCCGGGTTGCTGCTGCTCCAGCACTTCCTGCGCTCGGGCGGCGCGACCGGCGGCGACCTCCTCCTCGTCTATTGGACCCTCAAGCTGCCCGCGATCGGCCAGGGCATCAGCCAGCTCGCGCAGCAGTACCCGGCGCAACGCAACGTGCTGTTGCGGCTCCTCGAGCCGCTGTCCGCGCCGACCGAAATCGCGGCCGGCGAATCGCAAACGCGAGGCACGGTCGAGCCGCAGCGCAACCTTTCCGCAGGTGCTGAGCCGGCACGCAGCGCGACCCGCATCTCGATCGAGAATGGCAGCGTGCTCGCGGGAGGCCACGCCCTGCTCCGGGACATCGATCTTGCGATCGCACCCGGCGAGCACGTCGCAATCGTGGGCGCCTCGGGCGCGGGTAAATCGACGCTGGTCGGTCTCATGCTCGGCTGGCACCGGCTCGCGGAAGGCACGTTGCTGCTCGACGGCGAACGCTCGACGCCTTCGGGCCTCGAGCGCCTGCGCCGCGAGATCGCGTGGGTCGATCCCGCGATCCAGATCTGGAACCGGCCTTTCCTCGAGAACCTGAACTATGCGGTCGACGCCGACTATCTCGAGCGCACGGGCAGCGCGATCGACACCGCGGACCTGCGCCGCCTGCTGCAAAAGCTTCCCGACGGGCTTCAGACCTGGCTCGGCGAAGGCGGCGCCCTGCTCTCGGGCGGCGAAGGCCAGCGCGTACGTCTCGCCAGGGCATTGATGCAAAGCGGCGTGCGCCTGGCTTTGCTCGACGAGCCGTTTCGCGGGATGGACCGCGCCCAGCGCACCCGGCTCCTCGCCGAAGCGCGGGCCTGGTGGAAAGACGCGACGCTGCTCTGCGTCACGCACGACGTCGGCGAGACCCTCGCATTCGACCGCGTGCTCGTCGTCGAAGCGGGCCGCATCGTCGAGGACGGCGCGCCGTCGCGGCTCAAAGCTTCGAAATCGCGTTATCGCGAGCTGCTCGACGC
>JAQGMV010000045.1 GCA_028292225.1 Betaproteobacteria bacterium
CGATCGCCTGCTCGGTCGGCGCGCTGCCTTTGTAGGGAATGTTGTTGAGCTTGATCCCCGCAGCCTGCTTCAGCACTTCGGTTCCCACTGCGCCGTTGGCTCCGGCGACACCGATGTTGATTTTTCCGGGATCCTTGCGCGCAGCGGCCACGAACTCCCTGAACGTCTGCGGCGCAAACCGTGACGTCGCCACCAGCGCGGTGCCGGCAGACACGAGTTGCGTGATCGGGGCGAAATCCTTCAGCGGGTCGTACGGCAGCTTTTTGTAGAGCCCGGGGTTCATGACGAGGGTGCCGTTGTTGCCGATCAGCAGGGTGCTGCCGTCAGCGGGGGATTTCGCCGCGATCTCGCTTGCGAGTATTCCGTTCACGCTCTGGCGGTTGTCGACGATGACGTTGCGGCCGAGCGCCTCGCTGAGCTTCACCGTGATGAGCCGTGCGGCGAAGTCCGAAGGCCCGCCCGCGGGCGACGGCACGAGCAGCCGTATCGGCCGCTTCGAAGCGTCCTGCGCATGAGCGGGTGCGTTCAGCGCGCATAACGGGGTGAGCAGCGCGACGGCCGCTCGAATCAGTCTATTCATCAGTCCTCCTCGTTTGGGTCGAACGTGTAGCGCGGTTAGTCTAAGCTAAGTATCCACGAGACCGTTCCACGAGCTACCGGAGGAGATCAGATGTCGGACAAACAGCCCGCAGCACGAGATGTTCGCTTTCAGGTCGCGCCCGAGCGCATGCCCGAGATCCCGCCGGAGCGCATGACCGACGCTCAGAAACGAGTGTCCGCAGAAACCGCACAAGGTCCCCGCGGCAGCGTCCGCGGTCCTTTCGTCGCAATCATGCGCAGCCCCGGCTTCATGGACCCGTGCCAGAAGCTCGGGGCATACGTGCGCTTCGAGTGTCCCCTCGAGGTGCGAATCAGGGAGATGGCGGCGTTGATGGGCGCGCGTCACTACACCCAGCAATACGAGTGGTTCGTGCACGTGCCGCACGCGGTGAAATCGGGTCTCGATCAGGCTATCGTCGATGCGATCAGGGAAGGCCGCAGGCCCACGCGCATGGCGCGCGATGAAGAGGTGGTCTACGAATTCATGACCGAGCTGCTGAACAATCACGGCGTCAGCGACCCCACCTACTCGAAAGCGCTCGAGCAGTTCGGCGAGCCCGGCATCGTCGATCTCGTCGGCACCGTCGGCTACTACATCATGATCGGGCTCGTGATGAACGTCTCACGCACCGCGATTCCCGACGGCAAGCCGCTGCCGCTCGCGCCGTTGCCGGATCAAGTGACCTCTGCCTGAAAAAGTAAAGCAGAAAAGGAGGTTTGGTTTTTTGGTCACTCCTCGGCTCCGGCGACAGGCACCGAAATCTGGGTCTGCGTCACGATCGCAACCATGCGGCCGTCGGCGTTCCTGATCGTGGTCTGCCACACCGACGTGGTGCGCCCGACGTGCAGCGGAATGCTGACCGCGGTCAGCACCGGCCCGGTGCCTGCCGCAAAGAAATTGGTCTTCGATTCGATCGTGCCGCCGCGGTAGTTCGGCGGGCGATGGGCGACAGCGCCGACGGCCCCGAGCGCATCGGCGAACGACATGATCGCGCCGCCGTTCACGCGGCCGTTCACGTTGAGATGCATCGGCGTGATCGCCATCTCGCCGGTCACTTTCTTGCGCGAGAGCGACGTGACCCGCATGCCGAGCGCCTGAGGCATCCCGCCTCTGAGGACGGGATTGTTCTCCAGCGAGCCATTCCCGGCGGCCGGCTTCAGCCGCTTACCGGCAGTCTTTTTCTTCGCGCTCATTCCACCCCTGTTTCATTGACTGCGGCCCGCACTCAGCGCAGGTAAGCCTCTGCAGCGTACCGCCGCATCATGCGGTGACTGTTGAAGTACCCGGCGATCTTGCTGATCGCCTGCTTCATCATCCAGATCCAGTGGGAGCGGTCGTGGTAATACATCGGCAGCACGACGCGCTCGAGCTTGTCGTACAGCGGCCCCGCGTCGGTGGCGTTGTCGATCGCCCAGCCGGTCACCCCTTCGATGCAGCCTTCCACCCACCAGCCGTCGAGCATGCTGAGATTCAGACCGCCGTTGACGGCCGCTTTCATCCCGCTCGTCCCGGAGGCTTCGAGCGGCGGAAGCGGGTTGTTGAGCCACACGTCTGCGCCCGCGACGAGCACCTGCGCGACCGACATATCGTAGTTATGCAGGAACGCGACCGGCACCCGGCCCTGAAGCTCGCGAATCGCGTTGTGGATCAGATGCAGGCTTTCCTTGCCCGCAGTGTCCGCGGGATGCGCTTTGCCGGAGAAAACGAGCTGGAACGGATGCTTTTCCGCGATCGCGATGAGGCGCTTCAAGTCGCCGAACAGCAGATCCGGACGCTTATAGCCGGTCATGCGGCGCGCAAAACCGATCAGCGGCACCGAAGGGTCCATCTCGATGCCTGTTTTCTCGTGCACGAAATGGCAGAGGTCTCTCTTCGCTGCCTCGTGCGCGCTCCACAGGTCGCCGTCCGGGAGGTTGTCGGCACGCACCAGGACTTCGGGCTCGTGCATCCACTGCGGATAGTGCTGCCGATAGAGGGCGGCGAATGCCGGATGCGCCCACGTGCCGACGTGCACCCCGTTGGTCACCGCACGCACGTCGAAACCCGGAAACATCTCGCGCGCGGTGATCGCATGCCGCTGCGCCACGCCGTTGACGAAGCCGCTCAGGTTGAGCGCGAGGCGCGTCATGTTGAGCTTGTCGGCGCCGCCGAATACTTTGAGCGCTTCGAGCGGCAGCAGGTCGGTGCCGGTTCTCGTGACGAGCTCGTAGGAGAAGCGGTCGTGTCCTGCCTCGACCGGGGTGTGCGTCGTGAACACGCACAGGTCGCGAACGCGGTCGGCGTCGTACGACCACTCCGCCTGGTCGTTCTGACGCCGCCGGCGCGGAAAGCGCTTGAGCAGCTCGACCGTTGCAAACGCCGCATGACCTTCGTTCAGGTGATAGGTGCCGATGTTGAAGCTCAGCGCCTCGAGTATGCGTACGCCGCCGATTCCGAGCAGGAGCTCCTGCTTGAAGCGGTATTCCTCGTCGCCGCCGTACAGGTGGTGCGTGAGATGGCGGTCGCGCGGATCGTTCTGCTCGGCATCGGTGTCGAGCAAAAGCACCGGCACCGAGTACCCTGCCTCGGATCGGTGTACGTAGAGCCACGGCCGAATCCATACGTCGCGATTTTCGATCTGTACGCCGATCATGGCGGGGAGCGGCTGCGCCCAGCGCACGATGTCCCACGGGTCGGGATGCTCGATCTGTCGTCCGGCCGCGTCGATCTCCTGGCGGAAATATCCGTCGCGGCTGATCAGAGAGACGAACACGACCGGAAGCTCGAGATCGGCGCAGGAGCGCACGGTATCGCCCGCGAGCACGCCGAGACCTCCGGCATAGGTGTGTACTTCGACTCGCAACGCGACCTCCATCGTGAAATACGCGATGTTGGTCTGAGGAAGAAATGAGCTGAGCTCGTTCATGTTATGTGATGGACCTCGAGTACCGCCGCTCGCGGGGCGCGGCGGGCTACAGTATAGCGATGTGGCATGCTTGCTACGCCTGGAACGAGACCATGTGTGCAAGGCGCACGCCTGAAAGTGCATGCTGCACCGCTACAATCGCCCGAGGAGGCACTGATGGAAATCTGGAAAGGCCGGCATGACAGCGAATGGGATGACGCACAGGACGCGCTGATCGCATCCGGCGTCACCGACGGATTGCCGGTCACACCGCCGACGCGCAGCCGCATCCAGCGCATGCTCGACGCTTGCCGGCTCGAGGGCGACGCCTCTGTCGTAATCCTGCCGCCGGCTTACGAAGACGTGACGTGGCGCGACATTGCCGTCAACGCCGTGATGGCGGGCTGCACGCCCGAGTCTCTGCGCGTCGTCGGCGCTGCAGTCGCGGCAATGGCGGCTATGGAATTCAATCTGCTCGGCATCGCGACCACCACAGGATCGGCGACGGTGTGCGTCGTCGTGAACGGCCCGGTCGCACGTGAGCTCGGCATGAACAGCGGCGCGAATGCGCTCGGCCCCGGTAACCGCGCGAACGCGACGATCGGCCGCGCGGTAAGGCTCACACTTCAGAATGTCGGGGGTGCACGTCCGGGAGAGATCGACATGGCAACGCTGGGACAGCCCGGAAAATACACCTTCTGCTTCGCCGAAAACGAGGCGCAAAGCCCGTGGCCTGCGCTGCACGTCGAGCGAGGCTTCGATGTCGAAGCGCGCGTTGTCACGGTCGTGGGCGTGTCGGGGACGATAGAAGTCGTCGACTCCGAGAGCGCAACCGGAGAAGATCTCGCGCAGACTTACGCGCAATCGATGCTGATCGCCGGCAATGTCGGCGGCGCCGGGCTGCTCGGCGGCGGCGAGCCGCTGATCGTGATGCCGCCCGAGCACGCGGATGTTTTCGTACGCAGCGGGATGGACAAGGCCGCCGCCAAGACCGCCATCTACGAGCGGGCGCGCCTCGAAGTCGCGCGGCTGTCGCCGCCGTTACGGGCGCGAGCGGAAGCGAGCGGCGGAGCAGTTCAGGGTTGTCTCCGCGTTGCCGAGAAGCCGGACGACATCATGATCGTCGTGGCAGGCGGGGTGGGACGCAAAGGGGCTTACGTTCCGACATGGAGCGGGGGAACGCGGGCGGTCAGCCGCGCGATTTGAGTCGAAGGTTTCCTACCTCGCGAGATCGGCAGCGATCGTCGCAGCCGCAATCGCGGCCTCACCCGCAGCGCCCGTGAGCTCGCCTGAGTATCCCGACCGCACCGCCCCTATCGCAAAGATCGACGGTTCGGCGGTGCGCATGCGCTCATCGGTGATCACACGACCACCGTCGTCGCGGCGGATCGAAGGCGGCAGGTACGCAGTGTTCGGCTCGACGCCGATGAAAGGAAACACCCCGGCGCAGGGAATCTCCGAAACCTCGCCGCTTTTCAGCTTGCGAACGCGCACGCCGTTCACCGTGCCGTTGCCGAGCACGGCCTCGACTTGAGCCTCCCACACGAAGCTCACATTGGCCGCACCCGCCGCGCGCTCGACGTAAACCTGCTTCGCGCGTAGCTGCGAGCGCACCACGACGGTCACGCTTTTACAGAGCGGCGCGAGCACCAGCGCTTCCTGCAGCGCCGAGTCGCCGCCGCCGACGACGACCACGTCCCTGCCTTTGAAAAAGTAGCCGTCGCAGTGCGCGCACTGCGACACGCCCTTGCCGCGCAGCGCATCCGCGCCCGGAACGTCGAGGGTGCGCAGCTTCGCGCCCGAGGCGGCGATTACGCGGCGGGTCCTGAACGTGCGCCGGTCGGTCCTGACCAGCAGCAGGTCGGCCGCGCGCTTCACTTCGATTGCCGGATCGTGAACGATCTCGACCGCATTGTTCTCGAGCCTTGAAGCCATCGCCGTCGCGAGCTCGACGCCGGACTCGTCTTTCGTCGAAGGCCAGTCGTCGAGGGCGTTCACCGTCGCGACCTGTCCGCCGAGCATGACGCCGGCCTCGATCACTGCCGTCGGCAGCCCTCGCCGGGCGCTATACCACGCGGCGGTGAGCCCGCCGATGCCGCCGCCGACCACCACGACGTCCCAGATGTCCCTCCTACGACGCAGCGACATGCTCGCCTTTCTTCTGAGAGCTGCGCGTCTTCGCCGCAGGCCTCGGGGTATCGATCTTCTTGGTGACCGGATAACCGAGCACGCCGTTGTGCGCGAACACGTAGGCGCTGTTGCGGGCGGGATCGCCGGTGACCACGATCATGTAATCGTCGGGCTCCCACACGAGCGGCACCATCCGGTCCGGATCACCGGACTCGAAGAACACCTTCGGCACGCGGCCCAGCCGCACTTCCTCTTCGAGGTTCCACGTGGGCTTGACCGTCCAGTCACGAAGGATGCGTTCGTACTCGTGCGCCGGCATGCGGGCGTGATCGAACAGATAACGTTTGAGCTGCTCCTTGCTCCAGCCCCACGACGCGATCGTGCGCGCGATGATCGGCCCCAGCAGCACGAGCGGACGCAGCGTGCCCATGCCCTGCCCCACCGTGAACATGATCTGCCAGGAGTACTGACGCACGACCGCATCGGCGAGATACGGCATCATCTCTTCAGGCGTGCTGCCGGAGATCGAAGAGATGTGATTGCCGCCGGTCATGCGCGAGATCGTCACCGTGTCGTCGCCCGCCGTGTATCCCATGTCGGCGCTCAACGGCTCCCACCCGAGCTCTCTCACGACGTCTTCGTTTTCCGCGACGACCACGCGCCAGGTGTTGCCGAAAGTCGCCTTGTCGTTCTTGTGTGGAAGGAAACCCGCGACGTTGCGTAAGTACAGGCGCCAGAAGCGTCCGACCGAAGTGTTCGGCAGGATGCCGTCGCGCATCACGCCCTGGGTGTAGTTGAAGCCGAGCGCCTTGATGATCGGCCCGTTCAGCACGATCAGGGTCTCCCCGCCCGGCGTGTTGCCGCTGTGCTCGACGCCGTAATAAGGATCCGCCATCGCTTCCACCAGCGCGACGAGCACCGGCATGTATTCAGGCCGGCAGCCCGCCATGACGCCGTTGACCGCGATGCTCCAGACAGAGGCTGCGCGGTTGTCGGGGAGGAGGATGCCGAGCACTTCGTCCGGGCTGCGGCCGGTGTGCTTCAGGAACGCTTCGACGCGCTCGCGGGTCGGCGGCACGATCGGAAGCCCGTCGGAGAGCTCGTTGTCGTAGAAATAGCGGTTGACCTCGTCGAAGCCGCCGCGAAAGACGATGTCGCGCGCACCGGGCTCGGCCTCTTCAGTGGCTTCGGCGGGTGCGCCGATAAGATTTCTCACCACGTTGTCGAGCGTGACCTCGAGTATGTTGCGCCTGAGCTCTTCCTTGCTCTGCACCCCGGTATGCCCCGGCACCGCGGCAACCGGAATGTTCGGCACGCCGAGTCCTATGGAGGTGTGAGCGGCGAGACCGAGAAAACCATCACACACCAGAGTGGAAGACGGGATGCCCGCCGCTTCCGCCGCTGCACTCGCCCGCAACACGGCGGGCGTGCAGCTCCCTCAACAACCCATCCCTGAGATGGCGGCGTCGACCTTGAGCTCCTTGAATTTGCGCGCGATCGACGCGACGACTTCACGCTCTTCACCGCCGTGTGTGTTGCCGGTCTCCTTGTAGCTCACCCAGCGGATGTTCGGGTAGCGCGCCTTCAGGCCTTCCTCGAGCAGCGCGAAGACTTCGTCGCCGCGGAACACGTAGTCCCACATCTGCGCGATGGTCTTGCCTTCGAGCGTATCCAGCCGCTTCGCAAGCGGCTGCAACTGGACCTGGCGCGGGCTGCGTGGCCACAGCGCTTCGTAATGACCGTCGTTGCCGGCATTCGCCATGATATGAACTCCTCACTCACACAGGGGGGAAGGCTCGAAGGATAACGCAGCCCCGAGGGCCGCGCCTAGCGACGCGAGTCCGCGAGGTGCTACGCTGGGTGGGGACAGAAGCCGGTTTTTCCCGGTTCGGTTTTATTGGGGTCTGTCCCCGATTTGCTCGGAGGAGATAACAGATGAAAACGATGCGCTCCGCGACTTTACTGGTCTGCGCCCTGCTCTCCTGCGCAGCGCACGCCCAGCCATATCCCTCGCGCCCCGTGCGCATGCTGATCCCGTTCACTGCGGGAAGCGCTGCGGACATCATCGCGCGTGCGATGGAGCCGCAGCTGCGCGAGAAGCTCGGCCAGGCGGTGGTGATCGACAACCGCGGCGGCGCAGGCGGGAACATCGCCGCCGACATGACCGCGAAATCTGCGGCTGACGGCTACACGCTGATGATGGGCACCATCGGCACCCACGCGATCAACTACAGCCTCTATTCGAAGCTGCCTTATCACCCGGTGCGCGACTTCACGCCGATCACCCTCGTCGGCGACAGCCCGAACGTGCTCGTGACGACGCCGCGCGTTCCTGCCAGCAACGTGAAGGAATTCATCGCGTATGCGAAAGCCAATCCCGGCAAGCTCAATTTCAGCAGCTCGGGCGCCGGGACCTCAGTGCATCTGTCCGGGGAGCTCTTCAACACCATGGCAGGCGTGAAGACGATACACGTTCCGTTCAAGGGCGCAGCCGAATCGCTGACGGCGCTGCTCGGGGGCCAGGTCGATTTCAGCTTCGCAAGCCTCTCCTCCGCGATCCCGTTCATCAAGTCGGGCAAGCTCAAGGGTTTCGCGGTCACAGGCGCGCAACGCTCGCCATCGACTCCCGAGCTGGCGACGATGTCCGAAGCGGGCCTTCCGGGGTTCGCGGCCGTGGCCTGGTATGGAATCCTCGGGCCCGCAGGCATCCCGCAGCCGGTCGTCACGACCCTGAACAAAGCTTCGCTCTCCGCGCTCGGTACGAAGGAAGTGCAGGACCGGCTTTTCGCTTCAGGCGTGGAAGCGCACCCGGGCAATCCCGAAGAGTTCTCCCGGCTGATCAAGTCCGAAATGGAGAAGTGGGCGAAGGTGGTGAAGGCGTCCGGCGCTAAAGCGGACTGATGAGCTTACGGCGTGATGGACGAGCGATCACACTGCGGCTGAAGCGTAGATCGATCGGTTCGTCATCCTTCCTTACACGAGGCGGGCGCATGAGGACACCGTTCATTCTAGAATAACGCCGCCTTACAACACCGAGAGGACGAAGCACGTGCCAAGAGCCCCGACGATCGACACCCACGCGCACTATTTTCCGCAGTCTTACATCGATCTCATCGCGAAAAAAGGCCATCGCGTCGGCACGAGCGTCACGCAGGATCCGCAGGGCAGGACTTTCATCCAGGTCGGGCTCAGCTTGCGCACCGGCCCCATCACCCCGCTGTTCATCGACATCGACGCGCGGCTGAAGGAGATGGACCGCCAGGGTGTGAAGGTCCACGTTCTCAGCCTGACGCAGCCGATGGTGTACTGGGCCGACGACGATCTCGGCATGGAGCTCTCGATGGCGTTCAACGACGCCGCGAGCGCGGCGCATCAGCAGCATCCGGACCGCCTCTACGGCTTCGCGTGCCTGCCTTTCCAGAACGCGAAGCTCGCGCTCGAAGAGCTCGAGCGCGCGGCCAGGCTTCCCGGCATCCGCGGCGTGTATATCGCGACAGTCGTTCGCGATCGCGATCTGTCCGACCGCAGCTTCTTCCCGGTGTACGAGCGCATGGAAGAGCTCGGCCTGCCGCTGTTCCTTCATCCGATGATGATCAACAACGAGCGGATGAAGCAGTTCTATCTCATCAACCTCTGCGGCAACCCGTTCGAGACCGCGCTCGCGGCGTCGCATCTCATCTACGGCGGCGTGCTCGACGCTTTTCCGAAGCTCGAGATTTCACTGCCGCACGCGGGCGGCGCGCTGCCGATCCTTCGCGGCCGCCTCGACCGCGGCTTCCACACGCGGCAGGAGTGCAAGACCATCCCGCGGCCGCCGAGCGAGTACCTCAAGCGTTTCACGTACGACACGATCAGCTACGACGCCGAGATCCTCCAGGACCTGGTCGACCTCGTCGGCGCCGACCGCATCATGATGGGCAGCGATTACTGCTTCGACATCGCGTACGAAGAGCCGGTGAAGATCGTGAC
>JAQGMV010000070.1 GCA_028292225.1 Betaproteobacteria bacterium
CGCGCCCTATCTGCCCGCGAGCTTCCCCACCGACGGTCGCAGGAAAGCGCTGCGCCTCGCCATCGACAGCCCGCGCGACCGGCTGTGGGTGCTCGATACCGACCGCGTTTATGTCTATTCCCTGCGCCAACGCGCCCTGCTCGCGAAGATCGACTTGCCGCGAGGCGCTCGTGTCGCTCGGGGCGGGTGTCTGCCTGACATGACCCTCGACCCTTTCAACGGAATGGTCTACGTGGCCGACGCACGGGAGCCGAAGCTGCACGTCATCTCGGAGGAAAGCGGGACCGAAGCGCTGGTAAGAACCGAGCTGCCGGTGCTTGCACCGCAGGGTCAGTTCGCGGGCGCCCTCACGGCGCTCGCCGTCATTCCGGCGTCCCACGCGGTCCTCGCGGCGAGTGCGGAAACCGGAGCGCTGTGGCGCGTCGACCCGATCACGGGGCAGGCACGGGCGGTGGCGTTGTCCGGCGCGGCAAATCTTAAGGGCGTCTGCGGCATGCGCTCGCTCGTCTACCCGGCGCGCACCTACATCGACTCTCAGGACGCACAGCACGAGCTGTATTTCAGCTCGCTCGGCACGAACATGCTGGGCGGGTTGCGTCTGTCTGCGGGACTCGATCGCGCCGACATCGTGAACCTTGCGCGACTGGTCGCGCTCGACGAGCCCGTCGGCTTCGCGGTGATCGACGGCTTCGTGCTCGCCGCAAGCTCGCAACTCGCGCGCCATCCGGACCTCGCCGGCGACGGCAGACCGATCGCTCCCTTCCGCCTCGTCCCGATCCCCGGAGCGCTGGCGACGCCGGCCAACGAGGGAAGAGTCGGGGCGCGAGGGGTGAGGGTTCAGAGCCCGGCCCCATTGGGGTCTGGCCCCGGTTTAATCCGATGAGCACCGGGGTCAAGGAAAAACCGGGGTCTGTCCCCCGGCACGGCCGGTGCTTCGGCGCATCGGTATACTTCGCCTTCCCTGTAATTCACCCACTCATCGTGTCCGACAGATTCAAAGTCCTGCCGCAGTACATCTACCCCAAACGAGCGATCAACCGCTTCTCCGGCTGGGTCGCCAACGCCAGATGGGGGCCCGTGACCACTTTGATCATCCGCTGGTTCGTCGGGCACTATAAAGTCGACATGGGAGAAGCCGCGAATCCGGACATTCGCAGCTACGAGACTTTCAACGCGTTCTTCACCCGCGCCCTGAAGCCCGGCGCGCGGCCGCTCGCCGACGCCGATTACATCTGCCCCGTCGACGGCGCGGTCAGCCAGTTCGGACCGATCGAGCGCGACCAGTTGTTTCAGGCGAAATCGCATAACTACTCGACTCGCGCGCTGGTCGGCGGAGACCGCGAGCTTGCCGCGCAATTCGATCACGGCAGCTTCGCGACGCTTTATCTCGCGCCGAAGGATTACCACCGCGTGCACATGCCGTGCGCGGGACGGCTGACCCGCATGATCTACGTGCCGGGCACGCTGTTCTCGGTGAACCCGACGACTGCCCTGGGTGTACCCAACCTGTTTGCGCGCAACGAGCGCGTCGTGTGCGTGTTCGATTCCGAGCACGGGCCTTTCGTGCTGACCCTGGTCGGCGCGACCATCGTCGGCAGCATGGAGACGGTGTGGCACGGGATCGTCAATCCGAAGCGGCCGGGGGTCATGCGCGAGTGGCGCTACGACCCGCAGCAATGGGTCTTCGCCAAAGGCGACGAGATGGGCCGCTTCTCGCTCGGATCGACGGTAGTGATACTGTTTCCGCAGTCGAGCGGGCTGAGGTTCAACCCCGACTGGCGGCCAGAGCGTCCGGTGCGTCTCGGCGAGATGATGGCGAAGCACGCGTCGGGCTGAGAAATCAGTAGTTAGCGCTGAGCAATCGCAGCGCAGCCACCCTGCGCTGCAGCGGGCACACCCGCATCCCCACGCTCGCGGTCTTCGGCCGACACGGCCGGCGCTCGCAACGGACCGCGGATCCGGATCGCCGCGCTGCGCGTAAAAAGACCCGGCCTCTTCGGCTCCGGGACGATGCGAAGATCGACGTGCTCGCGGGTCAGATCGATCGTGCCCGCGCCTTCTACACGAGTGTGTGCGGTGTCGAGCACGAGACTCCGTGCCTTTGCGATGCCGTCGTTCACGTCGAAAGCGATCGCGCCGCAATTGATGGCGATATCGCTGTCGCCCCGCAGGAAGATACTCACGACCTTGCCGAAGTTGAACCCGAGCTTGGCGTCGGCGAGACTGGAGATGCGTCCTCGATCCATCTTCGCAGCGAGCGAGCCCCTGGCGTGACCCGCCATTGCCGCAATCGAATCACCCCGTCCCTTCAGGTCGAGTCGGCCGCTGACGGTTCCCCCCGCGCCGGCTTTTGCGGAAAGCGAGGGCACGAGAGCTTCGAGCCGGATGCCCTCGAGCTGCGCCGTTACGCCAGCGGATGCGACCGGCTGGCGCGCATCGAGCACGAGGGTCGCCGCAAGCCTGCCGCCTGCCATCGCGCCATCGAGGCGCTTCACCTCGAGCACGCCGCGCTCGAGCTGCGCTTCCACGCGAAAGTCCTGCAGCACGGGCCCCGCGGGAGCGGTAAACCTGCGCGCGCTTGCGGTCACGCGAGCGTCGAATGCGGTGAGCGGCTCGGTGCGCAGGGTGGCTGAAGGGAACAGTTTTCCGGCCGGCGCGCCGCGATCTTCGTCGTCGCTGCCGCGCTCGCTTGCGCCGGCTGTCGGAGCGCTCATGCCGAGCAGCGGGCGCACGTCATCGAAATCAGCCGCACTACTCTGCAGCGCAGCGCGCAGCATCGGCCGTTCGCCGCTGCGGTCGTACACCGCCGAGCCCGCGAGGTCGGTCTTGCCGATGGTCGCTTTCACACGCGAAAAGTCGTAGACCTGTGCCGTCTGCTTGAGCTGCGCCTCGACGGTGTACGGCCTGGACGGTTTCGGATGCACTCGCAGGAACGGGTAAAGCAGCGAGAGCGATGGCCCGGAGAGACGCACTTTGGCGTCGATCGGACCGATGTCGAAGAGGTCGGTAAAGAAGCCGTCGAATTCGAGGCGCGTCTTGCGCGAAACGATATGGCCTCGCATCGGAAAAGTCGCCCCGCTTTCTCGAAAGCTCATCACCCCGGCGCTGAGCGCCTCTCCCGAAAAGCCCGCCCCCTGGTACACCCCTTCGAAAGCGACGCGGGTCGTCAGCGCGTCTTTCGAGCGATCCGCGGCAGCCGAATCGCTCACCGTGGCGACGAACTCCAGGCCGAGCGCGCGGTTTGCGAATCGCAGGCGGCTCCGGTGCGCTTCGAGCGTGAGCACTTTGACCCGCCCGGGGGATCGATCGTCGGGGTTGCGCAGACGCCAGTTACGCAGGCCGTCGGCGTTTCTCTCCATGTCGACGTCCGCGTCGACCAGCGTCATCCGCGTGATCACCGGCCGCCCCTCCCATACGCTCTTCAATGCAAAGGTGAACGAAGCCTCCTTCGCGGTCGCGAACGGCTGTCTGGCGGCCCAGGGTGCGTTCTCGACGTACACGCCTCGCAGACGTACCGTCGGCAGGAAAGCGAGGCTCAGGTCGACGTGCAGATCTTCTATCCTCACTTCACGGCCTGACTCATGCGCCAGATAGTGCACGAGCGGGCCGCGAAACCAGTTCCAGTCGAACGCTACGGCCAGCGCGACGAGCGCCAGGGCCAGTGCCGCCGCGATTCGGGTCCCCCGTCGTGCCGCGGCAAGTCGAATCCTCGTCGTGTCCATGAGGCTGGCTTTAGCATTTCGCGCTCCCGACAGGGGATCACGCGCGCCGGCCGCCCCTCATCCACAGCACGAAGCCGCCGACAGTCAGCACGATCGTCAGGCCGAAATAGGCGCGCAGCCCGAGCGTCGGACCGATGAGCCCGGCGACGAAAGGTGCGAGCCCCATCGCGATGAACTGGAAAGAAGTCGCGTAGGAAATCGCGCGCGCATCCATACCCACCGGCGCGTGTTCCTTGAGCAGCCTCACGATCGCCGGCTGCATCGCAGCCGCACTGACGCCGAAAGCGACTCGCGCGAGCACGAGCTGGAGCGGCGTCTGTATGAACAGCAACGGCACGTGAGTCAGCGCCGCGGCGGCGGTCGAAAACGCCAGCACGCGCGCGGGATCCCGCCGGTCCAGCACCCGTCCCCAGACGGGCATCGCAAGCAGCCCGGAGACGCCCAGCGCGACGGCAACCGCGCCCACCCAGAAGGCTTCGTTGCCGATGCCCTGCGCGTGGGTGGGCAGCAGCTGGAGCACGTAAATGCTCATGATCGTGACGTTGCCGCTCCACAGGACGGAAAACAGAAACCCGAGGAGATAGAGCGGTCCGATATGCGGCACGCGCAGAAGCTCGCGCAGCGGCGCGATCCACTGAAGACGCCAGCGCCCGGCCGCAAGCTGTTTTACTTCGCGCACGAAGATCGCCACGAGCGCACTCGCCAGCAGCAGGAACGCGCCGCTCAGCCAGAACAGCCAGTGGACGCGATCGACGACCGCGCCGAGCACCGCGCCCACAGCAGGGCCCATGGTCTGTCCGACCAGCGTTCCGGTCTGCGCCAGCGACAGCGCGGTGCCGATACGCTTCGGCGGCGTGTTCGCGACGAGCAGCGCCAGCGATGCGCCGGTCGACCCGTTGAAGAAGCCGACGACCATGATGAGGCACGCGAACCACAGGGGACTCGGCGCGAAAGGCACCAGCGTAAAAGCGATGCCCATACCGATCGTTGCGCGAAGGACCATGACCTTGCGGCCGTAGTGGTCCGCGATGCCGCCCCAGATCGGGTTCATGGTGAAGCTGACGATATAAAACCCGAGCACCATGTAGCCGACCCACGTCGCGAGGTTCTCCTGCACCCCGAGCCCGCGCACCATCAGCGGCAGGAAAGGCCACGCGAGCCCGAAGCCCAGGCTCGCGAGCAGGTTGCTCAAGGGAACGACTTTGAGGTTGCGGCGCCAGTACGGAAACCGCCGGTCGTCGGCGCTCGCGGGCTCGCTGGGAGAGGACTGCATGACAGCGGTCGAGCTTAGCACGCACTTGCAACGTGCAGTGCTCGCGCGGCTGTCAGATCATTCGGGCGGCGGCGGTTCGGACAGGCCGAGATACTGCCGCGCCGCGCGCGTCCACTGGCCGGCGAGCGCTGCAGTCGCTGCCGGCGCGCCATACTCCGGATGTTTCTTCCTCGACGCCGCGTAATGCTTCATGATCGTCTCGACGGAAGCATCTGCGAGGCGCTCGAAGCTGCCCAGGCCGCCATCGATCAGCACGAGCGCAGCCCCGCCGTTCACCCCGCGCAGCGTCATCAGCGCAGCCTGCTGCGCCCACTGCGCCAGGCGCTTGCGCTCGGTGCCGAGCAGCGCCTCGAGATACGCCTGCGCGCGCGCGCGCGTACCCACCTGAAGGAATTCGCCGATCGAAAACAGTCCCGCCGATTCGAGCCGTCCCACCAGGGCCGGTGACGCCTGGGGCAGCGCGGCCAGCGAGACTTCGGGCTGGAAAAGATCCGGAGTCCATACGCCCGCGAGATTGCTCTTGGGTACGGGCACCACGCTCATCGAGATTTTCGACAGCGCTGCGCCGTCAACGCCATCCCCGGGCTGCACGAAGCGGTACTCGATCGTCCCGAGCGGCGACACCTGGACGAATACCGACGCGTCGAGCTTGAACTCGCGAACGGCGAAGTTCGACATGGAATTGCGCATCGACGCCATGCGCTGCGCAACCTCGTCGAGCGACTGCTGTACCGCGCTCGCAAAATCGTCCGGCGCGGAAGGCCGCTCGCGCAGTGCCGTGAGCTCCTGGCCGAGCTTCACGTTCGTCGCCTGCAGCTCGACGAGCGCGGCCTTGAGCCGGTCGATCACCCCTTGCAGGTTTTTGCGCTCGTCAGCCCCGAGCGGCTGGTCGTCGCCCGTGCCGATCGGAGTGAACACGCCGCTCACCCCGTCGACTTTTACAATCCGGTCCGTGCCGGTGCGCACGAAGTCTTCGGCGAGCAGCGGACTCAACACGACGACCGATGCTGCGCCGGTCGAGCCGGCTTTCAGTGCCTTCTCCCTGCCCGCACCGGCGGCAGGTGTTCTGTGATTGGCCATCGTTTTCAGCTTCAAATGCTATGACGGAGCCGCCGGGTCGAATGTATCGTCGGGACGCAGTCCGCCGGGATCTTTCGGCGAGAGGCGCAGTTCCACTTTCAGGCCGCTCGATGCCGTATAGCCGAACAGGCTGACAGCGGCGGGATTGAGCAGCCTGCAGTTCAACTGCACTTCTCCCGCAGCCGAGGCGCTGCGCGCGGTTCGCGGCTGGATGCGCGTGATGCTCGCGGACATCTCGAGTGTCAGTGTCGCTTCCTGGAACGTGAACCACAACGGCGGCAGCGCAAGCTCGCCCTGCGGCGTCGCGACAAACTGCGTCACTCGCTGCAGGGCGTCGGCGTCGAGCCGCCGCTGCGCTTGCACGACCCCGCCGACCGCTTCGGTCAGCAGCGCGGCAAGCGCCGCCTGCTGACCGGCCGGCGGCTCGGCGCGCGGAAGTGCCACGGCTTTCAGAACGTCAGCGTCGTGCTGTTGGACACGAGACCGAGCCGGGCGGTGACGATGACGTCCTTCACCGAGGTGTCGGGCGCATTGCCGATGAAATCCCGGCGCAGCGTGATCGCCACCTGTCCTTGCGCGTCGGTCGTGTCCACAGCGGGATCGGTGAAACTCCACGGCGCACCCTCGGTGTCTATCGAGATCGACTTGTCCGCGATGGGCGTGCCGTCCTGCTTGCGCAGCTCGAGCAGCGCCGACATCGTGCGTGCGGTCAGCACGTTGTTGGTGAGGATGTCCTTGATCTCGCCCGCGACGATGTTGAGGCTGGGCCCGCGGACCACCTGCCGCGGCGCCGGCACGCCGATGTCGCGTTTGGGCTGGAGCAGCGCGCTCGCACGGATGTGCCCGAATGAGGCATCCGAGCTCGTATCGACATCGCTGTTGGTCGTCGTGCTGCTGTTGCTCGAATGTATATAACCGACGCCGAAGATGATGCCGTAACCGGCATTGCCCAAGCCGTCAGAGCTTTTGAACGCACTCCCCGCGCTCTCGTTGCTCGTGACGAGCTCGCGCGCATAGAACTGTCCCTGGAGACGTACCGCCGTCCATTCATAGAAAACAGGATCGATGAAATTGATCAGCGGCAGCTTGCGGGTGAAAGTCTTCGCCTGGTCGAGGTTGCCGTCGTCGTCGTAAATGCTTTCCTGCACCGCTATGACGTCCACCTGCGTGGTTGCGAGGGTCGACGCCATGGCCGCGCCGGTCTGGTTCAGCTTCAGCTGGGTGTCGGCGACGGCCTGGCCGGTGTTCTGGATGAGCTTGCCGAAGCTCATCCCCGCGCGCTTGAGCTCGTCGGAGACGTCGGCAGTGCCGGGGAGAGCCAGCGCCTTGGTGCCGGCGCCTACGGGGAGAAGGGCGGTAGTGGACATGGTGTGCTCCTTTGAGCCGATGATTTCAGATCATGACGTCGAAGCGCTTGGACAACTGACCCAGGCGCACCGTGCACGTGCGTTTCACCGGTGCGGTGAAGCCCGGCGTGAGCGTGCGCTTCAGCGTGACTTTGCACTGGCCGTCGGCGTTCGTCGTCGACCCGTTGAATCCACCGCCGCTGGCGAAAGACGGCAGCAGACCCGCAGCATCGAGCTCGAGGGGCTTTTGCGGATTCGCAGCGCCGCTCGCTTTGCGCACGTTGATCAGCGCGTCGATGGTGCGCGAGGTCACCACGTTGTTTGTCTTCTGCTCCGCCACGCTGCCCTGGCTCACGAACATCTGCGGCCCGATCTGTACGCTCGCGGGCACGGGAAACTTGGTCGTGCGCCGCGGCGCGAGGATTGCGTCGAGCTGCACCGTGCCGTTGGCCCACTGGGCTTCGCGGTGGCTGCTCTGCTGCATCGACCGGAAACTGTCGCTGCTCGACATGTAGCCGAGGCCCACGAACCCGAAGAACAGCCCCACCGAGCCCACGCCGGACGAATGCTCCTTGACGCTGTAGGTGACGCCGGTTTCGTCGTCCATCGCGCCGACGTTCATGTCCATCGACAGCGATACGTGTTTCCATTCGTGCACGGTCGGCGTCACGAAATTCAGCACCGACAGATCCTGGCTCACGAGCTGCGTTTGCGCGACGTCCGGCAGGCCGTCGTCATCGAGCTGCTCGACGACTTCGGTGATGACGGTGATCTTGGTGTTCGACAGCGCGTTCACCGTGTCGATGACGCCGTGGTCCAGTGCGGCCTGCGAGTTCGCCACGCCTATGCCGACCGACGACAGGATGTCGCCGAAAGTGGGTGCGAGGGTTTCGAGCTGGCCCGAGACGTCGGCGCCGAGACCGAGCAGACTGCTGCTGGAGGCGCCCCCGACGGGCACCGCTGCGGCGGCGGGCGTCAGCGCAGTCGAGCCGCGCACGGCGACGCCGCCCGCGCGTACGGGCTGGGTGCTCATGAAAGGGGCGCCTGACTTCGGACGAGTGCGGGTACGGGTGCGGGTTGCCTGGGCCATGATGTGCTCCTTGTGAGGTGAGACCAACGCAAAAGCGCAGCTATCACGCGGCGTTCGCGCTAAAGCACTGCACTCTCCACCGCCCATGCGAGCGCATAGCGCTGCGGTCCATCCATCACGTTAAAACCATTGACGCGAAGGAAGTAGCGCCCGGCCGGCAGCACCGTCCGGTCTATGCACTCCACGGTATTGATTCGGTCGGCCGTCGCCGCGGCGGCGCCGCCGTCGGGTGCGAGCGGGTTCTTGTGAACGTCGAGCAGAGTGAGATCGAGATCGTTGATGAGCCGCTCCCCCGGCGGGTCGTACCAGCACAGCACCGCGCGCAGCCGCCCGGCTTTCGCAAGACGAACGGCGACATCCCGGTGCCGGCCGGTGTCGATGCGCTGGGATGCGGCATCCCTGAGCGTGACGGTCCATCCATCGCGTGCTTTGAGAGCAGGCGGGAGCGCGCGAGCGACGTCGAGCTTCCCGAACCCCGCTTCGAAACGCCCTGCCGGCGCCACTCCGCGGCCGCGCACCGGCGTGCACGCGAGCAACGCGAGCGCCTTGAGCGCGGCGCCGCTCGGCGTTCTTTTCCTGTCCGGTCCGTGCGCCCGCCATGCCTGCCGGACGAGGGCAAGCGCTCCGGTGACGACGGGCGCCGCCATCGACGTGCCGCCGTCGTACATATAGAGAGGCAGAGGGTCGGCGAGACCCCAGCCCTGGTATGCAGTCGCGCGCGAGCGCGTCGAGGCGAGATTGGTCCCCGGCGCGCACAGATCGGGTTTCGCGCGCCCGTCGCGCGTAGGCCCGCACGAGCTCATCGGCGCGATGCGGTCGGCTTCCCCGGAAATCGGGTCGTTGCGATCCGAGGGCGCCGTCCAGCGTCGCCCGGTGGCATCGAGCTGCCCCCAAGTCTTGCGCAGCCCACTGCCCTGCACCGGGCCTTCGGTCGCCCCCACCGCAATCGTGTTCTTCGCGCACGCCGGCGCGTACAGCGAGCCGTTATCCACGCAGCGATTGCCATCGCGATCGGTGCCGTCGTTTCCCGCCGCGCAGACCACGACGTCATCAGGCGCTTCGCGCAAATACAGATCGGTCTCGAAGCAATCGTCGGTGTAAACGCCCTGCGCGGGATCACCCCAGCTCAGGTTGTGCAGCGTTGCGCCTTCACGCGAGCCGGCGCGATAGAGCTCCCGCAGATCCACCGGGCGCCCGGCGAGGTAAAAACCTGAAGGAAGGCGCCCGCGCTCGGCGGGAAGCACCTCGACGTCCTGCTCGATCGCCAGAAACACGAGCTGGCTTGCGGGGGCGAGACCGCCGTGCACGCCGCGGCTCGCTGCGCCGGAGCCCAGCGCGAGACCGGCGACGTGCGTGCCGTGACCGCTCGCGCGGTCGGCGCCGTCTTCCGCACTGCGGGCGGTCGCGAAAGAGCGCCAGCTCGTGTTCATCGGAAGGCTTTGCAGCGCGCGTATACGCCCTGCGAAATCCGGGTGCATGCCGTTTTCGACATTGCCGCTGTCGAGTCCGGTATCGGCGACGGCGATGACCTCACCCTCGCCGCTCAAGCCCCATGGGTTCGGCACCGCTGCGGGTACTCCCACGCTCGCACGTATCTCCGCAGCCGAGAGCAGCCTCGGCAAACGCACCGGCCCTGCGAGCTTGACGCCGGGCAGACCGCGCAGCACCGCGAGATCGCCGTCGAACGACACGCGAAGCTTGGTGGTGCCCGCGTGAAGGACGGGAATGTCGCGCGAGGCGAGCTCGCGCTCCACAACGGCCCGGGTGCGGCGATCGAAACACACGACGTCCACGAGGTGCGAAGGTAGCGCGGGCGTAAACGCGGCCGCGCGATCGTCGCTCGCCGGGAGCCCGGGGCGCTGACACATCGAGTCCGTATAGTCGACGCCGCCAGCGACGAAATCGAGCTGGAGCTGCGAGAGGTCGTTGCGCGCGGCGCGCGGCACGTCGACGCAGACGCCGCTGGGCGGACACCAGAACTGCACTCGCAGCTTCGCGGCCGCAAGGCGTTTTCGCCATTCCGGTTGCACCGGCCCTGCCAGACGCAAGATCGCGCGCGGCGTTTGTGCGGCCGGCCATTGATTGTCAGGGATGTTTACGGGATTGCCGTTCACCCAGACGATGTTCGGGTCGTGAAGCGGAGCGTTCGAAATGCTGCCTCCCGTGTCGCGGAATGAAACGGGTGGAATGCTTCGACGGAGCGACTGGACGAACGTGACGGTGCGCGAGATGATGTATATCACCCGTACCGGGCACGTGTAATACAACTATAGGCCTAGTTACAGCGATGGCAAGGATTGTGTGAAGCGCGCGGGCAAAGACCCGCACGCGGGGACCGTACGGATCATCGAATCGGAAACCCTGCGTGTTGCGCAGACGCCGAGGTCGAAACCATCCGACGTCCGCCTGCCAAAGCGCTGGTGCGGCCGGGCCGTTACACCCAGATCGTTGAGGCGAGCTCGTGCGCGGAGGCGCGAATTTCGGTGCGCGGCTCTTCGATGCCGAGCATGAAGGGGTGACACAGGCTGTCGCCGAGTGCGAGTACGGTTCCGCGGAAACCGTTGTTCCTCGCATCCGCGGTGCATTCGTCCAGGGTAGGGAACAACTGGGCTGAAGTGACCAGCGCAGGCGGCTCCATGTTGGCGCGCCAGTACCATTTTTCGCCGGTCGCCTCGCCGGCCTCGTCCGTCACCGTTTTGAAGGTCCAGGTCACCATAGCGTTCCCCCGCTGTTTTTGATGTTATGCAGGCGGCATTCTTGCCGGTTTTCAGCGCCGGCATTGCGGGGAATAGCGCCCGATTTGCCCTTTATTTCGCTTTTACCGCCGGGGATGGTCCGCTGGCCGCGTTTCGGTGATCGGGCTCGCGCTGGATATACTCGCCTTTCAACTGGCGGAGTTTCATGACCAAAAGAAAGCCTTTCGTTCTGCGTCTGAGCCCGATCCGGCGCCTCGCGGCGTCGGTGGCGGCAGCGCTCGCAGCCTTTGCGGCGCAAACCCAGCTCTTCGACGCCGGCTCCCGCTTCCTGGTGAGCTGGGACGTCGGCGCTGCGGTGTATCTGTTTCTGGCGTGGGCGCTCATTGCACGCGCGGACGCTTCCGAGACGCGGCTCCACGCCCGCTCCCAGGATGTCGCCGCTTACGTGATCTTCATCGTCGTGCTGGTGTCCGCATTCGCGAGCATGGCCGCGATCACCTTCCTGCTCGAAGGCGTCAAGGACCTTCCGGGGTGGTCCAAAGGCCTGCACGTCGCGCTCTCGGTGGTGGGCGTGCTCTCTTCGTGGCTGCTGATCCACACCCTCTACACCTTTCACTACGCGCGCTGGTACTACGCGACCCAGGACGATGACGACGCCGATCGCCGAGGGCTCGACTTTCCCGGCCGCGGCAACCCGAATTATTTTGATTTCGCGTATTACTCTTTTGTCGTCGGCATGACGTCGCAGGTGTCGGACGTGTCCGTGAACGCGCACCACATGCGGCGCGTGACGCTGCTGCACAGCGTGCTCAGCTTCATCTTCAACGTCGCGGTGCTCGCGCTCAGCGTCAACATCATCGTGAGCGTGATCTGACGCGCTACTTCAGGTACTTCTCGAACCACCCGAACACGCGCTTCCAGCCATCGACGGCGGCATGCACACGGTATTGCGGGCGGTCGACGGCAAAGAACGCGTGGCCCGCGTTTTCGTAGGTGTGAAACTCGAAAGTCTTGCTGTACCGCTTCAGGGCTTCTTCGGTTTTTTTTGCATCTTCCGGTGACGGTCGCGTGTCTTCGATGCCGAAGAGCCCCAGCAGCGGGCACTTCAATTCTTTCGTCAGGTCGATCGGCGCGACCGGTTGCCGGTCGCTGAGCTCTTCGGGCTTCGCGGCAACGCCGCCTCCATAACATGCGACCGCCGCATCGAGGCCTTCCAGGGTGCACGCAGCGAGATACGCCTGCCGCCCGCCTGAGCAATAACCGATCACGCCGACCTTGCCATCGAGGTACGGCAGGTCGCGCAGGTAGTCGATCGCCGCCTGCACGTCTCCCATCGTGCGCTCGTCAGGCATGCCCCCCGCCGCGCGGATGCTCGCGCTGTTCTCCTCCGGCGTCGCCTTGCCTTCCCGATACTGGAGATCGGGCAGGATCGTCGCATAACCGTGATGGGCAAAACGGCGGGCGATCTCCTTGTGGGAGCCGTCCCACCCGGGCATGTGGTGAATGACGACGACGCCCGGAAACGGACCTGCGCCGAGCGGACGCGCGAAGTATGCGTCGATCAGGTCGCCGTTGTGCCCACGCAGGGTCGTCGTCTCCGCAAGTTGCGATTCGTAGATCATGGTCGTCCTTTTTTCCATTACGCCAGATTCATTCCCAGATCGGCTGACTGACGGCGCTCGAACGCCTTGCAGCGCGCGTCGTGCTGATGACCGATGATGCCGCCGCGGACCGTTCCGGGCTCCACGGCCTTGTAGAGGACGCGCCAGCTTTCGGGCAGCGCTTCGCCGTCGGGCGGCGCGAGCCACAGCCTGAACAGGAGGCGCTTGTTCGCAGCCTCGTCGTGGTCGACGAAATCGGTGCGCGAATGCACCGTGACGTGGCTGTTGATGATCTGCACGTCGCCGGGCTCGAGCCACATCGAGTGCGCGAGGTCGGATCTGCGCACGATGCTGTCGAAGGTCTCCAGCGCTTCGCGATGCTCGGGCGGGATCTGCGGCACGCCTTCGAGCTTCTGCGCTGAAGTCACCCGGTTGCGGTTCCATTTGCTGAAGAGCCTGCCCCCGGCCTCGTCGAAGATCGGGTGCGGATACGACGGCGCTTCGTCCGGCGCCTCCTCGCCCTGGCGGCTGAAGTGCACCGGCCGGTGCAGCCATTCTGCGAGCGCCGGGTGTTCCCTCTTCATCCGGCTGTACGCTTCGAGCGAGCTCGTCGTGATGCTCATGCCGCCGGAGGCCGCTTTGTTGTAGCAGCTCAGGAAAACCATGTCGGCCGAATCGGTGTGAAAATCGAGCTCGGCATTCGACGAATAGCCGCGGCCCTTGCCGGTGCGGTACTCGGTACCCGCATCGCGCACCGCCGAGATGTAATGGCTCGCCTTCCCCTGCGGTCTTGCCACGCCCGCGTGCAGCCCGATCGCCCACGTCATCAGCTCGAAATCTTTTTCTTCGAGCTCTGCGCGAGGCAGGCCGCGCACGAGCACGACGCCGCGACCGTGACGGGTTTCGCGCAACGCCGCGCTCAGCACCGGCCACGCCGAGCCGAGATCGAAGTCTTCGCGGCGATAATCGAACAGTGTCTTGTCGGGATCGCGCGCGCTCGTGAGTGCGGCGAGCATGTCGCGACGCGCGTGATCGTCGAGGGTAAACACCCAGCGCCTGTCGGCGTCGAGGTCGGCCGCGGTCCAAGCCGCGGGAGGGTCGCTCAATCGGGTAGTCATGGTTGCGGTGTCGTCACTTGAAGCTCGCTGCATGTAGTCTAGCCGATGATCCGGGTACACTACGCCCGCCACACCGACGACATCGCTCGTCACGGGTCGTTCTACATAGTGGAACCGTAATGAAGCACCGCTTCACGGCATCGAGATCCGCCCGCTCCCTCGCAACGACCGCCGCCGGCAGGAATGCCGGCTGCTACCTTGCCCCCCTTTGACTCGTCGCCGTCATTCGGCCTCCGCCCCGCACAAAGGTAATCGCAATGTCCCGAACGCCCGACCTGGAAGCGCTGCTCGGCAAGACCATCAGCGCGTTTTGCGGTAACCGCTTCCACGATCCAAACGCCAATCACTCGGCGCATTTCGTGTCGCATGTGCTGGGTTTCAACTTCTCGTTCAACTGCCGCGAGTACCTCGACGGCAAGCAGGAAGGCGGCAACATCCGTGTGCACGAGATCTTCGCCCACTGTCCCCGCGTGGGCTGGTGGGAAGACGCCGACGAACGGTCCGACCTGCTGGTGTTCGTGGTGCGCCGCGATGCGGTCGACCTCGCCCGCAAGAAGATGCAGAACATCCCGCAGAAGCACATGGGCATCTATAGCGGCGGGCTGGTCTACCACTACAACAACTCGCGCGATCGCGTGGTCAAGCAGACTCCGGCTGATTTCCTGAAGCGCTTCCAGACGCTGTATGCGGGCGACCAGGCGCTCTTCTTCGGCACGTATCCGCTTTCGCTCGCGGAACCCGCGGCAAAGAAAGCGCCGGCCGTGGCCCGGGGAGACGGATACGCGTTCGAAGTAAGGCTGGAAGGCCGCGAGTGGTACGGCGTGCGCTCCGATATCCCGGAATCCCAGGAGTTTCTGCTCGGGGTCGAGCTCATCCAGCCCGCGAAGAAGTTCCACGGGCTGTGCATGCCGCCGCAGACCTATTACGGGCCGGTTTACGAGGCAAAGGCTTACGCAGGCATCGACCACTGGGCGTATCTGCTCGACGTCACGGGCTACTGCGAAAGCACGAACCGCTTCAACGTCGTGAACACCTACGATCGCGCGCAGTTCACCTTCGGCTTCTACCAGTTCGCCGCACACACCCCGCGAGACAACCTGATCCTGTTCTTCCGCGGCGCGCTGCTCGACGAAGAATTCCAGAAACTCTTTCCCGACCTCGAGCTACGCGCCGGACGGGTCTTCCATATCGCCGCGGACGGCACGGCGACCGATCTCGAGGAGCAGGTCTACGACGCGAAGCGCAAGGAGTACACGCTCAAGCACTTCATGAACTATCTCAACCCGGGCACGACGTCGATCGACCCGGAAGAAGTGCTCAACGCGGCGCGCCTGGTGTGGTGGGCCAACGAGTCGGAAGAATGCGCGAGGCTGCAGGTCGCCACCGCGAACGAAATCCTGCGCAAGAAATTCGCCGAGCGCTATGTCGAGTGGTACGAGCTCGACGGCGAGCTCGACATCGTGTGCGCGATCATCGCCGACATCCACCACCAGGGACGCGGCACCAAGACACAGGTGCTCGATGCCCTGTCCGCCGACGAGGTCGAACCGGCCCTGCTCGACATCGGCCGGAAGAATTACGCGTCGCGCATCGCGACGCTGAAAGAGCGCATCAACCACTGGCGCGCGGCCGGCACGATGGGGGAGAAAAGGTATCGCGCAGAGCTGAACGGGTTCACTGAGGACTGAAGCGCGCTGCGCGCGCTCGCCGGTGAACGCGCTACGCGCGCTCGCCGGTAAACGCCAAAGAGGGAAACCAAGGTTTCCCTCGCTGCGCTCGGGCTCGCCGGTGAACGACTCAGAGGGAAACCCAGGTTTCCCTCCGAGACCTCCTTTCCTTGATCGTGCGGCGCGAGGCCGAGACAATGCCGCCATCAATTGCGTCGATAATGGTGCAGCTCATCTCGAGCCTGACCGGGAGCGTCCCCATGCATTCGAATGCCAAGATATCCCTGCCCCGCCGCAGGTTTCTTCAACTCGGTACTACGTCGCTGCTGTGCGGGCCAGTCCTCGTGCAGCACGCGTCGTCCGCACTCGCGCAGGCGAAGCCTGCAAGCACGCCCCTGAAGATCGGGATCGTCGGGTCGGGCAATGTCGGCGCCGCGGTCGGGGAGCTGTGGATCAAGGCAGGGCACGAGGTGATGTTCTCTTCGCGCCATCCTGAATCACTGAAGGACATGGCGGCGAAGCTCGGCCCGCGCGCGCACGTCGGCACCGTCGCGCAGGCGGCAGCGTTCGGCGATGTGATCTTCCTCGCGGTGCCCTACAGCGCGCTGCCCGAGATCGGACGCGATAACGCGAAAGCGCTGTCCGGCAAAGTCGTCATCGACGCAAGCAACCCGATTGCGCGCCGTGACGGTCCCGTGGCCGAGGAAGCGATGGCCAACGGCATCGGCGTGACGTCGCTCAAATATCTTCCGGGCGTGCGCTACGTCCGCGCCTTCAATCCGGTCGGCGCGGGCGAGTTGAGACGCCTGTCCAATCAGCCCGGAACACCGATCGGCATGCCCATGGCGGGTGACGACGCCCAGGCCGTGAAAACCGCGTCCCAGCTCGTTCGCGATGCGGGCTTCGAGCCGGTGGTCGTGCCTCTCGCCCGCGCGATGGACTTCGCTCCCGGAACCCCGCTCTTCGGCAGACCCACGCCGGCCGACGAGCTGCGCCAGCGGCTCGGCGCCGCGCGGTGAGCGAGCACGGCGCGGCCCCCGGGGCCACCGCGCAGGCGGAGGGTGGCGCCCTGTATCGGCTGCTCGTGCGCGTGGTCGACGTGCGGCCCCGCGAGCTCCCCGCGCTGCTGTGGTCGTGGGGCTATATCTTCGCGGTGCTCTCGTCCTATTACGTGATGCGGCCGATCCGCGACCAGATGGGCATCGCGGGAGGCGTGAAGAACCTGCAGTGGCTGTTCATGGGCACGCTCGTGTGCATGCTGCTGCTCAACGTGCCTTTCGGCGCGCTCGTCAAATCGCTTCCGCGCAGCCGCTTCATCCCGATCACCTACCGCTTTTTCGCGGTCTCGATACTGCTCTTCGCAGGCGCATTCCACTACGCCGACCCTTCCGCGATGGTCTGGCTGGGGCGCGCGTTCTTCATCTGGATCTCCGTCTTCAATCTCTTCGTCGTGTCGATTTTCTGGGCGCTGATCGTCGACACGTTCAGGTCCGAGGACGGGAAGCGCCTCTTCGGCTTCATTGCCGCGGGCGCCACCATCGGCGCGATCACCGGCTCGGCAGTGACTGCGGGACTCGCAAAACACATCCCGCTCGAAGTCCTGCTGGCGGTCGCGGCCTTGCTGCTCGAAGCCGCAGTGTTCTGCGTGCGGCACCTCTCGCGCCTGTCCGATGCGCTGAACGCGAGACCGGGGCAGCGCAATCACGAGACGCCCATCGGCGGCGGCGTGCTGTCCGGGATCACGCACGCGTTCAGGTCTGGCTATCTCGCCAATATCGTGATTTTCATGCTTCTGTTCGCGGTGACCTCGACGTTCATCTACTTCCAGCAGGCGAGCATCGTCAGCCGCAACTTCAGCGACCGCGGCGCGCAAACCGCGTTCTTCGCGTCGATCGATCTCGCGGTCAACGTGGTGACGCTTGCGATCCAGCTTTTCCTCACTGCGAGGATCGTGCGATCGGTCGGCGTCGCCGTCGCGCTCGCCCTGCTGCCGCTCATCACGATCATCGGTTTCGGCACGCTCGCGCTGCTGCCGACGGCAGCGGCGTTGATGGCCGTTCAGGTCGTGCGGCGCTCGGGCGATTACGGCATCGCGCGCCCGATGCGCGAGGTGCTCTACACCGTCGTGCCGCGCGAAGACCGCTACAAGACGAAAAGCTTCATCGACACGGTCGTCTATCGCGCCGGAGACCAGGTCGGCGCGTGGTCTTACGTCATGCTGACGGGCTTAGGCCTGGGGATCGCCGAGATCGCCATCGCCGGTGCGCTCGTGGGGGTGGTGTGGCTCGCCAACGGCTACTGGCTGGGCCGCAGGCAGGACAGGCTCGCCCGGGACGAGCGTTCCGCAGACCGGGCCGCGGTCGACGCTGCGTAGCAGGCGCAGACGTGAATGCGATATTCTTGGCAGGCCCCGCTTCCATCAAAAACACACACACAGGAGAGGCCACCATGCGTTTGTCGACCTTCTACAGTCTTGTCGCGCTCGTCGTTTCGGCTCTGTCGGTCCCGATCGCGAACGCCGCGCAGCCGGGAAAGACCGAGCTGCTGTGGCTCGGCCAATCGGCGATGCGGATCACCACCCCGACCGGCAAGGTGATCATGCTCGACCCGTGGCTCACCACCAATCCCAAGACGCCCGCGGGCTACAAGGACCTCGACGCGATCGGCAAGATCGACCTGATCCTCGTCACTCACGGGCACGGCGACCACCTGGGCGATGC
This sequence comes from Betaproteobacteria bacterium, assembly GCA_028292225.1. Lineage (GTDB taxonomy): Bacteria > Pseudomonadota > Gammaproteobacteria > Burkholderiales > SG8-41 > JAQGMV01. The sequence goes on from JAQGMV010000070.1 coordinate 18,314, forward strand.
GCCGGCGCTGGCGAAAAAGCACAACGTCGCCATGTGGGGTCCGGCCGGAATGAACCAGTCGCTGCAGACACTCGGCGTGCTGAGCCCCGAGCTTGCGCCGCGAATGAACAAAGGCGGAACGATCACGCCGTTCCCGAACGTGAACATCCGCATCACGATGGTCCACGCGGAACACAGCTCGGAGCTCGTGCTGCCCGACGCCCAGGGCAAGCCTGCGACTCACGTCGGCGGCGAGCCCGTCGGATTCATCATCGAGCTCGAGAACGGCTTCAGGATCTACCACATGGGCGACACCGGGCTCTTCGGCGACATGGCGCTCATCGGCCGTCTCTACAAGCCCGATCTCATCCTCATTCCGATCGGCGGGCACTTCGTGATGGACCCGAAGGATGCGGCGTATGCGACCAACGAGTGGCTGAAGCCGAAGGCCGCGATTCCCGTGCACTACGGGACGATTCCGCAGTTGCGCGGAACGCCCGAGGAATACAGGAAAGCGCTGGGCAATACGTCCACCGCGGTGATCACGA
>JAQGMV010000100.1 GCA_028292225.1 Betaproteobacteria bacterium
GGTGGCGATGCCGTAAAGCAGGTTTTGAATCGCAATCGCGAATGAGACCGTCTGGCGTCCCCAGCCCAGATCCGCGGTCATCGGCTGCAAAAAGAGACCGAACGAATGGCGCGTGCCGAGCGCGATCGTCAACGCCATGCCGCCGCAGATCAGGATGACGGCCGGCGTGCGCCAGTTTTTGGAAGTATGCGCGATCACGGGGAGGCGCGATTGTAGCTCATCGCGGCTACGGCGTTTTCAAGGTGAACGGGTTGAAGTCCGTCTCGCGATCGTAATAGTCTTCGCGCTCGGCGCGCTTCAACCAGCCGACGATTTTGTAGGTGAGGGGCGTGAACACGATTTCGACGCCGACCTTGACCACGAACTGCGAGAGCATCACGAGCGGCAGCTTGTCGTTCGGAATGATCCCGCTGTCGTAGAACGCGAGCGGATAGAACAGCAGCGAATCGACGCCTTCGCCGAATATGGTCGAGCCGATCGTGCGCGTCCACAGCCAGCGTCCGGCGGTCGCGATTTTCATTTTGGCGAGCACGAACGAGTTCACGAATTCGCCGCACACGAAGGCGATCAGCGATGCCACCGCGATGCGCCACGTCGAGCCGAACGCAATTTCGTAAGCGCCCTGGTTATGCCAGAACGGCGCCGGCGGCAATTTGACGATGACCCACGCCATCAGCGCCGCGAAGGCGAGGGCCGCGAATCCGGTCCAGATCACGCGGCGCGAGCGTGCATAGCCGTAGACTTCGGTCAGGATATCGCCGAACACGTAGGAGATCGGGAAGAACAGCACGCCGGCGCCGAAGGTCAGCGTGCCGAACAGCGGCGCATCCATTTGCGCGATCTTGGCGGGCCCGATCAGATTCGAGCACACGAGCACCGTGACGAACGCCGCCATCACGAATTCGTAATAGCGGTAGGTGCTTCGCTGAGTCATGCGAAGAGCGCGCGCATCACCCGCCGATCATCCCTCATCCTTTCGCCTTCGTCGCTCAGGTGAGCGTCTGCATGCAATGCTTCGCATATGCCGGCCGCTCGCACATGCGCTTGTACCAGCGCTCGAAATTCGGAGCCGCCGGGCGCTCGATCGGAAGCTCGAACCAGCGCCAGGCGGCGATGCCCATCGGGATGTCGCCCATGGTGAAGCTCTTGCCGGCGAGGTACTCGCGGTCCGCGAGCCAGGCGTCGACGATGGCGAAGCTCGTCGCGAGCTTCTGGCGGTTCTCTTCGACGAGCGCCATGTTGCGCTTCTCGGGCGTGGTGCGGATGAGGTTCCAGAACACCGGGCCCATGCTCGGCCAGAGCGTCGTGTGATACCAGTCCATCCAGCGGTCGGCGTCGGCGGCGACGCGCGGGTCATCCGGCCAGATCGAGCCGGCGCCGTGCCTGCGCGCGAGGTAGCGCACGATCGCATTCGACTCCCACAACACGAACCCGTCGTCGTCTATCGTCGGCACCAGCGCGTTGGGATTCAGCGCCTTGTAGTCGGCGCTGTCGTTGACGCCGAACTGCATTCCGGCGTCGACACGCTCGTACTTCAGCTCGAGCTCGGCGCAGCACCACAGCACTTTCTGGACGTTGCTCGAATTGGTGCGTCCCCAGATTTTCAGCATTGTTTTTCGTCTCCGTCTTTTTCGCTGTCGAGCGTCGATGCGCGCTCGTTGAAGCTTTTGAAGAAATCGTTCGCGAGCTTGCGCGCCACGCCGTCGATGAGGCGCGCACCGAGCTGCGCGAGCTTTCCGCCGATCATCGCCTTGACCGAGTAGCTGAGCACGGTGCCTTCGCCGTTCTCCTCCAGCGTCACGGCTGCCTGGCCCTTCGCAAACCCGGCGACTCCGCCCTGGCCTTCGAAAGTCATCGTGTAGCCTCGCGGCGGGTCCATGTTCTCGAGCGTCATCAGCCCCTTGAAGCGCGCGCTGACGGGGCCGATGCGCGACGTCATCGTGAGCTGGTACTGGTTGTCCGCGACCTTCTCGAGGCTTTCGCAACCGGGGATACAGGACTTCAATACTGCGGTGTCGTTGAGCGCGTCCCACGTCCGGGCTTGCGGCAGCGGCACGACCTGCTGGCCTGTCATTTCCACTTAATCTGCTCCTGGTACAAGAGTTGCGGAGTATAGCCGGGCACGGCTTCCCAAGGAGGGCACATGGCACAGCACACAGATGCGGAGATGCGCGATGAATGCATCGATGCCGACGATGACGGCGAGATCGGACGCTGGGCGAAAGCGCTAGGCGTCACCCACGTGGCGATCATCGACGCGGTGCAGAAGGTGGGGCCGAGAGTGGCCGACGTGCGCCGGCACCTCGATCAGGGGATGGCAGGGGCGCAATCGGACGGTTGAAGGTGACGGGCGGCCCCAGGTTTTGCCGGGTAGGTCTGGACCCCGATTTGCATCGGTTTTAGACCGGGGAACAGACCCCCCTTACAGTAAAAGAAAAACCGGGATCTGTTCCCTTACTGCGCCGTCGCGTCCGTTTTCACCGCAAGCGGACATTCGAGAGCGAACCTGCGGATGTCGCGCGACATCGCGACCTTCTGCTCGCGTACGTACGTCTCGTGGTTGCTTTCGACTTCGTCGAGCCGGTACAGGTAATTCACCATGAGCCCGGCCGATTGCTGCATGCCGCGTCTGGACAGGTCGGCGAGCCAGTTCAGGCGCTCGAGGCGCGCGCCGTTTCCGAGGTGAAACCGGGCGACCGGATCTGCGGCTTCGCGGTCCTGCTTGGCGTGCGCGAGGTAGTACGCGGCGTAAGGGATCAGGACTTTGCGGACGCGCTCTGCGTTCGCCTCGTCCTTGTGCCAGTCGAGGTTTTCAATACGCGCGAGGGCGTCGAGCTGCGCGGCGCCGCCGGGCAGGTCCTTCAACTCGGGCCCGAGTGCACGCAGCCACGAGCGGAAACCCGGAATCGGCGAGAGCGTCGCGAAAGTCTTGATCTTCGGAAACTCCTGCCCCAGGCGCTGAGCCACCTGCTTGATCAGCAGATTGCCGAAGGAGATGCCGCGCAGGCCGGTCTGGCAGTTGGTGATCGAATAAAAAATCGCGGTGTCGGCCATCTGCGGGTCGATCTGCGGCGCGTCCGGCGCGAGCAGCGGCTCGATCGCCGCGCTCATGCCTTTGGTGAACGCGACTTCGATGAAGATCAGCGGCTCGTGGGGCAGCGCCGGGTGGAAGAACGCGAAACAGCGCCGATCGGCCGCGAGCCTGCGGCGCAGGTCTTCCCAGCCGGCGATCTCGTGCACCGCCTCGTACTCGATGAG
>JAQGMV010000167.1 GCA_028292225.1 Betaproteobacteria bacterium
CCGCTACGCAGCGCCGCGCCGTAGCGGCGCCGGAACAGGGCGAGAACGCCGTGACCGATCCGGCGCCACCCTCGAGCGATGACAGAATACGTTAGCGGCCCGTTCCGCCGGTGCCGGGCCAACGCCAATCGACGGTCACTTCTCGATCTTCAACACGCTGCCGTCAGCGCCGAGTCGCGGTGCGGCACGCTCGTATGACGGCCGCACCCCGTCGAAGCGCAGCGGCAGTCCCATCGTCGGCAGTGCGCCTTCGGGACCTTGCTGGAGGATGCCGAGTGCCGCCACCTGCTCGTCCGCGAGAACCTGGTCGAGCCGCTGCACCGGCGCGTTCGGCACGCCGTGGGTGTCCATGATCTCCCGGACCTGCACGATCGAGTGCTTCGCGATTTCTTCCTCGAGGATCGGGATCAGCACGAGGCGGCTCTTCACGCGGTCGGCATTGGTGACGAAGCGCGGGTCGGCCGCGAGCTCGGGGCGACCCAGCGCTTTCACCAGCTTTGCGTACAACCCGTCGTTGCCGCCGCCGATCACGATCCAGCCGTCGGCTGCGCGAAACGCCTGATAAGGCACGATGCCGGACGCGCCCGAGCCCTGGGGCTTCATCTGCCGCGGCGTGATCGTGACGCTCGCGAGCTGGATGGTCGTATACGCGAGCGCGGTTTCGAACAGCGAAGTCTCGACGAGCCCGCCCTTCCCGGTCGTCTTTCGCTCGAGCAGGCTCGCGAGGATGCCGACCGCGGCCCAGAGACCGGAGCCCATGTCGATCGTGGCGAGCGGATTGCGGATCGGCGGGCGCGTCTCGTCTTCGCCGGTGATGCTCATGAGCCCGGAATACGCCTGCATCAGCGGGTCGTAACCGGGCTTGTCGGACATCGGTCCGCCGCGCCCGAAAGCGCCGATGTCGCAATAGACGAGCGCAGGCTTGAGCGCGAGGAGCTTCTCGGGACCGAGCCCGCGCTCGGTCGCCATGCCGGGGCGCAGGTTGAAGATGACCGCGTCGGCCTTCTCGAGGATGAGGCGCTCGAGCGCGTCGCGCTCTCTCGCATCGCTCAGATCGGCCGTGAGCCCGCGCTTGTTGCGGTTGAGCGTGATGAAGTGAGGCGCGGAACCGTCCCAGAACGGCGGGCCCCATCCGCGCGCGAAATCGCCGCCGTTCGGCGACTCGATCTTCACCACGTCCGCGCCGAGCTCGGCAAGGATCAGCCCGGCGTAAGGGCCGGCAACGCTGTTGCCGACTTCGACGACGAAATAGTCTTTCAGTGGTTTGCTGCTCGACATCAGTAAACCCAGTGTTGAGTGTTAAATGTTGAGTTTTGAGTGAAGTGCCGGTGCCAAGCCGCCCGTGCGACAACTAAACATTAAACACTCAACACTAAACATTGCCTTCAGCGCTCAGTAAGAGCGAGGAAGGCCGAGCACGTGCTGCCCGACATACGCGAGTATCAGGTTGGTCGAAACCGGCGCGATCCGCGCAAGCCGCGCTTCGCGCCAATGGCGCTCGACGTCGAACTCTCGGGCGTAGCCCATGCCGCCGTGAGTCTGCATGCACGCTTCCGCCGCGTTCCACAGCGCTTCGGCAGCGAGGTAGCGCGCCATGTTCGCTTCGGCGCCGCACGGCACGCCGGCTTCGAACATTGCAGCGGCGCGTCTCACCATCATGTCGGCGGCCTCCATCTGGATGTGCGCCTGCGCGATCGGGAACTGGATCGACTGGTTCTGGCCGATGGGCCGATCGAAGACTCGACGGTCTTTCGCGTACGCGGTCGAGACGCGCGTGAACCAGCGCGTGTTGCCGATCGCTTCGGCAGCGGTCAGCACGCGCTCGGCGTTCATCCCGTCGAGAATGTAGCGAAAACCTTTGCCCTCCTCCCCGATGAGACTGTCCGCGGGAATCTCGAGATCGTCGAAGAACACTTCGGTCGTGTGATGGTTGACCATCATCTTGAGCGGCCGGATCTCGAGTCCTTTGCCGAGCGCGGCGCGGATGTCGATGAGGAACGTCGAGATGCCGTGCGAGCGGGTTTTCACTTCCTCGGGTGCAGTCGTGCGGGCGAGCACGAGCATGAGGTCGGAATGCTGCGCGCGCGAAGTGAAGATCTTCTGGCCTTTGAGCTTGTAGCCCGCGGCCGTCTTGATCGCGCGTGTCTTCAACTGTGTCGTGTCCGACCCGGTCGTGGGCTCGGTCACGCCGAAAGCCTGGAGCCTCAGCGCGCCCGCGGCGATCTGCGGCAGATATTTCTGCTTCTGCGCGTCGCTGCCGTGGCGCAGGATGGTTCCCATCGTGTACATCTGCGCGTGGCCCGCAGCGGCGTGGCAGCCCGCGGCGCAGACCTCTTCGAGGATCACCGCGGCCGCGCGCAGCGGCAACCCGGTGCCGCCGTACTGCTCCGGGATCAGCGCGGCGAGAAAGCCTGCACGCGTGAGCGCGTCGATGAACTCGGTCGGATACGCTTCGGCCTCGTCTTTCGTCCGCCAGTATTCCTGGGGAAAGTCGGCGCAGACCCGCCTGACCGCTTCACGGATATCCGGATAGTCCTCGCCGACCTGAACATCGATCAGCGGCGCCCCGCCGCCTGCGTGCGTCTCTCGCGCTTCCATCAAAAATCCTCCTGTTCGCGGCTCTCAAGTTTTTGGTCGATCCGGCCGATATGGGTCGTAACGGCATGAAGCCGCACTGTGCACTCTTAACCATGGATACAGGAAAGATCAAGAGCGTCAGCCCCGGCGTCCGCCCGGACGCCTCGGGCGAGCACGCCTCGGCCCGCCGCTCCGACGCCGGCGCGCCTGTCGCCAGGATGATTTCGGCTTTCCTGCTCGATGCGTCCTCGGACGGCGGCGAAGGCGGCGCCCTCACAGAGAACCCCTCCGAATCGGCCCCGCGCGACGGCATCGTCGTGAATCTCAGCCGCGGCGTGCTGGCTGCGGAAAAAGATCTTCAGCTCGCACGCAGCGCCATGCGGGCAGCCGATTACAGCCATCTGGATCCGAAAACTGCGGCCGCGAGCAATGCCGTCGTCACACCCGGTGCCGCTGTAGACGCTACGCTCGAAACGGCGGGATTCCTGAAAACGGCAATGCTCCTCCCCGTGGCATCCCCGGGCGCGCAGAACGCCGATCGCGCCGGTGCTGCATACGGCTCCACTGCATCGGGCGCCTCGCCGGATCTGCGTCCGGACCTTTATGCCCACGGCTATCCGCCGGTGCCCGCGCAGCCCCAGCCCATTGCGGCGGAACAGAAAACCGCGGCATCGGCAGTGTCTCAAGCGCGCGATGTGGAGCGTCTCGCCGGGCTTGCGGTGAGACCGAGCTCACCGCCTGTAGCGACCGACACCCAGTTGGGCAAGCTCATCCTCGGCGCGATCGCGCTCGGCGTGGTCGTCCTCGTCCTGCTCTGACCGGATCGCCCGGTCAGGTCAGCGCCACGTACTCCGGATCGCCCTGCTGCTCGCGCTCGAACGCGAGAAAGTCGTAATAGCCGCAGCGCGGGGTGTCGGGATACGCACGGCACACGCCCGGGCGCGCCTCATAGACGGTGCAGCGCCGCTTCTCCTGGTCGAAGAGCATGCACGTCGACTCGAAGATGTGGTCCTTGCGATGGCGCAGCATGCGGATGTTGCGCTTGGGATCAGCCTTGCTGAACTTCGCTTCGGCCTGCGCGTAATCGATCTCGAAGTGCCGCGCGAGCCTCGCGATGTCCCGCTGCGTGATCTCGATCTCCGGGTAGCTGCAGCAGTATCCGGGGCACTTGAGGCACGAGTACTTCGGCTTCTTGAGGGGAACGACGCGAATCGCGATCGGGAACGGCTTGGCGTTTTTCATCGGTCTGCAAGGGCGAAGAGATGGAGAATTGTAGTACGGGTTGCGGACGAGCATACAAGAATTTTCGCCGCAGGCGAGGCGTCCGCGCATCGCCCGGTGAGGGAGGCGGGACGCCGCTAGAATAGGCGCGCACCGAAGAAGCGCTCACGCTTACCGCTCACATCCACCGGAGGAATACGTCCATGCCCATCTACCCCAACCACACCAAGCGCCGGCTCGCCGAAGGCAAAATCGCGATCGGCATGGGCCTGCGGCTCGCCCGCTCGGTCGACATCGCGACCATCGCCAAGACCTGCGGCTACGACTGGCTGTTCATCGACATGGAGCACAACTCGATGGACGTCGACTGCGCCGCGCAGATCGCGATGGCGTCGCTCGCCGTCGGCATCTCCCCGATCGTTCGCGTGCCCGGCAAGGAGCATCACCACGCCTCACGCCTGCTCGACTCCGGCGCGCAGGGCATCGTCGTGCCTCACGTGGATACCGTCGAGGAAGCCGAGCGCGCGGTCGCTTACTGCAAATACCCGCCGAAAGGCCACCGCTCCGCGATGGGCACACTGCCGCAGTTCGGTTACCAGAGCGTGCCGGTGGGCGAAGCGACCAAAGCTGCCAATGAGGAGACGCTGGTCATCGTCATGGTCGAGACGCCCGAGGCGATTGCGAACGTCGAGAAGATCGCCGCAGTGCCGGGGCTCGACTCGGTGCTGATAGGCACGAACGATCTCTGCGCCGAGCTCGGCATACCCGGGAAGTTCGACGACCCGAAAGTCGAAGACGCGTATCGCAAAGTCGTCGCCGCCTGCAACAAGAACGGCATCCATCCCGGCATGGGCGGGGTCTACGATCCGAAGCTCATGGAGAAATACATCGGCTACGGGATGCGCTTCATCCTGAGCGGCGGGGACATCAGCTTTCTCATGGCAGGGGCACGGCAGCGCGCCGATTTCCTGCACGGCCTGAAGCTTTGAAGCGGGCGGCAGCCGCGGGGTAGCGGCGCCGCGACGACCTGATCCGAGCCGGGCCGCACCGGAGCCAAGCCTAAAGGCTACGGTGCGGCCGGGAGTACGACGTCGGCAGCCTCGCGGCCGGCGCGATTCGCGCGATGAACGCTCACGCCGCCTTTCGTCCCAGCCCCCGAGCTCTGGGACGCGTGGGCCCGGCGCCGGCCCTGGTACTCCGAATGGCCGATGCGATCTCGTCGAGGTCGTCGTGCGTCAGCGTCACGGTAGCGGCGCCGATCCAGCCGTCGACCTGTTCGGCACTGCGCGCGCCGACGATTGCTCCAGTCACGCCGGGCCAGGCAAGGGTCCACGCGATAGCGACGGACGAGACCGAAACGCCATACCGTTGCGCGATCGCGCGCAGCGCATCCCGCAGCGCCAGATTGCGCCGCAGGTTCGGTGGCCGAAACTCCGGCGCATTGCGCCGCCAGTCGTCATCGGCGAACGCAGCGACGCGTGCGGCCGTGAACCCGTCGGTGAGCAGGCCGGATTGCATCGGGCTGTAGCAGATGACGCCGGTATCAACGCCGGCGCACCACCTGATCTGCTTGTCGCCGGCAGCGCGGTTGATCAGCGAGAACGGCGGCTGCAGCGAGTCGACGTGGCGTATCGCTTCGCAGCGCTCGAGCAGGCTCGTGTCGAAGTTGGACACGCCGGCCGCACGCACCTTTCCCTCCTCCACGAGCCTGGCCATTGCGGCCCATGAATCCTCGACGGCAGTGCCGGTCTCGTCGGGCCAGTGAAACTGGTAGAGATCGATACGCTCCACACCGAGCCGCTCGAGCGATGCTTCGCATTCGCGGCGGATAGACGCCGGCGTGAGATCTCTGCGGGGAGGGCTCATGGGGTTATTCGCGTCCCACACGAGCCCGCACTTCGTAAAGATCATCGGGCGCTCGGACTGCGGCAGATCGCGGAGCAGCCGGCCGACGACTTCCTCGGAATGCCCAAGCCCGTACACGGCAGCGGTGTCGATCCAGTTGATGCCCAGGTCGAGCGCGTGGCGCATCGCAGTTATGGACGCTGCGTCGTCCTGCGGCCCCCAGCCGAACGACCAACCGCCGCCTCCGACGGCCCACGATCCGAATCCAACGCGTGTGATGTTCAAGCCGCTGCTGCCGAGCGGACGGGTAGGCAATGTCATGCTGAAGCTCCTGTGTAGTGAAGAGCGCCAGAGTAGGCCCCCGACAGGGATCCATGAATGCCCGCAGGGCGCAGTGACATGGCCGGCCGGATCAAGCCCTGCAGGTGTGGCAGCAGCGGCGAATGCCCGGAACGCCTCTTCCGATTACCTATCTGTAATGCGCCCTCCAGCCGGGTGAAACCGTCCCGCCTTTATTCTGATCACGTGGTTGAAGCAACGGCAAACCGGGGTCGCACGCCGCCCGGATCGATGCCGAAACGTGCGGCGTGCACTCATTAAAGGAAATGAACATGAAAAAAATCATCGCAGCAGCCCTGCTCGCCGCAACCCTCTCGACGGCCGGCACCGCGGCCTTCGCGTACGAAGGATGGTCTTTCGAAAGCGAGTTCCCGGGCATGGCCACGTACTCGGATCTGCACAGGAATGATTCGGTCGGCCAGGCGGACTCGCCGTTCCCTTCGAGCGCGAACGAAACGACGTCGCTCGCGAACGAATTCCCGCAGATCGCAACGTATGCGGACTCGCACAGTAACGATGCCGTCAATCAGGCCGCCTCGGCCTTTCCGTCGAGTGCGAATGAAACGACGTCGATGGCCGACGAAGGCCTGTCTCAGGGCTCGAACATCGGCGCCAACGCGCATGCGGGCATCGCTCAGCCCGCCCGCAACTGACCGCAGGCGACGGGGTGTGCGAAGCCCGCGCACCCCGGACTCGCCCGCGCAGCGAGTATCGAAGCGAGGTTCATCCGACGATGACGACGATTGCACTTGCGCTCTGCGCTCAGGAAAGCGAGACGCCGATCAGCGCTCCCGCGCCGTAGGTGACGCCGGCAGCGACCGCGCCTATCGCGACCTGCCGTATCGCCGAATATACGGGACCCCGACCGCTGAAAAGCGAGGTGGCGAAGCCGATCGCCGCCAGCGCGGCCACACTCAGCGCCACGCTCCACGCCGTGCCGGTCATTCCGCCGGAGAAGAAAAACGGAAACACCGGGAAGAACGCGCCCGCTGCGAACAGGCCGAACGAGAACGCCGCGGCCCTCCACGGGTTGCCGCCCAACTCGGCGGGATCGATGCCGAGCTCCTCACGAACCAGGGTATCCAGCGCTGCGCGCTTGTCCTTCATGAGATCGGCCGCGACGCGTTGCGCATCTTCGCGCGGCAACCCCTTCGCCTGGAAGATGAGCGCGAGCTCCTTGCGCTCGGCATCCGGCGTTTCTTCGAGCTCCTCTTTCTCCCGGTCGATCTGGGCGCGGGCGAATTCCCGGGCATTGGTCACCGACAGCCATTCGCCGAGCGCCATGGAAACCGCACCGGCGATCAACCCGGCGAGTCCGGCGAGCAGGACGGTGTGCGAGGCCTGTCCTGCCCCGGCCATGCCCATGACCAGGCACAGATTCGACACCAGTCCGTCGTTCGCGCCGAGCACCGCCGCGCGAAGATCGTTCCCGCTGCCGCGGCGATGCCAGGGCTCGGCGCCGGCGATATCCGCGCCTATCATGCCGCCGGTGCGGGACGTAGCCGCCGCCTGGATCACTGCCGCATGTCCGCGCTCCTCGGATGAGAGCGCCGACGCGTCCGCCTGGCCCGCATACTTGTCCCGGTCGGCGAACTCCGCGGCTGCGATTGCCGGCAGCACGAAAGCCGGGCCGAACCGTCGTGCAAGGCGCGCCACGAAACGCGTTCGGAACGATGGCGTGAATTGCGCGGCGTCGACGCCTGCGGCAGCGAGTTTCTCGCGCCACAGTTGCGCGTGCCCGGCTTCGGCTTGCGAGAGCTGAAGGAAAAGATCCTTGCGCACCGGATCGACCTCGGCCGCGGCCAATGCCGCGTACAAAGCCGCCCCGTCGAGCTCTTCCCGTAAATTCTTCGCGTAGCGTGCGAGGTCCGGTCTCATCGGTCCCGCCATTGCGTTGTTTGGATTTTGAAGAGCTTACGCTACGGGCAGCGGCGCGAAACCGCCGCAGTATTCGTCTTCGACTCGAGAAGCCGGGCCATCGCCCTCACGATATAGGCCCGGGTCGTGCTCGCGCGTGGGGGGAGGGAAAGCGCGGAGGGTCAAAACAGAGCAAGCTCGAATCCGATGGCGTTCAATCGGCGCGAGCGCCGGAGTCCTTGACGATCCTGGTGTATTTCCCGATCTCGGACTTGATGTAGTCGCCGAAGGCGTCCGCTGTCGGCATCGTGAACGGAAAGATTCCCAGGTTGGCCATGCGCTCCTTGACGTCGGGCAGCAGGAGAATTCGATTGATCTCGGCGTGCAGCTTGTTCACGAGAGGTCTGGGCGTGTTGCGGGGCGCGAGTACGCCGTTCCAGTTGTCGACGGCAAATCCGGGCACACCGGCCTCGGCCACTGTCGGCAGGTCCGCGAACTGATCGACGCGTTTTGCCGACGTGACCGCCAGCACGCGTATCTTCCCCGCCTTGGCGTAGCTGACGGCGGTGGAGACGGTCGCAAAGATCAATTGGAGATTTCCGGCGAGAAGATCGGTCATCGCCAGTGCGCCGCCCTTGTACGGCACATGCTCCATTTTCACGCCCGCGAGCGAATTGAAAAGCTCACCCGCGAGATGATCGGCGTGCCCCGCACCTGACGAGCCGAAATTTACTTTTTTCGGGTTCGCTTTGGTATAGGCGATCAGCTCCTTGACCGAATGGACGGGCAACGAGGGATTGACCGCGAGGACGTTGAGCGCGGAAATGGCGCGCGCGACCGGCTGAAAATCCTTGACCGGGTCGTAAGGCAGCTTGCTGTAAAGACTGGGATTGACCGCTATCGGTCCGACGCTGCCCAGTATGAGCGTATAGCCGTTCGGCGCCGCGCGTGCCCCGATCTCCATACCGATAACGCCGTTTCCTCCGGGCCGGTTGTCGACGATGACCTGCTGACCCCAGGCTTCCGTGAGCTTCTGGCCCAGCATCCGCGCCGTGATATCGGAGCCCCCGCCCGGAGCCACGGTTATGATGATGCGAACAGGCTTCGCAGGATACGTATCTTCGGCTTGTGCGACGCACGAGCCGAAAACGACGGACGAAATCAACAACCACTTGCGCATAGTGCCTCGTTCCTTGCAGATTGATTGATGGGACATCGCATCACGCAGCGGCGCACCTGCGCCGGCGCCCGATGGCCCCCAGGCGCCACGACGCATACGCATCGGGCCGCTCGAAAGCGCCGCTTCAGGCGAGTACGCGATAAATCCAGCGGGCGGCCGCGAAAAGCGCGCGGTCGCCATTGTGCTTCCCGACGAGCTGCGCACCGATCGGCAAGCCATTCGGCCCCCTGAATACCGGCAGCGTGACCGCAGGCACGTGCATCGTGGTCCAGATCCCGCAGAGCGATGCATCTCCGGTGGAGTTCAGTCCTACCGGCGCTTCGCCGGTCGCGGGTGAGGTCAGGAGCACGTCGTACTCGCGGAACACCGGCGCCAGCAGCTCGCGGCAGCGCACGGCATGGGCCAGCGCTTCGCTGTAGCGCTCGAAGCTGCACGCGAGGCCGTGCTTGAGCCGGTTGTTGCGCAGCGTCTCGCTGATCTCCTCCCAGTGGTTTTCGATTTCCCAGGTGAAGTTGCGCGCGAATTCGAAGCTCGAGATCGCGAGCTGCGTGTCGTCTATGGCTTCGAACTCGCGGGGCAGCACGACGTCGTGCACCTCGGCGCCGGCGCGCGCGAGACTCTGCGCCGCGTCCTCGAACAGCTTCTGCGTGGAGGGCTCCAGCCTGGACCACAGATGAGTGCGGCAGAAACCGATGCGTGGCGCCCGCACGTCGTCGGCAATGGGCGCGGGCTCGATGCCGAGCAATACGTCGCGGTACAGGGCGATGTCCTCGATCGAGCGCGCCAGCAGCCCCAGGGTATCGAGGGAGCCGGCCCCCTCCAGGACGCCGGCGCTGCGCAGAACGCCGTGGGTCGGCCGGTATCCGAACGCGCCGCAAAAAGACGCCGGCCGTATGGTCGAGCCCGTGGTCTGGGTACCGATCGCGAGCGGCACCATGCCGTCGCCCACCGCCGCTGCAGACCCGCTCGACGAGCCGCCCGGCGTGCGTGCCGGGTCGTGCGGGTTGCGAGTCTTGCCCGGATGCCGGTTCGCGAATTCGGTCGTGACCGTCTTGCCCATCAGCACGCCGCCCGCCTTGCGCGAAAGCGCGACGCACGCCGCATCACCCCTCGGCCGGTGACCCGCGTAGATCGGCGATCCCATCTCGGTCGGCATGTCTGCGGTGTCTATGATGTCCTTGATCCCGAACGGCACGCCCGCGAGCGGCCCGCACGCACCGCTGCGGTCGAGCGCACGCGCCTGCGCGATCACCTGGTCGGGATTCAGGTACTGCCACGCGAGCACTTGCGACTCGCGCTCTTCGATGCGCGCCAGGCAGGCGCGCGCGACCGCTTCGCACGTCGTCGTGCGGGCCGCGACCGCCGCGGCGATCTCGGTGGCCGTCCATTCGCTGAGCCTGGTGGCAGGTTTGAGGGCAGGCTTTGTCATCATCGTGCCGCAGGCGGCGCCGGCTTCTTGTAGCGGCCCATCGGTACCAGCTCGGCGACGGTGCCGCCGGGTGCGCGGAACTTCACCGGGATCACTCCGGGGTCGCTGATGAGCTCGCAGCCGTGTTGCTTCACCTCTGCGGTCGCTTTTTCGAGATCTTCGACCTCGATCGCGAAATGATGGATGCAGGGACCTTCACCCGCCGCCGTCGATTCCCGGGACGTCGTGTCGGCATCGTATTTGATCAGGGTGAAATCGATTGCGCCGTCGGTCAGATGGCAGGACAGGTGGTCGCGGGTCTTGCGCGTTTCGGCCTCCCAGAAGCCGAAGACTTTCTTGTAGAACTCGGTGGTCTTCTCGAGGTCTTCGACCTTGAGTGCGAGGTGCACGATACGATTCATCTCATCTCCTGATAATTAAGTGCAGCAGCCGATTTTCTGACGCCGTGGCGTGATGCATTGCGCGGCGAATCGTTCCGATCGTCACATCACGATCGCCGTTGGCGCAAGCGTTCCCGTATACTCGAGCGGTAGAAATATGCGACGGATGTTTTTCTACGTAGCCGTACGTAGGCCGCAGCGAGTCGCAAGTCTCTTCGAACGCGCGCACGCATCCGAGTTCGCGCTAATGGCGCATTTCGATACCGCTGCGCTCAACTCCGACCCTCCGAATACGTCGGGCTCCACGCGCGCGGCGGCGGAACGTCGGCTGACCGCGGCGCATCACCGGTGCGCCGGATCCAACCTCCTCCAAGCGCGCGATACAGGTCGACCACGCCCGTCAGCCGGTTGAGCCGCGCCGTGACCAGTGTCTGCTGCGCGGCGTAGTAGCCCGTCTGTGCCGTAAGAACGGTCAGGTAGCTGTCGATCCCGCTCTTGTAGCGCATGAGCGCCAGCTCGAGCTGGCGCTGCTGCGATTGCGTGTAGCGCTCGAGGGATCCCACCTGATCGTCGTACGTTCCGCGCGCAGCGAGCCCGTCGGCCACCTCACGAAATGCAGTCTGGATCGTCTTCTCGTAGGTGGCGATGTTGATGTCCTTCTGGAGCTTTGCGACATCGAGGTTCGCCTGGTTGGCGCCTGCGTTGAAGATCGGCGCAACGAGCGATGGAAGGAATGACCACGCGAGGGAACCGCCGGAGAACAGCCCGCCCAGTGTTGCGCTCGCCGAGCCGAGGCTGCCGGTCAGGGTGATGTTCGGAAAGAATGCGGCGCGCGCGGCGCCGATGTTTGCGTTCGCTGCACGCAGCGTAGCCTCGGCCTGCTGGATGTCGGGCCGGCGCGTGAGCAGGTCCGACGGTAATCCTGCGGGAATGTCGCTGAGGATCGCCTGATTGCCGAGGCCGGCCGGCGGCGGCAGGTCCGCGGGAAGCGGCTGGCCTATGAGGAGCACGAGGCCGTTTTCGGCTTGCGCCCGCAAGCGCACGTATCCGGTGTAGTTGGCCCGGGCCTGCTCGACCACGCCTTCGGACTGACGCAGCGTGAGCTCGGTTGCGGTGCCGGTGTCGAACTGCAGCTTGACGAGCTTGTAATAGTCCTGCGAGCTCTTCAGCGTATTCTGCGTCACCGCGAGCAGTTCGTCATACGCCAGCATGGTGAGGTACTGGTCGGCCACTTGCGAGACGAGCAGGATCTCGGTGCCCTGGCGCGCGTAAGCCGTCGCAAAATATTGCTGAAGCGCCGCGTCTTTCAGGCTACCCAGGCGACCGAAGAAGTCGATCTCCCACGCCACCGACAGCCCCGCAGAATAGCTCTGGGCGGTATTTCCGCTGCTGCCGCTCGACGACGGGGCATGCGAGCGCGAAGCGTCGGCGAAAGCGCCGACCGAGGGGAAGAGCTGCGCGCGCTGGATGCGGTATTGCGCCTGCATCTGTTGCACGTTCAGCGCGGCGACGCGCAGGTCCCGATTGTTGTAGAGCGCGATTTCCACGAGCCGCTGCAGACGCGGGTCGCCCATGAAGTCGCGCCAGCCGATCTCGGTGGCAGGCAGCATCGTCCCGCCCTCGCCCGCGGCCGGGTACTTGTAGGCGTCGCCGCTCGGGAACTGACCGGCAACAGGCGCGGCGGGCCGGCTGAATATCGGCTGCAGAGAGCAGCCCGCGAGAGCTGCAGCAAGCGCGGCGACCATTGCGTATCGCGCGCACGATCGTCGCGCGCGCATCAGGGTAGAGCGGTTCATGAGCTTGATCCTCCGGGAGCGTCGAGCGCGGGCTGCACAGGTGCCGCTTTCTTCATGCGAAGCTTGTCGGCGATCACGACGTAAAACATGGGAATGAGGAAGGTCGCGAGAAAGGTCGCCGCGAGCATCCCGCCGAGCACGCCCGTACCGATCGCGTTCTGGCTGGCCGAGCCCGCGCCGCTCGCCAGCGCGAGGGGCAGTACGCCGAGCCCGAAAGCCATCGAGGTCATGACGATCGGACGCATCCGCATGTGTGCGGCTTCGACCGCGGCCTCGAGCGCGCTGCGCCCTTGCGCCTGGAGCTCGCGCGCGAATTCGACGATCAGGATCGCGTTCTTCGCCGAGAGGCCGATCGTCGTGAGCAGGCCCACCTGGAAGTACACATCGTTCGACATGTGAAAGACCGTGGCCGCCCCGAGCGCGCCGAGCACGCCGATGGGTACGACCATGATCACCGACATGGGAATCGACCAGCTCTCGTAGAGCGCCGCGAGGCTCAGGAACACCGCCAGGATCGAAAGTGCAAAGAGGAGCGGCGCCTGCGAGCCGGAGACCTGCTGCTGCAGCGAGAGCCCGGTCCATTCATAACCGATGCCGTCGGGCAGCTTTTTCGCGAGCGCCTCCATCGAAGCCATGGCCTGCCCGCTGCTGCGGCCCGCCGCCGCCTGTCCCTGGATCTCGATCGCAGCAACCCCGTTGTAGCGCTCGAGCTTGGGCGGACCGTAAGTCCATTCGCCCGTGGCGAACGACGAGAACGGCACCATCGTGCCCTTGTTGTTGCGCACGTACAGCAGCCTCAGGTCCTCCGGATTCATGCGATACGGCGCATCGGCCTGGACGTACACCTTCTTGATGCGGTTGTCGGTATCGAGGAAGTTGTTGACGTAGCGCGAGCCCCACGCGATCGAGAACGTCTGATCGACGTCGATGAGGGAAACGCCCAGGGCACTCGCCTTCTCGCTGTCGATGTTGATCCTGAACGTCGGGTTGTCGTCCTGTCCGTTGGGGCGCACCTGAGCGAGCCCCGGATCCTGCGCGGCGAGCGAGAGCAGCTGGCTGCGCGCCTGCATCAGCTTGTCGTGACCGAGGCCGCCGCGATCCTCGAGCTCGAAGTCGAAGCCGGCGGAGGTGCCCAGGCCGCGGATCGGGGGCGGATTGATGGGCGTGATGATCGCGTCCTTGTACGAGCCGAAGTGCTGCGTCAGGCGGCCGATCAGCGCCTGCACCGTGAGGTCCTTCGACGTGCGCTGGCTCCAGTCCTTCAGCTGCACGAACACCTGGCCCTGGTTCTGCCCGCGGCCGGCGAAATTGAACCCGTTCACGATAAACGTGGCGCCGACCATGTTCGATTCCTGCTTCAGCAGATAGGTGCTGACGTCGTCGAGCGCATGTCCGGTGCGCTCCTGCGTGGCGCCGGGCGGGGTCTGCACCTGGACGAAGAGATATCCCTGATCCTCGTTCGGCAGGAAGGACGTGGGCAGATTGACGAACATCCACGCAACCGCGCCGACGACGGCGGCGTAGACCAGCAGCCATCGGCCGAACCGCGCGATGACATGGCGCACGCCCTGCACGTACTTGTCGCGCCCGCTGTCGAAGCGGCGGTTGAACCAGCCGAAGAAACCTTTCTTCTGCGCGTGGCGCTCACGCGGCGGCTTGAGGATCGTTGCGCACAGCGCAGGCGTCAGCGACAGCGCGACGATTACCGACAGCAGCATCGCCGCGACGATCGTGAGCGAGAACTCGCGATAGATGGCGCCCACAGTTCCGCTCGAGAACGCGACAGGCACGAACACCGCGGACAGCACCATCGCGACACCGATGAGGGCGCCGGTGATCTGCCCCATCGCCTTGCGGGTCGCTTCCAGCGGCGAGAGTCCCTCCTCCTCCATGACGCGCTCGACGTTCTCCACCACCACGATGGCGTCGTCGACGAGCAGCCCGATCGCCAGCACCAGGCCGAACATCGACAGGGCGTTGATCGTGAAGCCCAGCGCGGCCATCACGCCGAAAGTCCCCAGCAACACCACGGGAACCGCAATCGAGGGAATGATCGTGGCGCGGATGTTCTGCAGGAAGAGGAACATCACCAGGAACACCAGCGCGATGCCTTCGAGCAGCGTCTTGACCACTTCCTGGATCGAGATCTTGATGAAAGGCGTCGTGTCGTTCGGGTAGACGATCTGCAAGCCGTGCGGGAAATAGGGCTGGAGTTGCGCGAGGCGGGCGCGGATGGCCGTGGCGGTTTTGAGCGCATTCGCCCCCGTCGCCAGCTGGATGCCGATGGCCGACGCAGGCTGCCCGTTGTACTTGGTATCGACGTTGAAGCTTTCCGCCCCGAGCGCAATACGGGCGACGTCGCGCAGGCGGACCTGCGAGCCGTCGGGCAGGACCTTCAACAGGATGTTGCCGAACTGCTCCGGCGTGCGCCGCAGCGTCGCCTCGGTGATCGCCGCGGTGAGCTGCTGGTTCTGGACGGCGGGCGTGCCGCCGAGCTGGCCGCCGGAGATCTGCACGTTCTGCGCCTGCAGCGCCGCAGTCACGTCGAGCGGCGCAAGGGCGAAGCTGTTGAGCTTGTTCGGATCGAGCCAGATGCGCATCGCGTACTGCGAGCCGAACACATTGAAGTTGCCGACGCCGTTGACCCGGCTGATCGGATCCTGGAGGTTGGACACGAGGTAGTTCGCGATGTCGAACTTGCTCATGCTGTTGTCGGTGGACACGAACCCCACCACCATCAGGAACGAGCTCGTGGACTTGGTGACGCGGATGCCGGACTGCTGGACCTGCTGCGGCAGATTGGGGGTCGCGAGCTGCAGCTTGTTTTGCACCTGCACCTGGGCGACGTCCGGATTGGTCCCGGCTGCGAAAGTCAGCGTGGTAGTCGATTGCCCGGTGTCATCGCTGGTCGAGGACATGTAGAGCAGGTTGTCCAGCCCGCTCATCTGTTGCTCGATGACCTGCACCACGGTGTCCTGCACCGTGGTCGCCGAGGCGCCCGGATAGGTCGTGCTGATCTGCACGGTGGGCGGCGCCACCGGCGGATATTGCTCGATCGGCAGCGACAGGATAGACAGGCCTCCCGCGATCATGATGAGGAGCGCAATGACGATCGCGAAGATCGGCCGGTCGATGAAAAATTTCGCCATACGTGCCTTTCAGTTATCGTGTCGCGCAGTTGATGAATCACGTCATCCCGGCGCTGGCCGGGATCCGTTTTCGAACCTGTCAGTGATCAATCGATTCCGGATCGCGCCCTTGCGGGGCTGGTCCGGAATGACGGGGTGTCGTGCCGGGTATTTGCCGGGCTTCGTTCTAGTTCGCCTGGGCCAGCGGTTTCACGGCCGCGTCGACGGTGCGCACCGTCATTCCGGGCTGCGCTTTTTGAGTACCGGAGACGATGACTCGATCGCCGGCATTCAGCCCACCGTCCACGACCCATTTATCCCCGAATGTGCGTGTCGCCTGGATCGTGCGCAGCGCGACTTTGCCGTCGGCTCCGACGACGAGCGCGGTGGGCTGTCCCTGCGGATTGTGGGTCACGCCCACCTGCGGCACGAGCAGTGCGTTTTCGTCGACGCCTTCCTCGATGCGGGCGCGCACGAACATGCCGGGCAGCAGCACATAGCCCGGATTCCGGAAAAGCGCGCGCACGGTGACCGAACCGGTATTCTGGTCGACGGTGATGTCCGTGAACTGCAGGGTGCCCGGGCGCGGATACCGGGTTCCGTCTTCCATGAACAGCGTGACTTTGGCTTGCGCGGGGCCGTTCAGTTTGACCTTGCCGCTTGCAACATCGCGGCGCAGCTGCAGGCCCTGGATGCTCGACTGGTTCAGATCCACATAGATCGGGTCGATCTGCTGTACGGTGGTGAGAAGAGTCGCGGCGCTTGCCTGCACGAACGCACCCTGGGTGACGACCGAGGGACCGGTGCGACCGGTGATGGGCGAGACGACGCTGGTATAGCCGAGATTGATCTTCGCCGTTTCCACACCCGCCTTGCCGAACACGACATCGGCGGCAGCCTGACCCTGTGTGGAGACTGCGTTGTCGTACTCCTGTTTGCTGACCGCATTGCCGGCGACGAGCTGCTTGTAGCGCTCCTCCTGCGCGTTCATCGCGACCAGATTCGCCTGTGACTTCTGCAACGCGCCCATCGCACTGTCCAGCGCCGCCCGGAACGGAGCCGGATCGATCTGGTAGAGGCGCTGCCCCGCTTTTACGTCGGCGCCTTCCGTGAAATCGCGCTTGAGCACGATGCCATCGACGCGGGTGCGGACCTGCGCGACGAGGTACGG
>JAQGMV010000197.1 GCA_028292225.1 Betaproteobacteria bacterium
AGTACTTCATCCCTTATGCGACCGGCGAGAAGAAGAGCGCGATCGCGATCACCGAGCCTGCGGCGGGGTCGGACCCCGCGGCGATGCAGATGCGCGCCGAGTACCGGAACGGCAAGTGGATCCTCAACGGCCAGAAGATATTCATCAGCGGCGCGCGGCGCGCCGATTTCATCATCGTCATGGCGGTGACCGATCCGAAGAAAGGCTCGCGCGGCGGCATCACCGCGTTCATCGTCGACAAAGACACCAAAGGCATGTCGATCCCGTCGGTATTCAGCACGATCGGCGAGCACGCACCTTATGCCATGTTCTTCGACGACGTCGAAGTCCCCGACGATCAGGTGCTCGGCGAGATCGGCAACGGTTTCGCGCCCATGCAGAACCGGCTCGGAGTGCGGCGCATGGAGATCGCGTGCCGCTCGCTCGGTTACGCCCGGCGCTGCATGGCGCTCATGATCCCGCAGGCGAATGAGCGCAAGACTTTCGGTGCGCCCCTGGCCGATCGCCAGCAGGTGCAGTGGTGGATCGCCGACAGCTTCCAGGAGATGGAGATGGTGCGCTGGATCACGTGGCGCCTCGCGTGGAAGATGGACCAGGGAGGCCAGGACTGGCGGCGCGACGCCGCGATGGTCAAGCTCCAGGGCAGCGAGATGGTCGGACGCGTCGTCGACCGCGCCATGCAGCTTTTCGGCGGCATGGGCATGAGCAAGGACATGCCGCTCGAATACATGGCGCGCGCATGCCGCGTCTGGCGCATCTTCGAAGGACCGAGCGAAGTGCATCGCTGGTTCATCGCGCGCGACCTGCTGCGCAACGGCATGCCTGTTTCTTAACGCGGACTGATGAATGCAAAAATGATGAATAACAAACCGTTCTCTGCCGCCTCCTCCCGGCCCCCGAAATCGGGGACAGACCCCGATTTCCGCCGAGTGAAAATCGGGGTCTGTCCCCGATTTTGGGGGGCGGTCGTCTTGTGCGCGACGCTCGCGCCTGCGCTGGCAGGTGCGGCGACCAAAGCCGCGCCTGCCGCGGCTCCCGAGCCGCTGAACGTATTCAAACCGGAGGAACCGCGCAAAGACGAGAAGGCTGCGCCGAAATCGGTGCCGACGGCGGCTGCGGCAGCGACGGCAGCCCCGGCTGCGGCAACACCGCCTGCGGAAGCGGCCACTCACGCACTGAGCGCAGCGCCTGCGCCGACAGCCCCTCCTCCTGCCGCAGCGCCGCCTGCTGACAAACCGGTCGCGCTGCCGCCTCCTGCGTCACCGGCGCCGTCGGCCGTGCCCCCCGCAAAGACCTCGCAGCCCGATGCTGTTGCGGACGCATTGCGGGGCCTGAAGCTGACCGACGTGCTGATCGCCCTGTTTACTCTGTTCGTTGCGATCTTCGCGTGGCGCCTCTCGGCTGCGACGCGGCGCGCGGCCTCCACTGCACAGAGTCACGCCGATGCGAACCGCCGTGCGATCGAAGCGAGCGAGCGCGCGGCCGAAGCCGCGAAGCGCAGCGCCGAAGCCGCTGAAAAGTCAGCGCAGGTATTGCAGGACACCGCGGCCCGGCAGCTCAGGCCTTATGTGACCGTAAAGGAGTTTCTGCAAGGCCCGGTCAAGGACGAGAAGAGCTTCCTGCACGGCTGGGTGTTCCAGGTCGTGTGGCAGAACTCCGGCGCGACCCCGACCCGCGGCTTTCGCTACTGGGCGGCGCTGCGTCAGTTCGACCACGAGATCCCCGGCGATTTCGACTTCGCACCGCCGGTGATGGCGGATTTCGCCGGAGGCGAGCTCGGCTCCCACTCCACCGTCACTTCGGGCACCCTGTTCGTGGCGCAGGCCGACGTGCTGCATCTGCAGACAGGAACGCGCAAAGCGGTGCTCTACGGCAAAGCCGAATACAACGATGTGCTCGGCACCGACGCTAAGCGCGAGACGCGCTTTGCTGTCGAGGTGATCATCGTCGCGGACCCGAGCGGCGCTAACGGCACGCCGTTCAGCTTCAGCTATTTTCCCCGTCACAACGCAATCAGCTAGGTGCGCTGGGTGATCGCGTTCGCGCGGTGAACGAACGGGGGAAACCGGAGCTTTCACCCGTAGGCCTCCGCCCTTAGGCTATCTACCGATAAACCGACTCCCGTCGTTAAAACCAGGCTCCGCGCCTCGTCAGACTCCGATTCGGGAGGTCAGCCCGTCGCGCTGGTAAAGACCGGGGAACCAGCGCATCCACAGCCCCACCACGATCAGCGTACCGATGCCGCCGATCACCACCGCGGGCATCGTCCCGAAAAGCGCCGCCGCCACACCCGACTCGAACTGCCCGAGCTGGTTCGACGTGCTCGTGAACATCGAGTTGACCGCGCTCACCCGCCCCCGCATGTGGTCGGGCGTCTCGAGCTGGATCAGCGAGGAGCGTATGACCACGCTGATCATGTCCGCCGCGCCGAGCACGCACAGCGCCGCCAGCGAGAGCGCGAACGAGCGCGACACACCGAAGATGATCGTGCAAACCCCGAAGATGGCGACGCACGCGAACATCGTGCGCCCGACGTTACGACTGAGCGGCGCGCGCACGAGCAGGATCGAGACGACGAGCGCGCCCACCGCCGGCGCTGCGCGCAACATTCCCAGTCCTGTAGGCCCGGTCTCGAGGATGTCGCGCGCGTAAATCGGCAGCAGCGCGGTCGTCCCGCCGAGCAGCGTCGCGAAAAGGTCGAGCGAGATCGCGCCGAGCACGACGCGGTTCCGGCGGATATAGGCGATGCCGCCGAACATGGTCTGAAGGGTGGGTACTGACCCCGGTTTTGCCTGGTCTTGTTTCATGGGGTCTGTCCCCGTTTTGATCGGGGGTCGAACTCCTATCAGCAAAATCCCCGACACGACGAAGAAGATCGCACTGAGCACGTACACATAGCCGCCGCCGAACATATAGATGAGGCCGCCGAGCGCCGGCCCTGCGATGACCGCCATCTTGCGCGCAGCCCCGCTCCACG
>JAQGMV010000198.1 GCA_028292225.1 Betaproteobacteria bacterium
TGAGCCGTCTGCTCCTTCATGTGAGCGTGAAGCTGCTCGGGTGTGCCGCCGGCAATGCCCAGCCCGAGATCGAGCAGCCGTTTTTTTACGTCCGGGTCCTGCAGCGCCTTGTTGTACGCCGCGTTCAGGCGCGCAACGATTTCGTGAGACATGTTGGCAGGTCCGGCGACGCCGATGAAGCCTTCGAACGCAAAACCCGGTACGGACTCACCGATGGTCGGCACGTCGGGAAGTGCAGGTGAGCGTTTCGCGCCGGTGACGGCGACAGGGCGCACCCTGCCGGCCTGGACGAACGGAATGACTTCGGGCAGCGGCGAGAAGAGCAGATCGATCTGACCGCCGACCAGATCCACCATGGCGGGCCCGCCGCCCTTGTACGCGACGCCTTCCATCTTGACGCCCGTCATCTTGCTGAAGAGCTCGGCAGTCATGTGCTGAGACGATCCGCTGCCGGCCGATCCGTAGTTGAGTTGACCCGGTCTCGTTTTCGCAAGAGCGATGAACTCCTTCACCGTCTTCGCCGGCACGCGCGGATTCACGACAAAGCCGTTGCCCTGATAGACAAGAAGCGCGATCGGCGTGAAATCCTTTAGCGGATTGAAAGTCATCTTCTGATAGAAAGCCATGTTGGTGCCCAAGGCAGGTCCGCTGCTCCAGAGCAACGTGTAGCCATCGGGCGCAGCTTTGGCGACGAACTCGCCTGCAATGTTGCTCGCAGCGCCCGGTCTGTTCTCGACAACGAACTGCTGGCCCATGTACTCGGACATCTTCGGAGCAAATATTCGCGCAGTCGTGTCCACGCTCCCTCCTGGTGCATAACCGACGATCACGCGCACCGGTTTGGACGGGTAGGTTTGTGAAAATCCAAAGCCCGCGAAACCGAAGATAAGCAGCGTGCAACAGAACAGCTTGCGAACAGACATCTATTTTTCCCCTCGGAGTTGACCGCGATCGGCCGGCGATGAAAGTAACAGCGGTGCTCCCTGCAGGCACGTTTCATTCCAGCTGAGATCGCGTGCTAGACTTCTGACACCACGCTTCATCTCGAATTGTTTTGCAAGTCTCCGAGGGCGCCGTGCGCAGCATACGGCCGCCGACAAGCGTTCAATCACGATCCGTCTGGAGGCAGTGACATGGCTTTTGCGCTTTCGCGCGGGGTAAAGCTGTACTCGCAGGTGCATGCGACCGAAGACATTATCAACCTCCTGAAGCATCTTGGGGTCGCGAGGGCGCACATCGTCGGCCTCTCCATGGAGGGCAACGCTGCGCTGCAGCGTTGCCGTGCACCATCCCGAGGTTGCGCTCTCCGTCACGATTCGCGGGTGTCGGCTGCGGCGCAGAAGCCGACAAGCGCGCCCAGTTCGAGAAGGATCAAACAGCGTTCGAGATTTCACCGGTCGACTCCGGCCGCCGGCGTCCGCGCGATGCGCGTTCGTTGAGTGAATCGACGCCCACGAATTCAGCCTCTGAAGACAGGTAATCCCATGCCATCCAAGCTCGACACGATTCTGAATCCCCGCACGCTGGCCGTCGTGGGTGCATCGAACGATCCCGAGAAACGCGGCTACCGCGCGATCGCGACGTTGCAGGCCGACAAGTATCAGGGCCGGATCATCCCGATCAATCCCAAGGAAAAGAAAATCCTCGGCCTTGACTGCTATCCGCGGCTGCAGGATGTACCGTACGAGATCGATCTCGCGCTCGTGTGCACGCCCGCGCGGATCACGCCGGATGTCGTGCGCCAATGCGGCGAGAAAGGTGTAAAGGGCGCGCTGTTGCTTGCCGGCGGCTTCAGTGAAGCGAGCGAAGAAGGTGCGAAGCTCGAGGCGGAGACGGCGGCCGTTGCGCGCCAGTACGGCGTGCGGCTCATCGGCCCCAACACCAACGGATTGTTCAGCGCGCGCTACGCCTGCAATGCCATCGGCTGGTTCGATATTCCGCGCGGGCCGATAGCAGTGCTCTCGAATTCCGCGAACGTGGCGTTATCGCTGGTTACCGAGGCGCAAAATCATCGCTACATCGGCTACAGCACGATGCTCTCGGTCGGTAACCAGGCGGACCTGCAGTTCCACGAGTACCTCGAAGCGCTCGGCGAAGACCCGGACACCAAGGCCATCATTTCCTATGTCGAGGGCTTCAAGAACGGGCGTGCATACCTGGAAGCGGCGCGCAAAGTAACGCCGCTCAAGCCGATCGTAATGTACAAAGCGGGCCGAACCGCGGAAGGCCGGGGTGCAGCGAAATCGCACAGCGGCTCGCTTGCGGGGGACTACGTGGTCGCGAGCGGCGCATTGCGTCAGGCCGGCATCGTTCTGGTCACCGAATCGCACCATCTGTATCCGGTGGCCGAAGCGCTCGCCATCCTGCCGCCGATGCCGACGCGTCGCGTTGCGGTCCTGTCCGAAGGCGGCGGCCCGATTACGATGGCGGCCGAAGCGCTCGCCGAGAAGGGCATGGTGCTCGCACAGCTCACGGAAGAAACACAGAAGAAGCTCAAGGCGATCGTGCCGAATGCATCGGCGCTATCGAATCCGGTGGACGCGGGCGGCGGTACCGATCCGCGTGCCGAGTACTATGGCCTGTGCGGTCGCGCGATCCTCGAAGACCCGAACGTCGATGCGCTCCTGATGGTGGGCTACTTCGGCGGCTACACGACGCGCTACGGCGAGTCCGTCGCGGAAACGGAGAACCGCTATTGCGTCGAAGTCGCCGAGATGATGAAGCAGCACGGCAAGGCGATCGTCGTGCAGACGCACTACGCGCGGTTCCGCACGAACGCCCTCGACATTCTTCGCAATGCGGGCGTGCCGTTCTACCGCGACATCGAGACGGCAGTGCAGTGCCTCGTTTCGCTTGCCGACTACAGCGCAGCCAAACAGCGTCTGACGCGGGCGGCTGCAACCTCAGGAGGGGTGAACGCGCAGGCTGCGGCGACGGCCATCGTCGACGGTGCGCGTCGCGCCGGGCGCACGTGCCTGCTCGAGACCGAAGCGCGGGAACTCCTTGGCAGCTACGGTATCGAGGTGCCGCAGACAGTGCTTGCGCGAACTGCGGACGACGCGGCGAATGTCGTGGCGAAGCTCGGCAGCGGACCACTCGCGCTGAAGATCGTCTCGAAGGATGTGCTGCACAAATCCGACGCCGGCGGAGTCAAGCTCAATGTCGCCGGCCTTGACGCAGTTAAAAGCGCGATCGCGGAGATCACGTCCAGCATCGAGCGTGACCTGCCGCAGGCCGAGATCACCGGCGTGCTTGCGGCGCCGATGGCGGCAAAGGGCGTGGAGGTGATCGTCGGCGTGATCCAGGACCCGCAATTCGGGCCTATGCTGATGTTCGGCCTCGGAGGCGTATTCGTGGAAGTGATCCGCGACGTCGTGTTTCGAGCCGTACCGGTCACGGAGTCGGATGTGCGGGAGATGTTCTCCGAGCTTCGTTACAAAAAGATGCTCGAAGGCGCGCGCGGATTTCCGGTGGTCGACAAGGCTGCGCTCACTCAGCTCATTCTCGAGGTGAGCACGCTTTCTTCCGCTCATCCCGAGCTCGTCGAGATCGACCTGAACCCGGTGATCGCGCACGCCTCCGGTTACACGATCGCCGACGCGCGGATGATCCTGGCCGACGCCTGAAGCGCCGGCCGGTTCGGCGTTAGGTGCTGCTCGCCGAGAATTTAACCGTAGTCGCCCGGGCGCGGTAGTCGGTGACGACGTTGACCAGCGCCGGCTGACCGGCATCGACTGCCCGCTGCGCGCGTTCGAGCGCGGGTCGGATGTCTTCCGGCTTTTCCACGTACTCGCTGTGACAGCCGAGCGCCGCGGCGACGCGGTCATAGCGCGTGTAGCCGAGGTCGCGTCCGGGCTTTTCCTTCTTGGGGTCTCCGGTCCAGCCGCCGTTCAGGCTCACGACCACCAGCACCGGAATGTTGTGGCGAACGGCGGTATCCAGCTCCAGGCCGTTCATGCCGAGGGAACCGTCGCCGTGTAGCACCACCACCTGCGCGTCAGGCTTCGCGACCTTTGCGCCCAGACCGAACGGCAGGCCTACGCCCATAGTCCCGAAGACGCCGGAATTCAACCGGTGACCCAGCACGTGCGTGGGAATCGTCTGACGCCCGTAGTTGAGGATCTCCTGGCCGTCAACCGAGAGGATCGCGTCGCGCTTCAGGAAGTCACGAATCTCCTTGCAGAGGCGCAGCGGGTGGATCGGCGTCTCGTTGTTCGAAAGCTCTTTTTCCGCCGCGGCGGCTTTCTCTGTATTCGTCTTCCTGAGGCGCTCCCGCCATTCGCCGTAACCGCTGGCGCGAACGCGGTCCTTGGCTGTGACCGTAAGCTGCTTCAGCACCGTCTGCACGTCGCCAACGAGCGGCACATCGATGCGTTGGCTTGCTGCCATTTCACCCGGATCGATGTCGATGCGGATGATTTTCGCGTCTGCATTGAAGCGCGGCGGGCGCAGATGCCCGAACACGTAATTCAGACGCGTCCCGACGACGAGCACCACGTCCGCTTCCTTGAGAGCCGAGCTGCGGGCGTTCGGAAACGAGAGCGGGTGATCTTCAGGAATAACGCCGCGGCCCTGCGGCGTCGTGTAGAGCGGCATGCCCGTCGTCTCGAGCCAGTGCTTGAGCTCGTCGCCAGCCTGCGACCAGATCACACCGCTTCCGGAGATCACCACCGGCCGCTTCGCCGCTGCGAGCAGCGCGACCGCAGATTCAATCGCGGTCGGCTCCGCCGCCGGACGGGCGCGCGCGGGCCCGTCCACGCGTGGCCATACCACCGTGGACTCATCGATCGAAGCGAACAGCACGTCGCCCGGAAGATCGAGGTACACGGGTCCCGGTTTTCCGGACCACGCGTTGCGAAACGCGAGGTCGATGAGCTCGGGGATGCGGCGTGTCTCGTACACTCGCTCGGCCCACTTCGTGAGCGGCTTCATGATCGCGACCTGATCGATCTCCTGGAACGCGCCGGTGCCCCACTCATTCCACGGGCTCGAGCCGCCGAGTGCGACGACGGGCGCGCAGTCGACGAGCGCGTGCGCCATTCCGGTGCCGAGGTTGATCGTCCCCGGACCCGAGCACGCCATGCAAACGCCGGCCTTGTTCGAGACGCGCGCGTACGCGTTCGCCATCATCGCAGCGGCCTGCTCGTGGCGGACGTCGATCCCTCGCATGCCGGAGTTGATGCAAGCCTTCTCAGCGCCCAGCATCGGTGCGCCCATCAGGAAGAAGAATGTGTCGACGCCCTGGCGCTGAAGCGCCTGCGCGACAAGTTCGGATCCAGTTATTGCCACGAGAATTCCTTTGCCGAGATTGGGACGCCGCGCCGGCGGAAACTGCGCCGGATGACGATCGAGGGAGGTTGTGCTGCAAGACTATGACTGAAGAAATGATAGCACGCTGAACTCGGCGCCATGACCCACGCGCTGCCGGCGGAATCCCGAAGCATCACCCGAACGGCGCCTCGGAGCCGGAGCTGCTTCAAACCGGCGCTCCCGGGTTTTACCTGAAGGTCCGCTGCGGGTCGGCTTCGAGGACAAGCCCACTGAGGCCGCTGCATCGAAACGCATTGATGAGGTGCAGGTAAATTCGATAGCCGCCGCCCCACCAGCACGAAGTCCATGGCTTTTCCAGCCGTGGGCTTTTTTTTGCTCATCGCATCCGACGCAGCCTCGCCTGGCGCGAGGCCGCGTGATAACGTTTCGCCCTCAAAGAAGAACACCGACGATGAGCCCGAACAGCCACCAACCGATGATCGCCCGCGCACTTGCCGCATTCACCAGCGCGCTCGCGATAACTATCGCAGCCGCCGCCACTCTCGTGCCCGCAGGGAGTGCTTTCGCCAACGCTGCGCCGCAATCGGATGTGCTCGTCGTCGCGAGCGCTACGGTAAAGAACGCGCGCAGCGGCAGTCGCGCGCAACCGTCCACCGCGCGCACAGTGTCTCGGGCGACGGCCCCCGTAGTCACGGTATCCGGCACTGCGCCGAGCCAGGCGGGCTATGTGCACTACTTCGTGATCACCGGCCCTGACGGCGAGCCCGAGAGCCAGGTCGGCATCGAGCTTCCCGGCGACAGAATCGCGTGGTCGTTCCCGGGAATCGGTGTGGTGGTGTCGCCGTTCATTCAGCGCGGATCGATGACGGCAACGAGCGGCACCGCGTACGAAGTCGAGCATCTCTACGGCATCCGCCCCTTCCCCGACGAGAGATCGATGCGCGTGCTGCAGGATGCGCTCTCCTCACGCGTGAAGTGGTGGCTCGATGAGAAGACTCCGTACTGCGACGAGGAAGCACCGTCGAATCAGATGTGCGTGAGTTGCCTCGGGTTCGCATTGCGCGTGTTGTATCCGGGCGCGGGGCCGATATTGCCCGGCCTTCCTTCCGACTTCAAAAGCGCGCGCAGGAATAACTACTCGACTGAAGATCTCCTGCTGTACCTCACCGGCATTCCCGTCGACGCACCGACGCAAT
The DNA here is from genome assembly GCA_028292225.1 of Betaproteobacteria bacterium. GTDB lineage: Bacteria > Pseudomonadota > Gammaproteobacteria > Burkholderiales > SG8-41 > JAQGMV01. Next base: position 6,468 of record JAQGMV010000198.1, read on the forward strand.
CGCGATTGAAGCGCATCGCGGCGCTCGACGTGCCCGAGGCCATGCGTGAAGAACTCGTGCGAATCTCGGGTGAGGTCGACGCGATACACGCGGCGGCCGCGGCGAAGGCTCCCGGCAAGAGCGGGAGCGAGCGCCCGGTGAGTGTCGACCTTCCCAAGCGCGTGCTGATCCGCCGCCGCTCCTGAAC